>CAYPHO010000020.1:19788-21007 GCA_964410245.1 uncultured Treponemataceae bacterium | reverse complement strand
AGAGTACGTATTGGACGCCGCCCGAGACAAGTACTGGCAGTCGGAAAGCGCCTCGAGCGCGTCCGGAGATGTCGAGGTGAGGGTCGAGGTCGAGATAATCGAAGAGGGCGAAAAGGCCGAGTCCGAATCGGAAAACGAGGGCGAGTCGGAGAGCGACGACGCTCGATACACGCCCTTCCTCCTGTCCTTCGTACCGGGCCTGTCCGCTCCCTTCGGCTACTACGACGTTTCCTTCGCGGCGGGAGCGGTCGGCTGCCTGGTCCGGGACGTGAACGGCGCCCAGGGCTCGGGCGTCTTCAACATGGCCAGGGATATCCACGGCGTCCAGGCCGCCGGCGTCTTCAACATGGCGGAGGATGTCTACGGCGTACAGGGCTCGGGCGTCTTCAACATCGCCGAAAACGTCCACGGCGTACAGGCCGCCGGCGTTTTCAACATCGCGGAAAACGCTTTCGCGCCCATCCAAGCCGCGGGAGTCTTCAATATCGCCGACGAGATCGACGGATTCCAGGCGGCGGGCGTCTTCAACATCGCCGACGATGTCAGCGGGGGCCAGGCGGCGGGCGTAGTCAACGTCGCCGGCAAGGTCAAGGGCGTCCAAGTCGGCTTGATCAACATCGCGGACGAGATAGACGGCATACAAATCGGCCTCGTGAACATCGCGGGCAACGGCGTCGATTCCTTCGGCGTCCTCTACGAGCCGCTCACCGACAGCTTCAGCGCGCAATGGCAGTCCGGAACGCCGTATCTCTTCACGACGATGGGCATTTCCGCCCCGGCCGGAGCGTGGTTCTCGGACTGGGATCGCTTCTCCGCCTACGCGGGCCTGGGAACCCGGGCGCGGATATTCGGGATAAACCTCGATGCCGATCTTTGCGCCGTACAGCCGATCGCCCCCCTGCCGTCCTATCGGTCGGCCTGGGAGGACGGAAGCGCCTGGAACAGCATCGATCCCTATCCCTCGCTCAGGCTCATGGCCGGCATTCCCCTGTTCGGGAAGCGGGCCCAGATCGTAGGCGGCCTCAGGGTCGATATCGACGTCGAGTCCCTCGGAGGCAACCTGCCCGAGGATCGCAAGGTCGGCGATTCCTGGTCCGACGCCTGGTTCGGCGAGCGCTTTACCGCCTGGCCGAAATGGTTCTTCGGGATAAAGATCTAGGCTCAGCCGCGAGAGGGCCGCGGCGCTCGCCCGATCGCCGTCGTTCGAGCCCACCTCGCC
>CAYPHO010000020.1:9345-19778 GCA_964410245.1 uncultured Treponemataceae bacterium | reverse complement strand
TCCCGTACGCGGAATGCGCCCCGAGCGCGACCCGCGCTTCACGGATCTTCCGGCGCCTAGGGCGCGGGAAGGCCCGCAAGGGAGCCTCGAACATGAAACGCTGGTGCTTCGCAATGCTTTTGTGCGCCCTCGCCGCCGCTTCTTGGGCGCTCGCGACCCCGGAGATCGGCAGCGTAGACTATGCCGAGGGCGCCGTCTCGATAGTCAGGATGGGGAAGACCCTCGCCGACCCGAATATCGGCGATCCCGTACTGGCCGGCGACCTCGTCAAGACCGCGAGCGACGGGCTCTTGATCATCGCGATGGGGCGGGCCAGCGGCATGAACGGCACGATCACCGTCCGCGCGCGCTCGACGCTCTATATCGACCTCGACAAGGTGAAGAATCAGCCTCGTACCAAGATCGACGTGATCGCCGGCTCCATCGGATCCAAGGTGGCGAAGATCGCGGGATCGGGCGGGACGATGTCGATCGCGTCGAGCAGCGCGGTCATGGCCGTCCGCGGCACCGAGTTCGAGATATTCATCTCCATCAATATGGACGACTCGAGGCCCGACGGCGGGCAGGCCGTCCTCGTGACCTGCGCCGAGGGAAGCGTCTCGCTCGGCGACGGGAGCTCGGAGATCGAAGTCCCCGCCGGGAAGGCCGCGGAGAAGCGGCCGGGCGAGGCCCTGGGCTATCTCCCGATCGGGACCTCATCTATCGGCGAATTCGGGCAGCGCTGGATGACCGGCGAGATCTCCGCGTTCCGCGCCGACGCGCCCAGGGCCCTCGCGGCCTACGCGAAGCGCTACGACGAGCTGTCGACCCGCTTCGCCAAGGCCTACGCGCGGTTCAAGGCCTCGCCCATACCCAGGAAATGGTCGGACGAGGATCGCGCAGGGACGGCGATCCGGCCCCTCGACGCGAGGACCCTGCGCGAGAAGAAGGAGATGGCGGGGATCCTCCTGGAAATCCGTAAGGTCCTCTTCATGTTCGAGCGGGTCTACTATCGCGCCGACCAGCTTTCCGCGATCATCGACGGGACCGAGCTCGAGGATATCCAGATCCGCAAGGGACTGAGCGCCGGGGATTTCATCCGCAAGGTCCAGGCCGATCGGGCCGAGCTCGAGGCCTCGGTCGCGCGCTACCGCTACATCGTCGCGCTGTACGCCCAAAGATCGCCGGACGGGGAGGTATTCGCGGAGGACGACGGATTCTTCGGGTCCTCCGGCGGGTTCTAGTAGCTAACAGGTTGCTAATGCCGCGCCGAGCTTGCGCCGGCGCGGCGCGGGAACTATCATAAAACAGGGGACGAACCGAGCCTTCGAACGGCGCGAAGGGCGAAACGCGATCCCCGCGTGAACGCGTGGAGGGCTCGATGCCTAGGAAAGGTCTCCTGGCTCGTCCGCAAGTGCGGCTCATAGCCTCGTTCGCCGCGGTCGCCCTCGTGGTGCTCGGCGTCTTCCTCGTGGACATCCTCGATTCCCGCAGGCTCGTCCTGGAGCGCGTCGGCTCTTCTTCCGACGATCTGTGCCGCCTCCTGGCGGAACGCATCGACGCGGCGCTCGGCGAGTCGGGCTCGACCGACGCGATCGGCGCGGAAGCCTCGATCTTCGTGCGCGAGCTGGACGCCCTGACGCTCGGGAACGGGAGATTCGTGGCCATCGCGGGCGACGAGGGCGGCCTCATCATGCGCCGGCCGGGACCTGCCGGCAGCCTCGGCGCAGGGGAAAAGGACGAGGAGCTCCGCCGGATCATCTCCGGGATCTCGGAATCCGGCGGGGCCGGCGGCATGGTCCGCTCCGAGACGCGCGAGTACCTCTATTCGGCGCTCGAGGGCGAGCGCGGCTTCGTCGTCATCGTCGGGGAATCGCGCGCGACCGTCCTCGACGAGTGGCGTAGGAAAGCCCTAGCCTACGCGGTCTCCTTCGCGGCCATCGCGGCGCTCATGATCGCGCTCTCGCTGAATATCGCCTCGGACCTCGCGCGGGGCTCCCAGCTGGCCTCGCGCCTGGTCGCCGTCGAATCGGCCTCGGACATGATCGTCATCGCCGATCTTGATGGCCGGGCCGAGTACGTGAATCCCTCCTTCGAGAAGACTACCGGCATCGCGCGGACGGAGGCGCTGGGAACCAGGTCGGCCATCTTCGGCGCGGAGTCCTGCGCGGCCGAGTCGGCCCTGGGCGCCGCCGCGAGCGGCGAGAGCTGGAGGGGCGAGATCGCCTTCCCCGGCGCGGACGGCGCGGAACGCATCGAGGAAGTCACCCTCGCCCCGGTTCCCGGACCCGACGGGACGCCGCATCGCGTCGTCGCCGTCAAGCGCGACGTCACGGAGAGGCGGCGGCTGCAGGAGCGGCTCGAGCGGCTCGCCCACTACGATTCGCTTACCGGGCTCCCGAACAGGGCCCTGTTCTTCGACCGCCTCGGCGGCGCCGTAGCGCGCGGGAAGCGAGAAGGGCGGAAATTCGCCCTCCTCTTCATCGACCTGGACGGATTCAAGGGCATCAACGACCGCTACGGGCACCATGCGGGCGACGAGGTCCTCTCGGCGACCGCCAGGCGCCTGCGGGCCGCGATACGCGATTCCGATACCGCCGGCAGGATGGGCGGGGACGAGTTCATCGTCCTCCTGGACAATATCGCCAGGAGCGAGGACGCCTCGCATTTCGCGACGAAGGTCAGGACCGCACTGTCCGAGCCCGTCCGGCTCCCGTCGGGCGAGGTCGTCTCCATCGGCGCGAGCGTCGGCGTATCCGTCTACCCGGATGACGGAGAGGACGCCGACGAGGTCCTCAAGGCCGCGGACGTGTCCATGTACGAGCGCAAGATGAAGCGCGGAGGCCGCCGCTAGGCGCCCCTGGCCCGAGCCCGCGCCGTTCCCAGGCTTTACCCTCGGCCTTGGGGGCGGCTATGATCGTCCCGGAGGCCAATGATGACGACCGTACTTTCCCTCGGCGGCTCGATCGTCGCGCCCGACGGGCCCGATAGCGCCTATCTCGCGTCCTTCTCGGCCCTGGCGAGGGACTATCTCGCCGCCGACGCCGAGAGGCGCCTGGTCATCGTCGTCGGGGGCGGAGGCCCAGCGCGATCCTGGCAGCGCGCCTATCGCGACGCGGGAGGATCCCTCGAGGATCACGAAGCCCAGGACTGGATCGGCATCATGGCCACGAGGCTGAACGCCCAGCTCGTGAAGGCGGTCATGGGCCCCCTGTGCCCGCAAGAGGTCGTCACCGACCCGACCGCGGTCTCGATCTTCATGGGCCGGGTCCTCGTGGCCGCGGGCTGGAAGCCCGGCTTCTCGACCGACTTCGACGCGACGCTCCTGGCCGAGCGCTTCGGCGCCTCTCGCGTCCTGAACCTGTCGAACATCGCCAAGGTCTACGACGATGACCCGCGCGCCAACCCGAAGGCGAAGCCCCTCGACTCGATATCCTGGGCGGGCTTCCGCGCCATCGTCGGCGACGAGTGGGTCCCCGGCAAGAACGCGCCCTTCGATCCCATCGCCTCGAGGAAGGCCGCCGAGCTGGGCCTTGAAGTGATCTGCGCCGACGGAAGGGACCTCCCCAACCTCAAGCGGATACTCGAGGGCGGGAGCTTCGTCGGGACGGTCATCGGGCCGAGCTAGGCGCCCTACCCCGGGCGCCGCGCCTTCGGGCCGCTTTAGTCCTCCCCTTCCGACGCCCCTTCGGCCGCCCGGGAGGCCTCGTCGAGCTTGGCCAGCATCGCCGCGTAGCGCTCTCCCTCGGCTTCCTTCCCCAAGCCAGCCGACAGGCCAGCGAGGGCCGCCAAGGCCTTGCGGACCGCGGCCTCGTCCTCGACCGCCAGCGCGGACTCGAACGAGCGCCTCCAGTAGCTCCAGGCCTCGGCGTCCCGCCCCAGCCGCGAGGACAGGCTCGCGCAGGCCGCGAGGTCGGACGGGATGCCCCGCGAGTTCTCCCCGCGCTTGTCCGCGTCCAGCGCTTCCCTCGCCGAAGCCAGCGCGCCCTCGAGATCGCCCTCGGAGGCGAGGACGGACGCGCGCGCGTAGAGGTTCGATCCCAGCTCGGCCCACCTCTTCAGCTTGCGGTTGATCGCCTCGGCCTGGGCCAGGTCGGACCCGGCGCCTACGGCGTCGCCTAACGCGGACTTCGCCACGGCGCGGTCGTGCAGCGCGATGGCCAGGGCCTTGCCGCCGTCGCCGGCCCCGGACGCGAGCGCGGCGGCCTCCTCGAAGAGCCCCAGCGCGGCCTCGACCCGGCCCGCGGCGTACTCGAGCTCGCCCAGGCCCGCCGTGGCCGCCGATCGGCCCGCGGCGGATCCGGCCATCAGCGCGTACTCGAGCGCGGACTCGTACTCGCGCCGGGCGTCGTCCGGCTGCCCGGCGGCGGCGTAGGCCCTGCCCATCGACACGCGCGAGGCCGCGACGCCCGGCAGGTCGTCGACCGAGGCCCCGGCGGACAGGGCCTCCTCGTAGTAGCCGAGCGCGGCCGCGTAGCGCCCCTCGGCCATGTATTGGTCGCCGAGCTTCGCGTACTCGGCCGCCTTGTTCTTCGTATCGAAGACGGCCTCGACCGGCTTCGGCGCCGTGGAGCAGGACCAGGCGGCGGACAGCAGGGCCGCCGCCGCGAGCGCGGCACGCCGGGCGCGGCGCGCGCGGTCGGCTCCCGGCCGGCCGTGGCCGGGTTTCCCGATACGCATCAGAAGCTCCCTTCGCGCAGGCTCTCGCCCAGCGGCTGCCGCTCCGGGCGCTCGGGTATCCCGCCCTTCAGCAGCGGATTGTTCTTAAGCCCGGTCAGCACGTCCTGCGCCTGCTTTATCGCCGTCCTGCCCTCCTCGATCGTCAAGGAGATCGAGGGCATCTCGCGGCTCAGCGCGGCGGTTATTCCCTGGATGTTCTGGATCGACTTCTGCAGCTCCGAGATGCTCGACGATATCCGGTCGTACAGCTCGTTCTTGTCGTCGAGGAGGGTCTTCAGCGAGCCCTTCGCGTCGAGCAGGCGCGGCACCAGGCCGGTGGGATCCTCGATCTCCGAGGCGAAGGACTCGATGCTCCCCGCGATTCCGTTGACGCTGTCCAGGAGCTCCTCGGACTGGCGGGACAGGTTGGCTATCATGGCGTCGGCCTTGGAAGCCGCGCTGGAGAGATCCGACACGATCCTGCCCGCGGGGCCGGAGCTCTGGCCCGCGAGGGCGCGGTTCACCTCGGTCAAGGTCCGGTTGATGGTGACGATCGTCTTGTTCGCGTTCTCGATCAAGGGATTGATGCCGGAAAGGAGCCTGGTGATCGTATCGTCCTTCAGCGGCAGCTCGACTAGCCCCTGATCGATCAGGTCGAGCCCCTCGGGACTGTCCGAGAGCGGCACGAAGCTTCCCTCCTCGAGGAGCCGCCCGCCCTTGCCCGGATGGAAGAGGAGCTGGGCGCCGCCTATCCCGAGCGGCGAGGTGACGAGCTCCAGTACGGAGTACTCCCTCGCCTTGGGGTAGTACTGCTCGAAGATGACGAAATCGCCGTCGACCTCGTTCTCATCGTTGAGCGAGACCTTGACGACCTTGCCGACCTGGAAGCCGCGCATCATGATGGCCGTGCCGGCCTGGGCGCCGGAGGCGGAGGAGAAGCGGGTGGCGAAGCGGATGTCCTTCGCGAACCACCTTTGGTTAGCGCCCAGGAATACCACGCCGGCGGCCAGCGCCAGCCCCGCCGCGACGATAAAGAGCCCGACGATCTTCTCGGCGTGCCTGATCCTGAATTTCATTCCGCGTCCTTTCCGCCCTCGTCCTCGGGGATGACGAAGGAATCGTCGGCGATCGTCCTGGCCCAATCGCCCGTGAGCGATGCGGCCCAGGAGGGCCGCGAGCCGAGGCGGCCCTTGAGCCTGCCGGTGATGGCGCGGGCGGCGGGATCGCTCCATTCCACAGCCTCGTCGTAGCTTCCCGCCGCGGCGACGCGGCCGTCCTTCAGCGCGACCACGCGGTCCGCGAAGCGCGCCACGCAGTCCGAGCTCGAGCTGACGGCGATGATGCTCCGGCCCCGCCTGCGCAGGTCCCCGATCAGCCCCAGCACGCGGTCGGCCGCCTCCTCGTCGAGATTGACCGCCGGGTCGTCCATGAACACCAGCTCGGGGTCGAGGACGAGGGCCCGCGCCAATCCGATGAGGCGCCTTTCTCCCGAAGAGAGCTCGGCCGGCCTGACGCCGAGATCGTCGCAGCAGCCGGCGGATTCCGCGGCGCGCCGCACCGCGCGCTCGAGCTCGGCCTTTCCCCACTCGGGCCGGTGCATGCGGGCGGGCAGGGCGATGTTCTCGAAGAGGCTCTGGTTCGCCCAGAGCGCCGCGTCCTGGAACACGAAGCCCGAGTCGCGCCTGAAGGCGGCTTCCTCCCGGCCGGAGAGCTTGGCGAGGGAACGGCCCTTGTACAGGACCTCGCCCTCGGAGGGGAGGAGCAGCCCCGCGGCGGTCTTCAGCAGGAAGGACTTGCCGGATCCCGCGCCGCCCATGATGAAGGTCGCCTCGCCCTCGGCGGAGGAGATCGACACCTCCGCCAGCGCCTCGTAGCCGCCCCGCCTTGCGCAGACGCCGCGGAGCTCGATGATCGGGCTTCCTTCCATCCGCTATCCCAGGTATTGAACGGCGACCATGACGACTTCCGCGAAGATGCACAGCATGAAGCTCGAGCTGACCGCCTTGATCCCGGCGACCGGCACCTCGGTTATCGCGCGCTCGACCGAGAATCCGCGGTACAGCGAGGCGACCGAGATCAATGAGCCGTAGACGAGGCACTTCGCCAGGCCGAGGAAGAGGTCGCCCGGGGCGAGGGCCGCGAAGAGGCTCCGGAAGTACTCGCCGACGCCGATGTCCATGAACAGCCGCACGACCGCGAAGGACCCCAGGAGGCCGAAGACGTTGAAGTAGATGTAGAGCGCGATCATCGATACGAGGACGCCCAGGAAGCGAGGCGCCGCGAGGTAGGAGATGGGATCGACGCCGACGGCGACGTAGGCCTCGATCTCGTGCGAGACGACCATGCCGCCGAGCTCGGTCGCGATCGCCGTCCCCGAGCGCGCGATGATGATGAAGGCCGTCAGCAGGGGTCCCAGCTCCTTCGCGATCACGATGATGAGGATCGTGTACATGAGCTGGCTCTTCACGAAGTCGACGGGAAGGGAATGGCCGATCCCGATGATGGCGGCGCCGATGGCCACCGCCATGACGGCGATGATGGCCAGGGCCTCGATGCCGGTGAAGAGGATCTGCAGGACGAGGACGCGCCGCCCCACCCTGCGGCGGGCGACGAGGCGGAAGGACTCGGCGACCACCCGGACGAAGAACCCGAGCCCGTACAGGAATTCATCGAGCGATCGAAGCGCCGCGCGGCCCAGCCTCGAGACCATACATACCCCGCAGATTAATAGTAGAGCGGCGGGGCCGCAGGGTCAACGCCGCCCGGGGCTTGCCTCGACGGCTCAAGGGCGGCTAGCTTTCATGGCCATGGATGCGAGCCGGCTGCGCGCGAACGGACTCTTGACCCTGACCGCCCTGATATGGGGCCTCGCCTTCTCCGCGCAGAGATCGGGCATGGAAAGCCTGGGCCCTTTCGCGTTCAACGCGGCGCGATTCGCCCTGGGCGCCCTGAGCGTCCTGCCCCTCCTCGCGGCCTCGCGCAGGCGGGCGGCGGCCGGCGGCCCCGGGACCAGGCCGCGCCTGGGCGCGGGGAAGAAGGCGGCCTTCGCCGCCACCGCGGGAATGGTCCTGTTCTTCGGCACCAGCTTCCAGCAGGCCGGGCTCGTCACCACGACCGCCGGCAACGCCGGATTCATTACCTGCCTCTACGTCGTCCTGGTTCCGATAGCGGGACTCGCCTTCGGCAAGCGCTCGGGCCCCCGCATCTGGATCGGGGCGGTCGTCGCACTGGCTGGGCTGTACGTCCTCGGGGTCGAGGAAGGCATCAAGATGACGAAGGGCGACCGCCTCGAGCTCGTCGGCGCCTTCTTCTGGACCGCGCATATCCTGGTCATCGCCCGCTTCGGTTCCCTGCTGGACGGCCTCGAGCTCGCCTTCGGCCAATACCTCGTCTGCTCGGCCATGAGCCTCTGCGGCGCCTTGGCCTTCGAGCCCGCTCCCTTCGCGGGCCTCGCCGCCGCCGCGGTCCCGATCGCCTACGGCGGAATCATGTCGACGGGCGTAGCCTTCACCTTGCAGATCTACGCGCAGAAGACCGCGCATCCCGCCCACGCGTCCATCATCCTGTCGATGGAGTCACTCTTCGCGGCCGTCGGCGGGATCATCATCCTGGGCGAGAGCCTGACCGCCCGGCTGGCGATCGGAGGGCTGCTGATGCTCGCGGGCACGATCGTGTCGCAGACGGAGAGCGGCGCGCCCAAGAAGGCGCCGGAGGGCTGACGCTGTCCTTGCCGCCATATCCGTCCTCGGCTTATTCTATGCTCGATGGCTACGCCTAAGACGGCGAGCGCTCCCGCCCTTACCCTTACGGCGGCCGTCCCCCGCGCCCTCCTCCGGCGCGGAACCAGCCGCCTCCGACTTAGCCCCCGGAGGATCCTCATGGAAAGGCTTTCGATTCGCCTTCTAGCATTGCTCCTCCTTTTCCCCGCCCGGGAGTTCGCCGCCGACGGCGCCCTGCTCCTGGTTACGCCCGGCATCGAGCCGATTTCCTTCGAGCAAGACGGGATGCCGGCCGGCATCGGGACCGAAATAGCCATCGAGGCCTTCAAGCGCATGGGCCGGGCCATCGATATCCGCATCCTGCCGGGAGCCAGGGCGCTGTCCATGCTGGAGTCGGGCGAGGCGGACGCGCTCTTCGCCCTGGCGAAGACCGCGGACAGGGAGGCCTTCGCCTCGTTTCCGACCGAGCCGATCATCGATCAGCCCGTCGCCATGTTCGTTCTCAAGGATTCCGCCATAAGGTATGACGGAGACCTCGGCGCGATCGCCTCGCTCAGGATCGGGATAATACGGGGCGGCCGGTTCTCGACGGAATTCGAGGAGGCGATGTCGAAGGGGCTCTTCGCGAGGATCGAGGAAGTCGGCGAGTATCGGCAGAATGTCCAGAAGCTCGCGGCGAAGTACATCGACATCATGATCGGGCCTCGGATCTCGGTCCTGTTCGCCGCGAAGAGGCTCGGGAAGCTTGATCTGATCAAGGAGCTTTCGCCGGTGGTCATTCCCTCGGCGCCGGCATATATGGCCTTCTCAAAGAAAGGGAAGGGCGCCAGCCTCGCGGCCGAATTCGACGCGGCCCTGAAGTCGATGATCGAGGACGGCGCCTACGGCAGGATACTCAAGTCATACGAGGAATAGCGGGATGCCGAGATTGCGCCGGAGCGGACGCTCGGATCGGCGGTATCCCATTATCGATCATCGAGGCGGCGGGTTATCGACGTCCTTGTAGACCGCCTCATAGCTCAGCAAGCCCGAATCTACGATAGTTTGCTTCAGGTTGTCCTTCGTGATGAGCGTAAGGGGCAGGAACTTGCAGGGCATGTATCCGAGTCGGTAAATATCGAGAAAATAATTCGACAGGGATACGAAGACGAGATCGGAAACGGCTTCGCCCCCGGCGAGACGAAGGGCTATCTCGCATACGGCCGGGGATAGGAGGCGTACATCCTTCAGGACCGTGAAGCTGAGCTCTCCCCTCGCGATCGAGTTGCAGGCCGCTTCGGTCGCGTCCATCCCGGAGATCGGGACCTTTCCCGCGAGGCCCGCATCGCCCAGCGAGGAGAGGGCCCCCAAAGCCGTCCCGTCGTTCGATGCGAGGACGGCGTCGAACAGGCCTTTCGTCGAGGCGATGACGTTCTCCGCGATTCGCCGGGCTTGGGCCGGATCCCAGTTTTCAACCCACTGATCGGCGATGATCCTGACGGCCCCTCGGTCGACGAGGGCTTGCAGGATCTCCATCTGCCCGACTCTCAAGCGAGCGGAGGAAATATCCGTCGGGCTACCGCCGAGGAGGACGCGCCTCGGGCTCTCCGACAGGTCGATCGCCGCAACTATGATGACCTTAGCCCCCCATCTCGGCCATAGCCCTTATCTGGTCGGCCTGGAGCGCGGCATCGCGCATGGCTTCATCCGCGAGTACTTTGCAGCCTTGCTTCCTCGAGGAGCGCGGACATAGCGTCCCGCTCACGCGGCCAGAGCGAGGTCGCTACGTCCGGCAAAGAAATACCGACGATGGCCTGGGCGAAAGCGCCGCTCGACAAGGCGAAGGCGAAGAGCGCGACGACGAGCTTCCTCATGACGACCTCCGTGCAAGCATAGAACGGGCATAGTATACCGCCTTCTGGAAGAAGGGGCCCCGGGGAAGGAACCTCTTCGCCCCGCGCGCGGCCGCCGAGAGGTTCCGTCCCCGGGACGAGCGCAGAAAAGATGAAGCCCTCCGCGGCGGGAGGGCGTTCGGGGGAAGGGGCGCGCATCGCGGCGCCGTCTCGGCTATATCTTGTCGATCAGCATCGAGCACTT
>CAYPHO010000020.1:8557-9335 GCA_964410245.1 uncultured Treponemataceae bacterium | reverse complement strand
GGCCCTCTCTGTCGGTCGAGGTCACGTCACAGCTTCTCGATCAGCATCGAGCACTTGCCCGAGGGGATGGGCAGGGTCTTCTTCTTCTTGCCCAGCACGTTGATCGTGAAGTAGTACAGCTTCTCGCTCTCCATGTGGATTTCCCAGCCGCGGCCGGACTTGTTGGAGAGGATGGTGACGAGGTTCCGCTTCAAGCTGAGGTTCTCGATGCCCATGATCTCGAGATTGGGGATGATCCAGTCGACGGTCTTTCGCGGCAGCGAGATGGCCAGCCCGACTATGTTCTCTATCATCAGGGCGACGGTCGATAGCCCGGCGTAGGCCAGGAGCTGGGGCCTGGGCCAGTCCTTGCGGTCGGGCCAGACGGCCTTGCCCTCGCCCTGGGGCAGGTAGGCCTCCCAGACCGTCGGCTTGCGGTCGTGGTGCGTCCTGCCCTCGCCGAACTCGTCCTTGTCCTTGTCCTCGCCGTTCTGATGCATCGAGTCGAGGACGAAATAGAGGTGGCGGATGGCGCAGTCGCGCGCGAGCTCGTGCTGGTGGTACTTCTCGAGCCCCTTGATGACCATGTAGGTGAAGGGCGGGACGACCGAGCCGCGGAAGCCCATGCCACGCTTGTCGTAGGCCTTCTGGTCCGCGGCCAGGGTCGGGAAGGGATGCTCGGTGCCGAAGACCTCCGAATCGCGAAGGTGGGCGATGAGGCGCTCCGAGCGCTCCTCGTTGGGGATCTCGGCCATGAGCGGCCAGTAGCCGCCGATGGTCTTCACGGGGACCTGGGCGC
>CAYPHO010000020.1:0-8547 GCA_964410245.1 uncultured Treponemataceae bacterium | reverse complement strand
TCTTGTCGAGGTCGTAGTAGAAGCCGTCCGCGGCGTTCCACATCTGGGAATTGATCCTGGTCTTGAGCGAGAAGTACGCGCGCTTGAACTGGAACGAGGCTTCCTTGTCGTTGAGTATGTCGCCAAGGGCGGAGAGGTATAGGGCGTTCATGGCCATCGCGGAGTTGAAGTCCGAGAGGTAGACCGCGTTGCCTCGCGGCGAGTTCTCCATGCCGGTCGCGGAGACGGGAACGCCGTACAATCCGTTCTCGCGCCGGAAGGTCGACTCGATCCAGTTCCAATGGCGCTGGAGGGCCGGCATCACGTCCTTGACGCGCTTCTTGTTCGCGGTCTTATGGAAGAGATTGTACTCGGCCCAGGCGAAGAGGGGGAGGCCTAAGCCCTCGGGATTGTCCTTCGAGAAGATGGGCTTGCCGGTCGCGGCGTCGTAGCGCGAGCGGATGGCGCCCGAGCTTTCCTGCAGGGCGTAGAACGCGTCGAGGCCCGCCGCCGCCGGATAGATTCGATTCGAGTAGACGAGGAAGAAGGAAGCGAAGACCTGCTCCATCATATCGAGGACCGAGGAGTCGTCGTATCGGAGGTACTTCGACTTTTCTATCGGCGTTCCGCTTCCGCCCTGCGCCCAGCAATCGGCGGTCCATGCCCAGGTCCGGTCGTAAACCTCGACGAAATCCTGATCATAGAAGTGAACTCGAGGGAAATCCCGTTTATTCAAGACCGAACCCCTTATCTCGACGCCGCCGCTCCAAGGAACGCGATGAAGCGCAGGCTTTTCAATGCTTTTCCTCGATATGGCACTTTACGGATAGTGTCCAAATATAGTGTTCTTTCAATGCTTTGTCAAACTGAATGAACGCCGCGCCCAGGGCATTTTCCATGCCGAAGATGCGGGTCGGCAGCGGTAAAAAAGCGCGTCGGACGCGCTTTTTCATCTTGAAAAGCCGCAGGCAGGAAGTACTTTTTTACTAGAGGTTAACGGGTTCGCATACCCGAAAGCTCCTCCGGCGGCGACGTCAGCGGCGGGAGGAGGAGGCGGTTCCGGTATCGAAGCCTTGAGGCGCGATTCCGGAGCGGATCGCTAGGAGGCCTTTCATGGACGCCCCGCCTGAGAGGGCCGGGCCGGCCTCGTCCGGCGACTAGCGGACCGAGGATGCCGGCCGAAAGCGAAGCAGCGGAAGCACGATGGGCATTGAGCCCCGTGAATGCTTTTTTCAAGGCATTGCCCGCCGCGGGATAACGACCACGCGAGCATGCGCCGACGCGAAGGCTCGGTGGCGACGCGGCACAGGCAAGGGGGCCGGCCTTAAGGCCGGCCCCGATCTTTTTGATAGGACGCGGCCGAATCGCTCGCCCCCGATCGGCGCGAGGTTAAGCGATCCCGCTTCGGAACCGATAATCGGCGCAGATGATCATTACCCTGTATAGGACCGGGACGAACGGCAGGATCCACTATTACACGATCCATGATCGCCAGCCGGTCCTCGACGCTCCCTACTCGCTCTGCGCCTCCTGGCGAGTGGGCTTGGGCCGGGAGCGCGAGCGCCTCCGCCGCTTCGAGACCCTCGGCGAGCGCGACAAGGCCGTTCGGAACCTGGTCGCGAGGCGCGTGAAGGACGGGTACCGGATCCTCTACTTCTTCTCGCGATCGAAGTTCTCGCTCGGAGAGCTTCCCTCGGCCCAGGATCGGGAGTCGGAAGCGCCGACGGGCCTATCCGCGACGAACTAAAAGGGCGGCTTCCTAGAGCCGCTCTTCCGAAATTTCCCTGAGGCGCTCGCGCATGCGCAGCACGCAATCGAAGACGCTCGCCTTCCCCAGCGCGATGTCCTCCGCCAGGGCGCGGCAGGTCGGGGAGCCGCAGGCGCCGCAGTCCAGGCTGGGCAGGCTCGCGACGGTCTCCTCGATCTCCTCCATCATCTTCAAGGCCTTGCTCGAGTCGGGGCTCAGCGCGAGGGCGCCGCGCGCCCGGAGGTCCTCGGTCCAGAGCAGGGCCCGGAGCGGGGGCGGCTCGTAGGGCCGGATCGAGGCGCCGCCGGAGGGAGCCTCGGCCTCGAGCTTGCGGAGCCGCGCCTTCGCGACGTAGGGATTCTCGACCGTTAGCGGCCCGCCCAGGCAGCCCGCCGGGCAGGCGAGGGCCTCGACGTAGTCGAGATCTCGCAGCTTGCCGTTCTCGAGCTCCTCGAGCAGCGCGATGACGTTGCCGATCCCGTCGACCGAGATGGAGTTCGGCTCGCCGAGGGACTCGGCCTCGCCCTCGTTCCTGGCCCACTCGAGGCCCAGCCGGCTGGCGCGCGCCAGGGGAAGCGGCGGCTCCTCGCCGATCGCCGCGTGAAGCGGCAGGTAGATGTCCCTTAGGCCGATGACGCCGTCCAGGGCCGAGCAGGCGTAGCCCAGGGGCGAGCGCGTGACGGTGACCTTGCCCGCGCAGGGCGTTATGAAGAAGACGCCGACGCCCTCGGCTCCCGCGTGGATCCGCTGCTTGACGATGCGGGCGGCGACCTCCATCGGGGGAAGTATGGGCGCGAGGTGGCGGAGGAGGCTGGGGAAGCGCAGGCGCACCAGGCGCACGATGGCGGGGCAGGCGCTCGATATGATCGGGCGCGGCATCTCGCGCGCGCCTTCCTCGCCGGCGATCAGCGCCTTGGTCGCCGCCGTGACGAGCTCGGCCGCCTCGGCGACCTCGAAGACCTCGTCGAAGCCGAGCTTCAGGAGGCCCGAGAGTATGCGGTCGACGCTCGAGCGCTCGAACTGGCTGACGAGGGTCGGGGCCGGCACCGCCACTTTGCGGCTGAAGCCGTCGATGATCGAGAAGGGGTCCGACACCGCCCGCTTGGCGCCGTGAGGGCAGACCCGGATGCACTCGCCGCAGTCGATGCAGCGCTCCTCGATGATGCGGGCCCTGCCGTCGCGGACGCGGATCGCCTCGGTCGGGCAGTGCTTGATGCAGGTCGTGCAGCCGACGCACTTCTCCGGGTCGAGCCGGACCGAATGGAAGAGTTCCGCGCTCACGATCCGCCTCCCTCCGACGGGCCGCCGAAGAGGACGACTATCGAGACCCGCGTGCCCTCGCCGACGCCGGTCTCGACGGACATCTCGTCCACGTTGCGCTTGATGTTAGGCAGCCCCATGCCCGCCCCGAAGCCGAGCTCTCGATAGCGCTCGGAGGCCGTCGACCAGCCCTCGGTCATGGCGAGGCCGAGGTCGGGTATCCCGGGCCCCGCGTCGGTCAGGGTCATCGAGACGCGGTCCGCCAGGATCTCGGCCTCGGCGATGCCGCCGCCGGCGTGTATTACCATGTTGATCTCGGCCTCGTACATCGCCACCGCCGCCCTGCGTATATGCTCCGGCGCCACCCCGAGCCGGCCGAGCGCCCGCTTGAGCTCGGACGAGGCCTTGCCGGCGAGCGAGAAGTCCTCGCCCCCGACCTCGAAGCGCAGTTTCACGGCCCGCTTCCCCTAGTCTATTTCCCGTACCCCTCCGCCGCGCAGGCCGGCCTCGTAGAGCCGGCCGCAGGCGAGGAACATCGAGTACCTCGTGGAGAGCAGGGCCATGCCGTTCTCCCTGGCCATCGTGACCAGGTCGTTGGTGGGGCACTTGCCCCTGACCAGGACGACGACCTTGATGTCGAGGAGGTCGGCCGTCCGTATCGCCTGCGGGTTCACGAGGCCCGTCAGGAGGACCACCCTCTCCTTGACGAAGGCCATCACGTCGCTCATGAGGTCCGCGCCGCAGGCCGCGCCGACTTCCAGGTCGAGTAGATCATCCCCCGCGGCCATCCTGGCCTCGAGGACTTCCATGATTTTTCGTACCGTCATGCTCGCATCCGGCGGAAGTCTAGCATCGCGGCGCGCGCCTCGCCTACGGCCCGCCGGGCCCCGGGCGGAGCATTCGGCGCGTGAGGCCGCGGTTTTCCCTAAAGCGCGCCCGGGGGCTGACGATATTCGGAGTGAAGGAACGCCCGGACGGTCGGCCCAGCCTGCCGCCCGGGCGCCCCAGCGTCGACGCCGCGGAAGGGAATCGCGGAGGACGCGAGCGGAACCGGCGCGCAATCAGCCGGCAAGGAAGCCGGGGAGCCCCGAGGGGCTCCCGCAAGCCATGAAAGGAGTAAGGCATGATCATTAATCACAATCTGAGCGCTATGTTCGCGGACCGTTCTCTCAGGACCATGAACGACGACGTCAACAAGGGGATGGAGAAACTGTCTTCGGGGATGAGGATCAACCGCGCGGGAGACGACGCCTCCGGGCTCGCCGTTTCCGAGAAGATGCGCAGCCAGATCCGCGGCCTCGAGCGCGCGTCGAAGAACGCGCAGGACGGCATTTCGTTCATCCAGGCGACGGAAGGCTACCTCCAGGAGTCGCAGGACATCATCCAGCGGCTCCGCGAGCTCGCGGTACAGGCCTCGAACGGCATCTACAGCGCGGAGGACCGGATGCAGATCCAGGTCGAGGTCAGCCAGCTCGTCGACGAGATCGACCGGATCGCCAGCCACGCCCAGTTCAACGGCATGAACCTCCTTACCGGAAGGTTCGCCCGCGATAACGGCGAGAACATGATCACCGGCTCGATGTGGTTCCAGATCGGCGCCAACATGGATCAGCGGGTGCAGGTGTACATCGGCACGATGACCTCAAAGGCCTTGGGCGTGAAGAACATCGGCGACAATACGATCATAACGTACGAGACGCCCGACGGTTCCAACCGCGCCATCGGCACCCTGGACGAGGCCCTCAAGAAGGTGAATAAGCAGCGCGCCGACCTCGGCGCCTACCAGAACCGCCTTGAGCACGCTGTCCGCGGCATCGACGTGGGGGCCGAGAACCTCCAGGCAGCCGAGAGCCGTATTAGGGACGCCGATATGGCCAACGAGATCGTCGGCTACACCAAGAACCGCATCCTGTCCCAGGCCGGCACCGCGATGCTCGCCCAGGCCAACCAGAAGACCCAGCAAGTGCTGCAGCTCCTCCAGTGATCCCCCAAGCGCGCGGCGCGGCGGCCAGCCCTTATGGGCTGGCCGTTTTTTATTTGTACGCGATGAAGAACTGGCGGTCGAAGGGAAAGAGGGCCTTCCCGTCGACGCGCGCGGGATAGGCGCGCTCCGCCTCGATTGCCAGGTCGGCGAGGAAGGCCTTCCGCTCGGAGTCGCCCGGCAGGGCGTCCAGGTAGGGGCGGAGGCCCGTACTGCGGATGAACTCGACGATCGCGGAGCGCGAGGGCATGACGTGCGAGTAGAGCGTCTCCCACGCGTCGATCCTCGATGCCTCCCGGCAAAGCAGGTCGTAGTAATAGCCGAGGTCATGAAAGGCGAAACCGTCGGCGCATCCCGCCGTCGCGGACTTCCAGCGCGCCGACTCCGCGACCGAGCGGATGGCGTCGCGTATCGGCATGCGCTCGAAGGCCGGGACCTGGACTGCCAAGGCCCCTCCAGGCCTCAGCGCGCCGAAGAGCCGCGGGATGAGCGCTTGATGATCGGGGATCCATTGTATGGCCGCGTTCGAGAAGACGATGTCGTAGGCCTCGGGCGCGTCGAATGCCGCCGCGTCGGCCACGACCCAGTTGCCCTCGGGATAATCCTTCCGCGCCTTTTCGACCATAGCCGGGGAGTTGTCCAGGCCGAGGATCGCCGCTTCGGGCCATCTCTCTCGAAGGACCCTCGCGCTGTTCCCCGGCCCGCAGCCGATATCGACGATATCCGCGGGCCGCTCGACCGCGATCCGCGCCGCGAGATCGCGGGAAGGGCGCGTCCGCTCGGCCTCGAAGGCGAGGTAATCTCTCGGATTCCAATCGGTCATGCCCTCTCCGATCCCCGGCGAAGGCCGGGACGCGGCGAACGCGCCGCGAGTTAATACATACTGTAGCTTCTGCAGTATATATAAACTCGCCTAGGGACGCCGTCAAGCCCCGCACGGCGCGCCGAATCGCGCTGGGTCCGGCTCGGGCCCGCGGAGGGGAGGACGGGAAGATCGGATTAAAGCTTGGTGCGGCCGCGGAAGGAACGGGCCAAGGTCAAGCGGTCGGCGTACTCGAGGTCGCCCCCGACGGGGATGCCGGTAGCCAGCCGCGTCACGGGGACGCCGGTGCCCTCGAGGAGCTTCTTGACGTAAAGAGCCGTCGTGTCGCCCTCGACGGTTGGATTGGTGGCCACGACGACCTCCGCGACGCCTCCCTCGGCCACGCGCGCGGCGAGGTCGCGCATGCGCAGGTCCTCGGGGCCGACGCCGTCGAGGGGAGAGATGAGCCCGCCCAGCACGTGGTAGACGCCGCGGTATTCCCGCGAGGCCTCGATGGTCAGGACGTCCTGCGGCTGCTCGACGACGCAGACGAGGCCGCGGTCCCGTCCCGACGACGAGCAGACCGGGCAGGGATCGGACTCGGTGTACGACCCGCAGATCGAGCAGAAGGATATCGAGGACTTGAGGACGCGGATCTTCTCGGCGAGAGCCTCGGATAGCGCGCCGTCGGACTTGAGCAGGTGGTAGGCGACGCGAAGGGCGCTCTTCCGGCCGATGCCCGGCAGGCGGGTGAGGAGTCCGACGAGCTCCTCGAGGGCCCGCACTACGAGCCCCCGAAGAGGCCGGGCGGGATCGGCATGCCCCCCGGGCCCGAGAGCTCGGCCTGCACCGCCTCCTTAACCTTCGCCGAGGCGTCGTTGTAGGCGGCGCGCACCAGGTCCTGAAGGAGCCCGATATCGGCCGCGGCCTCGGCAGCGATCTCGCAGGCGATCATATCGAGCGATCCGTTCAGGGTGATCTTGACCATGCCCCCGCCCGACGAGCCGACGGCCTGGACTCGATCGGTCTTCTCCTTGAGCTCGGCGATCCTGGCCTGGACGGCCTGCGGATTGCGCAGCATCTCCATGATCTCGGCGAAGTTCACAGCCTCTCTCCCTTTCCCGTCGCGGCGACGCGCGTTCCCCTGAACACCCTCTCGACGATGGCGGCCGCGTCCCCGACGGCGCCGTCCCGGGCCGACGGCGCGGCGGCCGCCGAGCGGTCGGGCGGGCCGGCCTCTACGCGAAGCTCGACCTTGAGCTGCCGTCCCGCGAGCTCCGATACCTTGGCGGCGATGTCGGCGACGCTGCCGCGCACGACGCTCTCCTCCATCCCCGATCGGAAGGGTATGACGAGCTTGCCGCCCTCCTCCCTCCAGGGAAGCGACGAGGCGAGCCCGGTCTTGAGCAGGGGGCTCGAGCGGCCGAGCGCCTCGATGACGGGACCGCGCAGCGGATGGGCGAGGGGCGCGGCGCCGTCGGGCTCGGGCGAGCCTTCTTCGAAGGAGCCCTCTTCGGAGGCGGCGTCGCCCTCGGGATCGCGCAAGGTCGGCGGATCGCGTCGCGGCGGCGCGGCGGCCGCCGTACGCTCCGCGCCCGTCGCGCCGGTCGAGGCGGGCGCGGACGCGGCTTTCTCGGCTTCGGCCGCCGCCGCGGCGGCGGCGAGGCTGCCGAAGGCCTCGTCCAGGCCCGGGGGCAGCTTAGTCCCTAATCCCGCCGAGGGCTTTTTTTTTTCGCCGTCGGGCGCGGCCGACCGAGGTGCCGCGCTCATTGCCGCGCCCGCCGCCGCCCCGCCCTCGCCGGCGACGTATCGCCTGAGCTGGCCGACGGCCCTCGACAGCTCCGCGGCCGAGACGTACTCGGGCAGCCGGCAGAGGCGCGTCGCCGCCAGCTCCAGCTCGAAGGTCTGGTCGACGGTGTAGCGCAGGTCGCGGTAGAGCGCGAGGAGGAGGGCCAGCGCGCGCTCGATCTGCTCCGGGCCCAGGGCGGCCAGGACCCGCGCGTCGAAGGCCGAGGCCGGGGCTCCCAGGATGTCCGCCTTGTCGATCCCGCACTTGATGAGGAGGAGCGAGCGGCAATAGTCCGCAGCCTCGGAGGCGAGCTGCTCCGCCGATACGCCGCGCTCGAGGATGCCGGCCAAGGCCGCGAGGGCCGCCGCCGCGTCGCCCGAGGCGAAGGCGCGGAACAGCTCTCCAAGCGAGTCGAGGCCCGTCAGGCCCAGCTTGTCCCGTATCAAGGCCGAGGTGATGGCGCCCTCGGCGAAGGAGACGACCTGATCGAAGAGCGTGTAGGCGTCCCGCAGGGATCCCCGCGCTTCCTTGGCGATCCACAGGAGGGCCTCGTCCTCGGCCTCGACGCCGAGCTCGGAAGCGGCCTCGGCCAGGAGGGAGCGGATCAGGTCGGCCTTGAAGAGCCGGAAGGCGAACTGCTGGCAGCGGCTCTTGATGGTGGCGGGGACCTTGTGGAGCTCGGTCGTGGCGAAGATGAAGACGATATAGGGCGGCGGCTCCTCGATGGTCTTGAGCAGCGCGTTGAATGCGCTGTTCGAGAGCATGTGGACCTCGTCGATGATGTACACCTTGTACCGTCCGCCGTTCGGCGGGAAGAGCACCTCGTCCTTGATCTGCCGGACGTTGTCCACCGAGGTATTGGAGGCGCCGTCGATCTCTATGACGTCGAGGCTGGAGCCGCGCGCGATCTCGACGCAGGAACGGCACACCCCGCAGGGCTTGGCGGACGGCCCCTTCTCGCAGTTGAGGGACTTCGCGAGGATCCGCGC
>CAYPHO010000019.1:0-22187 GCA_964410245.1 uncultured Treponemataceae bacterium | reverse complement strand
CGGCCCTGCCGAAGTGCCGCGACGAGGAGCAGGCGCTGGCGAAGGCCGAGGACGCGCTCTCGCGCCAAGTGCGCGAGGCGCGCCAGGAGCTGATCCGCCTCCGCTCTCCCTCGGCGCCGGCCCGCCGCGAGGAACTGAAGTTCGAGAAGGAACACGCGGACCTTCTGGCCGAGGCGAACGATCTCAACACCCGCTACGAGGCGGCGCTCGCGCACGAGAAGCTCATCAACGCCCGCATCGAGCATCACTCGCGCAACGCCTCGGCCCTGAGCTGTTTCGTCTTCGCCCTGATCGGGATTCCGCTCGGCATCGTGTGCCGCCGCGGCAACGTCATCTACGCGGGAGTGGACTACGAGGCCATCCTGCGCGAGGCCGAGAAGGAGGCCGACGTCATCCTCTGGGACGGGGGGAACAACGACTTCCCCTTCTACGCGACCGACCTCATGATCACCGTGGCCGACCCCCTGCGGGCCGGCGACGAGCTCTCGTACTACCCCGGGGAGGCCTCGCTACGGATGGCCGACGCCGTCGTGATCAACAAGATCGACTCGGCCTCGCCCGATCAGGTGCAGGCCGTCCGCGAGAACGTCGCCTCAGTCAACCCGAATGCCGTCGTCATCGAGGCGGCGAGCCCCATCAGCGTGGACAGGCCCGATCTGATCAAGGGTAAGCGGTGCCTCTGCGTCGAGGACGGGCCGACCTTGACCCACGGCAGGATGAGGATCGGGGCGGGCGTCGTCGCCGCGCGGAAGTTCGGGGCCTCGGAGCTCGTCGACCCGCGGCCCTACGCCGTGGGCAAGCTGGCCGGCACCTTCGCCGCCTATCCCGGCATCGGCACACTGCTGCCCGCGATGGGCTACGGCGGGGAGCAGGTGCGCGACCTCGAGCGCACCATCGACCGGACCGACTGCGACACCGTCGTCATCGCGACTCCCATCGACCTCAACCGGATCGTCGAGATCCGCAAGCCGACGGTCAAGGTCGGCTACGAGCTCCAGGAGATCGGCAAGCCCGACCTCGAGGACGTCCTCGGCGAATTCTGCTCGAGGATGGGGCTCGCCGCGCGATAGCGCCGGCCCTAGCGCGAGGTCCCGCTCGAGTACAGCTCGGTCAGCTTCCGCCAGCCGCGGTCGAAGGAGCCCGACCAGATCGTCCCCTTCGAGGCGTCGACGACGACGAGGTCGGGCGTCGAGAAGCCGCCGATCCCGGACCTCGAGCCGAAGGACCTGAGGGCTATCGACAGCCCGGCCGCGTAGCCGGTCACCCTGTCGCCGGTAAAGGGGAGGTCGAAGGCGCAGACGAGGCGGCCGGGAGCCTCCGGGTTCGGGCAGACCTGTATCATGCCGGCCTTGGGGAATTTCCTCCCCAGCACGACGGGGTCGCCCTTCCCCATCGGCGCCGCCAGCCTCGGGCCGATCCGCGCCAGGACCGAGTTCTCGTCCGCCCCTCCGACGAGGATGAGGGACCGCGAGGCGATGAGGGCGGCGTCGACCTCGGTATCCGGGATCACGGGGATATCGCCCAGGCTCGCGCCGCTCGCGAGGAGGCCCGAGCTGTCCCATCCCGCCAAGGCGAGGGCGGCCTCCTCGTTCACGGCGGCGCGCGAGGCCTTCATGGTTCCGTAGACGACGCAGAGGCTTCGGGCGTAGAGCGAGGCGATCCCGTCGCCGAGGTTCGGCGCGCTCGCGTCCGGGCCCTCGGGCTCGGGATCGGCGCTCCGGAAGCGTCCCTTCGGTCCCAGCTCGAAGCGGGCGCGGGGAGAGCGGGCGTCGGCGGTCAGGTTCACGCCGTCGGCGAGGATGAGGATCCTCCCCTCCGCCGCCAGCTTCGGATGCCCGAGGTCGAGCGAGAAGGCCGAGACGTTCTCGGTCTCGACGAGGACATGCCTCGAGTCCAGTATCTCCGCGTTCAGGGCGGCGATCGACTGGGGCTTGGCCAGGTCCTCGATCGATACCCAGGAGTGCCGGCCGTAGCGGGCCCGGTCCGTCCTAGCCTTCACCTTACCCGGCCAGGGATCGCGCTTCCATTGACGCAGCCAGGCCAGGAGGCGCTCGGGCCCTCCCTCTTGCATCCACGCGCCCATGGCGTCGTGGCCCGTCCCCGGGAGGATGTCGAATCGGACGTTCCCGCCGAGCTTCGCGAGGGCGTCGGCGGCGACCCGGTCCTCGTCGATGGGAACGACGTCGTCGATGTCGCCGTGCACGATGAGGACGGGAGTGTTGACGAGATTCTCCAGGGATTCGGCGCTCGTCCAGCCCGCGAAGCTCGCGATGGCGGCGAAGCGCGAGGAGTAGAGCTGGCCGAGCCTCCAGGTCCCGAAGCCTCCCATCGATCGGCCCGTCAGGTAGACTCTATCGGGGTCGATCGAGTAGAAGCCCGAGACCAGGTCGAGCACGTCGATGGCGTCGCTCTCGCCCGAGGCCGACCAGCCCAGGTCGCCCCGGCCGTAGGGCGCGACGATCAGCATGTCCCCGGGCTGGGCGAGCGCGATCGAGGCGGCCATGTCCCAGTCGTTGCCCTGGGCCCCGTGGAGCGCGACCACCAGGCCGTAGCGCCTGCCGGGGTCGTAGCCCTCCGGGACGTAGAGGCTGTAGGGCTGGACGCTCCCGTCGAGGGCCGAGCGGTAGGCGTAGCGGTGCAGGCCTCGGAGCGGAGATCTGCCGTCGACAACGGCATATGCATCGCCGAGCGCGAGCAGGGAGGACTCGCGCGTCTTCAGTCCTTCGGGCAGCTTTCCCTCGATCTCGGAGACGAAGAAGCGGAGCGTGGCCTCCGGATCGGGGCAGGCGCCGCGGGAGGCTCTGCTTCCCTGGGTCATGACTGAGGCGGCCGTGCTCGCAGCGACGATCGCCTTGCGCGCGATCAAGTCCGGATCTCCGACGACGACGCGCGTCGGGCGCGAGCGGAGGCCGGCCGCCCCGCCCGCGCCCTCGGCTCGGATCAGGCAGGTCTCGGGGGCGCCCGCGGGAACGTGCATCGAGAACCTGCCCGAGATCGGCGCGGTCGCCGAGGCGAGCCTTTTGCCCGACGAGTCCTCGAGGAATATCCCGGCGCTCCCCTCGAGGATGGCGGCGGGCGAGGTCATGACGACGCCGGAAAGCAGCCCGCCGGGCCTCGCCGCGCCCTCGTCGAGGCAGATAGTCAGCGATGAGGGACGGATCCCGGCGGCCGCCCTCCTCTCGGGCGCGGGATCGGCGAAGCGGACGCTGAATCCCCAGGAGCCCCAGCCTTGGCCGACTTTGACCAGGAGGCGGTTCTCGCCCGCCTTGAGCCGCACGAGCGCGGCGTCCTCGCCGGCGACGAGGGAGCGGTTGACGTGATGGCCGAAGACGAGCTCGCCGTTCAGCCAGACCTTCACGCCGTCGTCCGAGCCGATGCGCATGACCGACTCGACGGCCGCGGCGGAGCGGAAGGTCGCGAAGGCGTATGCGACCGAATTCTCGACCGCGCCGAAGGCGGCGATGAAGTCGACCCCGTCCGCCCGTCCGGCCGCTCCCGCGTCCTTCCAGGAGAGCTCGCCCTCCGCGGAGATCGCCGAGGGGCGCGCGCCGGCCTCCCCCTCCCGGGCCATGCCCGAGGAGGCGAGGTAGTCGACGTCGAGGCCGCCCGCGACGCCGTCGGTCCCGGAAGCGTCGAAGGGACCGGCGACGAGCCAGCCGGCCGCCTCCTGGGCCTGGGCGGCGAATCCCATGAGCAGCGCCGCCGCGACGGCCGCCGCGGCCCGCCTCCTCGTCCCCGCTTCACTCATCGCCCTTCTCCTCCCCGACCGTAAGGCCGGACCGTCGCGAGACGTGGGCGGCGAGCTTTCGCCGCGTCCGCTCGTAAGCCTCGTCGCTCGCGGCCGAGGCGGGGGCGGCCTCTTCCCACTGGAGGGACCTGATCGAATCGGCCGTCGATCTCTGCCGGTTCCACCAGGCCAGGACCGCCGCCCGAGCCGCCTTGAGCCTGCCGAGCATGGTGCTGCGGACGTAGAGGTCGGCGAGGAGGAGGAAGAGGGCCAGGACCGTGAAGAAGGTCCGCAGCGGCGCGCTCGTCCACCGGAGGGGCGCGGGAGGGGGCGCGACGGCGCCGAGATCGTAGCGCCTTCCGCCCGAGGAGCCCGCGACGAGCGAGAGCGCGGTCTCGTCGGGGCCGAGCCGCGAGAGCTCGGCGCCTGGCGGGTTCCAGGCCCAGGCGGAGGACCAGGATCCAGAGATCGGATCGCGTACCTCGAAGCCTCGGAGGCCCGGGCCGGAGAGCGGGGCGAAGCCCTCGTAGCGGCCGGGGGCGGTCTCCTCCAGGGAGAAGGGAGCGGAGTCCTCGTCGGTCGAGCGCCCGACGAGCCTGAGTCCCGAGAGGGACCTCCCGTCCTCGCCGATCGCCTCGACGACGACGCGGGCGTTGCCCCCCTCGGCCGTGGCCGAGGCGCGGAGGCCGCGATCGGGGGCGGCGCGGACGACGGCGCGCAGGGCCTGGGACCAGAGGCGGTTGTAGGCCGCGGTTCCCGACCAGGCGGAAAGCCAGCGGCGCCCGGAGTCCGCGGCGAAGACCGCGACCTTTCCCGCGCCGTAGCGCCGAGTGGCGAGCAGGGGATCCCATTTATCGGGCGACAGGGGGCTGCGCGCCTCGATGAGGACCGTAGAGAGGCTCTTCGCCGTCGTGATGAGGTAGCCCGACACGGGCGGGAGCGTCGGCCCCAGTCCCTCGACGACGGGAGAGGGCGAGGCGATCCTCGTCTCGATGCGGCCCTCTTGGATGAGGTCGCGCGTCATGCGCACGGTCTCCTTGTCGATGACCGCCGGGATCTGGTCGAGCTCGGCCCGGTAGAAGGTGCCGCCGCACCACTCGGCGATATTCGAGAGGAGCTCATCGTCGATCTCCTCCCCGATGCCGATGGTGGAGACGGTCACGCCGTTGGACGAGAGGCGCGAGGCGAGGCCTCGGAAATCGGCGGTCGGCGTCAGGCCGTCGGTTAGGATGACCGCGTGCCGCTTGGTCGGGCCGGGCTCGCCGAAGGCCCGGATGATCTCCTCCATGGCGACCGAGAGGTTCGTGCCTCCTCCCTTGTTTACCGAGGAGATAGCCGCGCGGATCCTCTCCGTCTCCCCGACGGGGGTAAAGGGAAGGTCCCAGGCGGCCTCGGTGTCGAAGCTCATGATCCCGACCTCGTCCAGGGGGCTGAGCTCGGGAATCGCGGCCATGACGCCGCGCATGGCCGCGAGCTGCTTGGTCGTGCCGCCGACCTCGTCGGACATCGAGCCCGAGTGGTCTATCACGAAGAGGAGCTTGGCCCGGGTGAAGAGGAGGCGCTGCCGGGTGTCGGTCTCTACCGGGAGCATGTCCTCGAGCGGCGTCGCGTAGTACTCGCCGCGGCCG
Organism: uncultured Treponemataceae bacterium; assembly: GCA_964410245.1. Classification (GTDB taxonomy): domain Bacteria; phylum Spirochaetota; class Spirochaetia; order Treponematales; family Rectinemataceae; genus CAZXXZ01. Next base: position 16,832 of record CAYPHO010000019.1, on the reverse strand, counting down.
AGCGAGGACTCGCCGCCGATGACCAGGAGGCCGCCGCCGCCGCCCACGTACTCCTGCAGCGAGGACTGCTGGCGCTCCGTCATCTCGAGGGCCGAGACGTTGTCCAGGACCACGGCCGAGCAGTCGGCGTAGCCGGAGGTCGAGTCGGGAAGGACGCGAGCGCCGCCGGAGTCGACCCGGGCCCCCTGGGCCGAGAGGGCGGCGGCCACCGGCGAGCGCCCCCTTCCCCCCTCGCCCGACGCGAGGATGACGCGGGCGGCGCCGCCCACGGAGAGGAAGGCGCCGGCCCCCGCATCGGGCAGGAGCTGCCCCTCGCGGTAGGCCTCGACCTCGACGCGGCGCCGCCCGCCCTCTCCCGCGCGGATATCCAGGACGATCTCGTTGGCGCCCTCGGCGAGCGTCGCCTCGCCGCGCGCCTCCGCCTTGCCGTCGACGCTGATCGCGTAGCCGATGTCGAGCGCCGAGTCCGAGCGGAGGCGCCACGTGGCCAGCACCCGCTCGCCGGGCAGGACGGTCTCGGGGACCGTGAGGCCCTCGGAGACCAGGCCGGCCGCCGGCCGCCCCGAGGCGACGACGTTGACCGACACGCCCGAGCGGCCGAGGGCGCGCCCCGCGGGAGGGCCGCCCGAGGTGGCGCGGCCGTCGCTGAAGAGGTACACGGTTCTCTCGCCCGCTCCCTCCCTGGCCAGGGCCGTCGCGGCGGCGAGGGCGGCCGAGAGGTCGGTCGAGTCGGGGGACGGGGCCTCGAGCCGGGCCGAGCCCAGGAGGGCGGCCGTCAGCTCCGGCCGGTCGAGCCGCGCCAGGACCGCCGGCCTGCCGGCGAAGACGACGACGCCGGCCCGGTCGCGCTTCTCGAGCGAGCGGATCAGCGAGAGCGCCGCCTCGCGCGAGGCCTCGAGGCTCTCGGCGCCCATCGAGCTCGACGCGTCGATGAGCGCGACGACCGACCGCTCCCTGGTGGGCAGGGGCAGCGATATCCCCGCGAGCGCGAGGAGGGCGGCGGCCGCGCAGGCGCCGCGCAGGACGGCGGAGGGCCTGGCGCCCTCTCCAAGCTCCCTTCGGAGCGGCAGGCCCCGCCACAGGAACCACTCGGCCGCGACGCAGATCAGGAAGAGGAGGACGAGCGGGGTCCTCAGCGGGACTTCGAGCGATATCTCGGCCGAGGCGGGGCTGCGGCCCTCGCGGGCCGCGTCGATATGGCGGGGAGCGGCGTCGAGCTCGCCGGCGGGGACGTTGACGGCGAGCGCGCCGCTCGAGCCGCGGCGGCGCCACGCGAAGAAGCCGGCCTCCGGGGCGTCGATGACGGCGACCGATCCGTCGCGGGAGACGGCGGCTCCCTCGACCTCGAAGGAAGCGCCCTCCGCCCGCCTGGCCGCCTCGCCCGCGACCAGCGTGTACATCGATTGGTCGTCGGCGCGGGGCACGCACCACTGGATGAAGTTCTGGAGGAAGACCGGGAAGGCGCTCTTCAGGCCCAGGTCGGAATCGACGAGGTCGACCCCGAAGGCGGCCGCGCGGTACCCGTTCCGGCGCCAGGCGACGACGGCGGCCTTGCCGCCGATCGCGGCGACGACGTCGGCTCCCTCGGCGACGCGATAGGCGAAACCGGACTCGGCCCTCGCCCCGGACCAGTCGACGAAGCGCAGGAGGGGATGGGCCGAGGCCGCCGAGGCCAGGATGCCGGAGGTCCTTCCCTCGACCGATACGGGCGCGTCGGGAGGGACGGCGCCGAAGCAGAGGATGTCGCAGCGCAGTCCCTCGGGCAGGCTCGGCGAGGAGGAGATGACGATGTCGGGCCTCCCCTCGGCCTCCTCGTCGAAGAGCGAGGCGGGGAAGGATGCCGAGCCGGCCACGGCGATGCCCCCGTAGGCGAGGGCGGCCCTGAGGAAGGGATCGTCCCTGCCGACCAGGAGGACGGAGACGGCCCTCTTCCGGGCGACCGAGAGGTAGCACTCGGCTCCCGGCGCCGCGCCGCCCTCGCCCGGGGCGCGCTCGAGGCGGAGGGTATAGGCTCCTTCCGTCGGCCCGGAGGAGAGCCCGCCCTTCAGGGGAAGGAGGGCGCGGGACCAGCCCGGCCTCGCCGCGAGGCTCGCGCGCTCGGTCCCGCCGCCCTCGCGCTCGAGGACGAGCGAGGCTTCCTTCTCGACGGGGAAGCCGTTCCACAGCGAGAAGGCCGCGCGGCGGCTCCCGTCCGGCCCCGTCTCGAGGCGCAGGCCGGAAACGCCGATCGAGCGCCCGTTCCCGCCGACGGGGATGACGCGCAGGGCGCCGTCGAAGACGGTAGAAATACGTCGGCCGCCCATGTCGAGCCCGCCGTCGGTGACGAGGCAGGCGCGCCAGGACTCCTCGCGCAGCGCGAGCCACGCGGAGAGCTCGTCGGCGCAGGCGCCCTCGGAGAAGGCCTCGGACCCGGCCGCGAGGGACTTGAGGCTCGCGCGGGCGGCCGCCTTGTCCAGGGTGGGCTCGGGAAGCAGCGCCCTCGCTCCCGAGGCGCAGGCGAAGACCATGACCCTCTCGTCGCGGCCCATCGCGTCGATCTCGGAGGCGACCGCCGCCGCGGCCTTCCGGGCCCTGTCCGCGTAGCCCTCCTCGTCGTCGGAGGCCATGCTCGCGGATACGTCGATCAGGAAGGCCGTGCCCGGCCTCAGGATGCGCTTCTCCCTGGCGACGGGCCCCGCCGCCGCCAGGGCGCCGATCGCGACCGCCGCGCACTGCAGCGCGAGGAGGAGGAGGCTCCGCATCCTAAGCACGTTGCCGCCCGAGGTCTTGCCGACAAGGGACTTCCAGATGAAGGTCGAGCCGACGCTCTGGCGCCTGAAGCGCATGCGGAGGAAGTACAGGACGACGACGGGCGCGAGGAGGAGGAGGAGCCAGAGCATGGAGGGATTGGCCAGGCTCAGCATACGACGCCCCCCCTGCGCAGGTCCTCGTGGAAGACGCGCTCGATCGGGGCGTCCGAGGAGATCGAGGTGCAGCTCATGCCGCCGGCCGAGCACTCGGCCCGAACGGCGGACATGAAGAGGCCCATCGCGCGGTCGTAGCGGTACAGGAGATCGTCGTCGGCGTGGATCGGCGACTCGGAGCCGTCCTCCATGTCGACCAAGGTCGTCTCGCCGCGGATCTCGGGCGAGATCTCCTCGGGCGCGAGGAGGTGGACGACGTGGGCCTCGCAGCCCGAGGCGGCCAGGGCCCGCAGGGAGGACTCCCATCCGGGATAGAGGAAGTCCGAGATGAGGACGGCAACGCACTTGCGGCCGTACTTCGACGCGAACTGCCGGATGCAGGACGCGGGAGAGGGACTGTCGACGGGAGCTATGGAGCGGACGGTCCTGGCGATCCCGCTCAGCGTCGCCTTGCTCCTGTCGGGCTTCAGCGGCTCGAGGAGGGAGCGGCCGAGGACCGAGATGCCCGCCCGGTTCCCGCCGCGGTTGGCGATGGCCGCGAGCACGGCCGCGATCCTCTTGGCGAGCTCGAGCTTGGGGCTCTCGCCGAAGGCCATCGAGCGGCTCGCGTCGAGGAGGACGACCAGGGTGAGCTCCTTCTCCTCGGCGCAGAGCTTGACCAGGAATTTCTTGGAGCGGAGGTAGACGGACCAGTCGAGGAGCCGCACGTCGTCGCCGGGGACGTACTCGCGGTAGTCGGCGAATTCTATTCCCCCTCCCGTCGCGGGGCTCCGCTGCTCGCCGGCCGCGAAGCCCGCGATCCGCCTGCGCACGCGGAGCTGGAGGCCCTTCGCGGCCTCGAAGTCCCGCGCCCAATCCGTCCCGAAAGCCATCGCCCGCCCCTATTCCCCGCCGCCGCCGCCGGCGGTCCCCGCCTCGGGGCGCCTATCGTCCCCGAGCGGCCCCGCCGCCACGGCCTCGTCGAAGGAGCGCGCCTCGAGGGCCGCCCGGGCGGCCTCGGCGATCAGGTCCTCGACCTTGACGCCCTCGCTCTGCCCCTCGAAATTCAGGGCGATCCTGTGCCGAAGGGCGGGCATCATGCAGCGCTCGAGGTCCGCGGTGGTCGCGTGGAACCTCCCCTCGATAAGGGCGCGGGCCTTCGCCGCCATGACTAGGGACTGGGCGCCGCGGGGGCCGGCGCCGTAGCGCACGAACCTGCGGACCGACTGCGGGGACTCCGGCCGCTCGGGCTGGGTGCCGAGCACGATGCGCGACGCCAGCTCCATGAGGGCCTGGGGCGCGACCACGTCCCGGACCGCGCGCTGCAGCGCGGCGACGTCGGCCTCTCTCATGACCGGCTCGGCCCTGGACTCGCCCGGCCCCACCGTCCTCTCGAGGATCTTCACGAGATCCTCGTGGCCCGGGTGCCCGACGATTACCTTGAAGAGGAAGCGGTCGACCTGGGCCTCGGGCAGGGGATAGGTGCCCTCCATCTCGAGGGGATTCTGGGTCGCCAGCACCAGGAAGGGCCGCGGCAGCGGGTAGGAGCGGCCCCTGACGGTCACCGTCCGCTCCTGCATGGCCTGGAGGAGGGCCGACTGGGTCTTGGGAGAGGCGCGGTTGATCTCGTCCGCGAGCACGAGGTTCGCGAAGACCGGGCCGGGCTCGAAGCGCAGCCCGATGTCGGCGCCCTCTCCCTGCGAGATCATCGTCGCGCCCACGACGTCCGAGGGCATGAGGTCCGGGGTGAACTGTATCCGCGAGAAGCTCATCATGAGGGTGTCGGCGAGGGTCCGCACGAGGAGGGTCTTGCCCAGCCCCGGGACGCCCTCGAAGAGGACGTGCCCCTCGCAGAGCAGGGCGACGAGGGCGGTCTCGATCACCTCGTCCTGGCCGACGATAACGCGCGACACCTGCTCGCGAGCCTTGGCCATGCCGTCGACGCAGGCGGCGATAGGCATCTCATCCTTGCTCATTCGGTCTCTCCTTTCGAAAGCGCGGTAAAGTACGATCTGACGAAGTCCAGGTACTCGAGGGGCACGCCCTCGCGCGACATCGCGGACTCGGCGGCCCTCGCCGAGCTCGGGAGCATCTCGGAGGCGGGAGCGGAGGCGCCCTCGCCGGGAAGGACCAGCTCGAAGAACGAGGCTTCGGCCTCCTTCAAGGCGAGCTCGCCGCCCTCCGCGCGGGCCTCGATCTCGCCCCAGTCGTAGGAGTCCCCCGTGCCCTCGGTCGAGGGGTCGTTGCCGCCCCCGCGCGACTCGCCGGAGCCGGCGCTGCCCTGGGGCGGGTAGCGGGGCTGCCCGTCGGGGCCCTCGCCGCCGTCGAATCCGCCGCCGTCGGGCCCGTTCATGCCCGCCTGCGGCCCCATGCCGCCGGCGCCCTCGGGACCGTCCCGGCCGCCTGCCTCCCCCTCCGCGGCGCCGCCGGCGCCCGGGGAGGCGCCAAGCTCCGGCATGGCCGCCGCGCTGATTCCCGCGGCGCCGCCCTCGGGCTGGACGTCCCTGGTCAGCTTGCGCTTCTCCAGCTCGCGCACCGCCTGCTCGATCTTCGAGGTCGATTCGATGTCGGCGCCGTCGAGGATGTCCCGAAAATCGTCCATCCTGCCCTCGCGCAGCGCCCGCTCGGCGAGCGTGGCCATCCGCTTGTCGCCCGGGAAGATGGACGCGGCGAGCGCGGCCGCGACGGCGGCGCCGTCTGCCTCGCGCGAGTCCGAGGCGGCGCCGCGCCCCAGGGAAGCCTGGGCGCCGGCGGAGGGCCCGGCCTCGCCCCGGCCGTAGGGATCGAGCGGCCTCGCCAGGAGGACGGCGATCAGCGACGCGGCGGCCGCCGCGACCGCGAAGGCGGCCTTCCTCGCTGTCGGTCGGAGGGGCGCCCGCAGGGCCCGGGCCGGCTCGAGGCCGGAAGCGGCCTTCTCCAGCACCGCGTCGTCGAACCTTCCCGAGCGCCCCCGCTCGATGCAGGCCAGGGCCGCGGAGAGGAGCTCGCCGTTCCCGAGCCGCTCGTCGATCCAGCGCGCGGCGTCCCTGCTTCCCATGCGCGCCCCGCGGCCGCGGATGGCGCCGGCGGCCGCGCCAGCGAGGACGACGAAGGCCCAGGCCGGGACGGCGGACCCCTCGGCCCCGGCGATCCTCAGGACGATCGACGCGAGGCCCGCGGCCGCTGCCGAAGGGATCGCCCAGGCGAAGGCCCGATGGGCGACGATCGCGAGATTGAGGCGCGAGCGCGCCTTCGCGACGGCGCCGAGTATCGCGTCACGCACCGACCTGCCTCCTTATCCTGCGGAGGGAGAGGGCCGTCCCGAAGGCGAGGGCCGTCCCGAGCGCCGCGGAGCCGGCCATCCAGGCCCAGGCCTCGGCGCCCGCGCTCCCCGCCAGGAAGCCCAGCGCCTGGGCGAAGGGATTCGCCTCCCGGATCGGCGCGAAATAGGCCGTCGACCCGGTCCATACGACCACGACGAAGAGGCCCGCCAGCCCGTTCGACCTCGGGAATCCCACGCAGACGATGAGGGACGCCGCCATGGACAGGTAGTACGCGGCGAGCCAGGAGACGGCGCAGGAGGCGAGGGCCTCGGCGCGCAGGCCGCTCAGGGCGGCCGACATCGCGAGGACGGGGGAGAGCGAGGCGATATGGACGAGCCAGACGACGAGCGAGGAGAGGACCTTGCCCGCCACCGCCTCGGCGGCGCCCACGTCGCAGTAGACGAGGAGCCGCCTCGCGCTCGAGCCCAGGCTGTAGACGCTGCCCGAGGACCATCCGAGGAGGATCGAGATCGCCGTCGCGGCCAGGACCGCGACGGCCGGATGGAGCATCGAGACCGCAGCGACGCAGAGGAGGGCGATTACGGAGAGGGAGAGGGTCCTGGCCATCAGCGCCGCCCTCCACTCGCGCAGGTCCTCGAGGAGGAAGCCGATCATGATCGTCCCTCCCCGCCCAGGGGCAGGGCCCAGAAGGCCTCCGAGGCCGCCGCGCCGCAGATCGAGAGGCGGAGCGAGGGAAGCGCGCAGCGGCCGACCAGGAAGGAGCGCCCTGGGGACAGGTCGGCGAGGGACTCCACCCAGGCGGCCTCGAGCCCGACCCAGGCGGGCGTCGAGCCCTCGTCGATCCAGGAGCCGCCCTTCGGGACCAGCCAGGCGAGTCCTTCCGGCGAGGACCTCGCCAGGGCCACCTTAATGGCGGTGCCGGCGCGGGGGGGCGCGGGATTCCCGCTCGCCGCGATCGCGCCGGCGGGGATATCGGCGCCGGCGAGGATTCCCGCGCCGAGGATTCCCGCGAGCTCGAGCCGCCCCTCGTCGCAGGAGCGCAGGCTGAGGCCCGTCCCGGGCAGCTCGTGGCGCCACTCGAGGGTCCCCGCGCCGGGGGGGAGCATCCGCCCGCCCTCGGTCCCGCCGTATGCGATCTCGACGCCCCGAACGGAGTCGACGCGAAGGGCTCCCGGCTTGCGGTGGCCGTAGGGAGAGAGGACGCCGATCGAGGCGATCGCCCCCGTCCCGCCGGGCAGGACGAGCATCCGCGAGGAGTAGCGGGCGCCGCGCCTCATCATCGAGTCGAGGGAGGCCGATCCGGCCAGGGAGAAGGCCAGGGCGGCGCCGGCCGTCGCGAGGACGGGAATAAGGGACTTCTTCCTGTTCCGAGCGGCGACGATCGAGACGCCGGCCCAGAGCGCGAGCGCGGCGAGGAGGATCGCCTGGGCGCGGCCGTACTCGGCCTCCTTCGGGAAGGATTCCGGGCCGACCTTGAAGGCGCGGCTCGCCGTGATGGTCCTCGCGGAGCCGTAGGGAGCCAGGCCGAGGATATCCTTCCATTCCGAGTCGAGGGGGAGGCCGTTCCCGAGCCTTCTCCCGACGAGGACGAGCCTCCCCAGGCCGATCTCGGCGTAGGGGTCGGGCCTCCCCTCCCGCCACGTCCCGCCCGCCGAGACGAGGCCCGCGAGGCCGGCGTCGCCCTCGCGGGGGAAGGTCAGGGCCACGCGGCCGCCGCCGGCGATGAAGGCGGCCATCGCGGCGGCCTGGGCCGGGGCTATGCTCCTGCCCGGATCGCGCAGGACGAGGGCGCTGACGCCGTCGTAGCCGAGGCCCGACGAGGGCAGGTCGGCGAGGGACACGGAGACCGCCTCGACGGGCTCGGAGGGATAGAGGGCCATGCCGAGGGCGAGCTCGACCCGCGAGCCCTCCCCGTGCACGAGGACGAGGTGGCCGGGAAAGAGCTTGGCGCGCGCGGCGAGCTTCTCCTCGGCCAGGACCTCGCCCGAGGAGACGAGCCGGACGGAGATCGAGTAGAGCCGCTCGTCGACCATGACGGGGCACTCGAGCCGGAGGCCGTCGACGCAGGGGAAGCTCTCGATTCCCCGCGCCTCGCCGTCGGCCCCTCGAAGGACGACCTGGATCGAGGCCTCGCCGGGAAAGCCCTCGCAGCGCGCCCACAGGGGATTCCACCTGCCCGGGACGACGCTGCCGCCGAAGCCGAGGCCCGCCGTGAGGCGGGTCGCGGCCTGGGCGGGAAGGGCCGCCGCGAAGAGGGCGCAGGCGGCCGCGAGCGCGAGGACGGGCGCGGCGGGGGACTTCTCCATGCCTCCATGCTCGCCGAGGATCGCGCTTCCGTGAAGTTACGGGGGTACTTCCCCGTCACCTCTTTTTCCGTGACAAATGTACCGGGTCCACGAAGAGCGAGGGCATCTTGGCCGAGAGCTTCAGGAAGCCCAGGCGGTCCTCGACCTCGAGCTTGAAGTAGACCGAGCTGATGTAATTGCGCACCGTCTGCTCCGACAGGCCCATGCGCCCGGCGATCTCGCGGTTGCCGTAGGAGCGCGCCATCAGCGCGGCGACCTCGAGCTCCCGCGGGCTCAAGGCCTCGAGGGCGGCCTCGGGATCGTCGCGGGCCGAGCTGCGCCGCTTCTCGACGAGGAGGGTCGCCACCTTCCCCGAGAAGAGGGTCGAGCCCCGGCCGACCGCGCGTATCGCCTCGAGCAGCTCCTCGGTCGAGACGCTCTTCAGGATGTAGCCCCTCGCTCCGCGCTCCAGGGAGGCGCGCAGGCTCTCCTCGTCGAGGAAGGTCGAGAGCATGATGACCCTGGCCTCGGGCAGCCGCTCGCCGATGAGCCTCGCCGCGTCGACGCCGTCCATCTCGGGCATCTTCACGTCCATGAGCACGATGTCCGGCTTGAGGCTCTCGGCCATGGCGACGGACTCGATCCCGTTCGAGGCGACGCCGAGCACCTCCATGTCGGGAGCGGTGCCGGCTATCACGTAGCGCAGGCTCTCGACGAAGAGCTTCTGGTCGTCGACGAGGAGGAGGCCGAGCTTGCCCCCCCTCATCCCGCCTCCTCCCTGGCCGGCGGCGGCAGGCGCATCGTGATGCTGAAGCCCTCCGCCGTCGAGGAGTACTCGAGCTCGCCGCCGACCTTCGCCAGCCTCTCCCGCATGCCCGAGATTCCGATGCCCTCGACGACGGCCTTCGCGCCGGCGCCGTTGTCGCGCACGGTGACCGCGAGGCGGTCCTCGGACTGCCTGAAGGACACGCGGATCGAGCTCGCCTTGCCGTGGCTGAAGGCGTTGAGCATCGCCTCCTGCACGAAGTGATATGCGGCGAATGCCTCCTCGCCGCCGATGGCCCAATCGAAGTTGCCGAAGTCGAGGTCGACCTCCGCGCCCGTCGCGGTCCTGAAGACGCGCACGACCTTGGCTATCGCCTCGGGCCCGGCCGCCGACCGCAGCTCGCGGCGCCGGATGTCCCGCAGGAGCTCGCGCACCTGCCTGTGGGCCGACTCGACGCTGGCTTGGGCGGCCTCGATCAGGGCGGGCAGCCTCCGCGGCTCGTCCTTGACCATGATCGAGGCGGCCCGCATAAGCATCATCGTGTTCGTCAGCGCGTAGCCGACGACGTCGTGGATGTCCCTGGTCAGGCGCAGCCGCTCCTCGTGGGCCGACTTCTCCTCGACGGCGGCCGAGTAGTCCTGGTACGAGAGGTTGAGCCGCGTAACGTCCATGAGGGCCTCGGACACGCGGGCCGTCTCGGCCCCGAGCGAGGACAGGACCGAGAGCATCGCGCAGGCGGCGGGAGGGGCGATCGCGTAGGGAAGGAGGTCGCGGAAGGAGGCCGCCCGCTGGCCCAGGGACTCGGGAGGGAAGGCCGCGAAGCGGAGGAGCAGGGACGCGGCCCAGGCCGCGAGGGCGAGGGCGAGGCCGCGCGGGAAGCCGAGGTAGAGCGAGGCCGGCGCCATGCAGGCGAGCGCGAGGAAGAGCCAGGAGAGCGAGGACACGGGGAAGTAGAGCTGGAAGGCGAGGCAGGCCGCGAACAGCGCGGCGAGGACGGCCCCGAGCGCGCGGCGGGCGCGGAGGGCGAAGGCGAGGCCGAGGCCGAGGGCCCCGCACAGGGCGAGGGCGATGAAGATCGCCGTGTCCGTCCTCGTCGCGCAGACCCCGTCGAGCCCCAGGAAGGCCGCGGCGGCCATCGCGGCGAGGGCGGACAGGGACGCGGCCAGCGTCGCGGCGGCCAGCCTATCGGGCGCGAGGGCGCGGCACAGCGTCGCGACGGCCTTCGGTCGTTTAATCGGGCTCATGGGCTACGGCTACGATACACTGAAACCGCGGGAAAGGCGACGGCCTAGGACGACCCGCGCGCGCGCTTCGCCCCGTAGAGCTTCCCGTCGGCCTCGGCCATCAGCTCGTCCAGGCCCCGGCCCGGATCCGCCCCCGAGGCGGCCGCGCCGTAGCTGAAGGAAAGCCGGTAGGGCAGCCCCGATCCCTCGTTGCGCTCCGCGACGATCGCGCGCGCGCGGGCGATCATCTTCTCGCACTCGCGCATGCTGGTGTCGATGGCCAGGATCGTGAACTCGTCGCCGCCCAGGCGGGCCACGACGTCTGTCTGCCTGAACGAGGAGGAGAGCGCGCCGGCCAGGGCCTTGATGGCGGCGTCGCCCTCCGCGTGGCCGTACTGGTCGTTGATCCTCTTCAGCGAGTCGACGTCGACGAATATAAGGAGGAAGTCGGCTCCCCTTCGGCGCGCCAGCTCGACCTGCTTCCCGGCCAGCTCGAAGAAGCCCCTCCGGTTGTACAGGCCGGTCATCTCGTCGAGCGACGACTGCTCCTCGAGCCTGCGGTTCGTCTCCTCGAGCTCCGCGACCACCCGGGCGAGCTCGGCGGTGCGCTCCCGCACCTCGCTCTCGAGCCGGGCGCTGTAGCCGCGGGTCCTGGCGACGAGGCGGGCGCCCTCGAGGGCCCCCGACAGGTGCCGCCTCAGGACCTCGAAGTAGCCGGGCTGGCTTCGTCCCGCGAGGCAGGTCATGAACCCGAGCCGCTCCCCGCGCGCGCGCAAGGGGAGCAGGAGGAGGTCGCCCCGATCGGGCAGGCCGGCGGCGCCGCCCGGCGCCAGGAGCTCGGGCTCGAAGGCGAGGCCCTCGAGCCGCTTATCGGTGCAATAGAAGGCCCTGGCCGATCCGTCCTCCTCGTAGAGGGAGACGCAGAGGAAGTCGCTGCGGGATAGGATCTCCGCGTCGAGGAAGTCGCGTATGGCGCTCGCGTCGAAGGAGCCGATCAGCCGGCTCGAGAGCTGGTCGAAGGCCGACTTCTCCTCGATCAGCGCGAGCATCGCGCGGTCGTTGATCTCGTCCTGGAGCGCCGAGAGGAAGTCGAGCGCCTCGCGCCGGGCCTCGGCTTCCCTCTCCGCGCCCAGGCCGGCCGCCATGCCCGGGACGAGGCCGCGCCACGAGCTTACCGGGACGCCGCGCTCGTAGGCCTCGGCGACGGCCGCCTCGAGCAGGGCGCGGAAGCGCGGGAGCTCTCCCCGCCTCAGCGCGGACGCGATGGCCGCGAGCTCCTCGTCGCCGCACAGGAGGGCCCGCTCGCGCGGCGCCTCCGCCTCCGGCGATCCGGGCACGGCGCAGCCGCAGGAGCGGCGCAGGACGAGGCTCGTCGGGAAGGCGAGGCGCCGGGGTCCCGAGTAGCCGCCGCGCGCCATCGAGGCGACCATGCGCAGCGCCGCCTCGCCGATCTCGCGCATCGGCTGGTGAACCGTGCAGAGCGCGGGCACCGAGCTGCGCGACGCGCGGAAATCGTCGAAGCCGCCTACCGACACGTCGTCGGGGACGCGGACGCCCCTGCGGCGAAGCTCCTTGACCGCGTACAGGGCCATGTAGTCGTTGGCCCCGACGACGGCGTCGAACTCCTCCACGGAATCGGCCAGCCTCGCGCCCGCCGCGATCCCCGCCTCGCGGTTAAAGTCGCCGTCCAGGATCAGCGAGGGCCGATAGGGTATTCCGTGGTCGCGCAACGCGTCGCGATAGGCCGCGAAGCGCTGCTCCGCGTCGCTGGCTTCCCCCGGCCCGCGTATGAAGGCGATGCGCGATCTATGGTGCTTCTCGATGAAATGGTCGACGAGCTCCCGCATGCCGCGGTAATTCTCGGGGACGACGCAGGCCAGGGAATCGTCGTCGACGCCGACGTGGACGGCGGGACGGGAGGAGAAGCGCTCGAGGAAGGAAGCCCACCGGGTCCGCGCCTCGCCGCGGACCACGGGCGGCGAGAGGAGGATGACGCCGTCGAGGAGCTCGGGGGAGGCGCAGTCGTACATGCGCCCGGAGGCGCGATAGTCGATCCCCGTCTCCCAGAACGAATCCTCGGCGAAGGAAACGAGCCTGAGGCCCAGCTCGGCCGCGGCCGCCGCCGCCCCGTCCCAGACGCGCGCCTGGTACTCCCCGAAGAAGTTGTTCAAGAAGAGGCCGATCACGAGGCCCGCCGGTCGGTCCACGGGCCAAGTCTAGAGCCGACCGTTCCGCTTGGCAAGCGGCGTCGCCGGGCCCGAAAACGAGAAGCGGGGGCCGCCGTCGCCGGCAGTCCCCGCTCGTATACGTTTTTAGCTCGCGGGTCGGCCCCGCGGCGCGGCGCCTTAGCCCGCGACGATCGCCTCGGTCGGGCAGACGGCCGCGCAGGCGCCGCAGTCGGTGCACTTGTCGGGATCGATCCAGCGGAGGCCGTTCTTCTCGCTGATCGCCTCGACGGGGCACTCGGGCTCGCAGGCTCCGCAATTTACGCACGCATCGGTGACCTTATGGGCCATGTGATACCTCGCTCGGTGAGTTTATTAGGCCGAGTATAGCATCGGCCGCGAGCTCGGGCAAGGACCGCGGGGGCCACGATCCCGAGCTTGCCCCCCGTTCAGCGGCCGCAATATAATCTACGACGTAAGCGAATTGCCCATTGCATCCCGTATCCGGAGGCGGCGGTACCGCATGAAGAAGATCGTCTTCGCGATGATAGAGGCCGGCGGCGGGCACAAGGCCCCGGCCCTGGCCGTCATGCGCGCGCTCGAGGCCGCCTATCCCGGCCGCTACGAGTGCCGCCTCATGGACTTCATCAAGGACATAGGCTCGGTCAAGGTCGACGAGGCCCATAAGAAGAGCTGGAAGACCTTCCTCGAGTATCCCCTCTTCACCCACGTCCTCTACCAGGTCCAGGACGTCCTGGGGCCCGTCACCCGCGGCGTCCTGTATAGGACCATGGTGGCCCCGGCCGTTCCCGACGCCATCCGCTTCGTCAGGCGCTGTCGTCCGGACATCGTCTTCAGCACGCACTACTTCGCCACCATGGCCCTCGTCGCCGCGCGGGAGAGGACGGGCATAGCCTTCGAGATCGTCACCTACCAGACCGAGATGTTCACCTTCCACGCCCCATGGAAGCTTCCGAAGACCGACTGGTACCTCACCGCCTCCGAGCGGGCGGCCGAGAGCGCGGCGCGCGGCGGGATAGCCGCCTCTAAGATCCGCTCCTTCCCCTACCCCATCCCCCCGGACTTCCTCTCCTCGCGGAGGCCCAGGGCCGAGGTCGCCGCCGAGCTCGGCCTCGATAGCGGCAGGAAGACCATCCTGATCAGCTTCGGCAACCAGGGAGCCGGCCTGATCATCCAGTACCTCCTCGCCCTCGAGCTCCTGGCCGTCCCCCTGAACGTCGTGGTGGTAGCCGGTAAGAATAAGGCGCTGCGCGGCCGCCTCTACGAGAACCGGAACAAGCTGCAGCACCTCCGCATCGTGCCCCTCGGCTTCGCGACCAACATGAACGAGCTGATCGAGGCCTCGGACATCTGCTTCATCAAGCCCGGCCCCGCCACCATGATGGAATGCATGCACTCGGCCAAGCCCATCGTCTTCTCGCAGGCGGCGACTCCCTGCGAGCAGGAGCACGTCAACTACGCCGTGTTCAAGAAGGTGGCCAAGGAGACCGGCGGCAATCCCATCCTCTTCGGCATCGCGGTGAGGCACTTCCTCAAGGACGAGGTCCGCGAGGAGGTGGCGCGGCGCTACGAGGGCCTGGGCCTGCGCAACGGCGCGGCCGAGATCGCCGCATTCGTGGACGAGCTCGCCCGAGGCGAAATAAAGCCGCAATAGTTATATTTCACCACGGAGACACGGAGATTCGACCACGGAGATCACAGAGGGAATAGAGGATAAGGGAAGTCGAGCGATGCTGACATGCTGTTATGCCAACAACCCGACATCCTTTTTCCCCTAATCCCCTTCTCTACTCCGCGATCTCACACAGATCTCCGTGTCTCTGTGGTGGATCCTTTGACCGTCAGCGCGTCAGGGGGTCGCCGGTGCGGGCCATCGTGCCGGTGCGCAAAAGCTCGTAGATCTTGTAGGTGCCGTACTTGCGCGCGTTGAGGAAGCCCGCCCAGGCCGTCTCGGCCAGGCGCCCCTGCTCCAGGAGCTCGTAGAGCCACTCGTTCGCGTAACGCGGATCCTCCTGCGGGATCCCGGCCTGGATCTCGTCCAGCCAGCGCCTGTTGAAGACCTCCTGCGAGCCGATGGTCGGCGCCATTATGAGGGGGATGCCCAGGCCGACGTAGAAGGACATCTCGGAGGGCTTGGTCCAGATGATGTCCGTCTCGTGGAGGCTCTTGTTGAACGAATCGAAGTAGTCCTCGTCGCCCCTGCCGCCGATGATCCGCACGTCGGGGGACTTGTCCAGCCCGAGCTCCCTGACCTCGGCCTCGAAATAGGCGCGCACCTCCGGCCGCACGCCGCATACCAGGTTCATCGCGAGCTCCCCGGCCTGGATCTTGGGCTTGAGGCTCGCCAGGGCCTCGATGCCGATCTCCTTCTGCGCCCCGGCCCCGCCGACCGCGAAGGCCAGGGTGAGCTTGCGCAGGCCCCGCGGCTTGCAGGCGGCCTTCCCCAGGAAGTGGACGACGCTCGGCTCGTGGAGGGGCCAGAAGCGGCTCGCCGGATCGAGGTAATGCAGGCGCTGGCCCAGGTCGGCCTTCAGCACGTCGAGGCCCTCGTTCCCCAGGAGCTCCTTGGGCAGGGGGAAGCCGGTCATGAAGATGCGCTCGTCCGGGACGCCGTACTGCTTCAGGCGGCGCAGGACCGAGCCGCAGGGCACGAGGTACTTGATCCGCGACTTGCGCGGGTCGGAGGCCACCCAGACGCGGTTGATGTCGGCGTCGCAGATGATGCAATAGACGCAGCCGTAGCCGGAGCGGTCGGCGGCGATGGCAGCGGTGAAGTACGAGGTGATCAGGGGCAGGGGCTTCGTGTTGATCCTCTTTATGAGGCCCGAGCAGATGCCCTTGTCGATCATGCCCTCGTTCCAGCGGGTCTGGACGGTCGGATGCGATAGGTCGACCCTCGGGTAGGCGGGCTTGATCTGCTGGAAGTAGTCCATGACCCCGAAGAGGGCGTTGCCGATGACGGGTATCTTCTTGGCCCGCGACAGGCGCTCGTAGACGGAAAGCAGGGTCTCCCACTGCTTGAGCTCGTCCGGCTCCGCGACGGAAGGGTCGTTGACGACGATCAGGCCGCCCTCGGCTATGTCCTTCAGGGGCTGGATGGCCCGCTTATGCCCCAGTCCCATGTTCGCCGCCGCGACCCAGGCCTTGATATCGCCGCCGTCTTTATCAGCCATAGAGGATTCCCCTTTCCGCGGCGCCTCGCCGCTCGGAATGAGTATCGGCTATCCGGATGGGAAAATGTAAAGCTAAGCGCTTTAGGGGCCTTCGTTGACGGAAGGCTCGCCGCGGCGTATTATTCCGCCATACCGGCGCGGCATCGGAGAGGTGATGAAGCAGCAGCTCATCGTCAAGAATCTTCCATTCATCAAGATCCTGCCCGCCTGGGCCCAGGAGCTGTCGTACAAGTACTGCTCGAAGACGGCCAATCTCTATGTCGTCCACGGAAATATCCGCGACTTCCTCCCGCACAAGATGAACGAGGGCGAGTTCCTCTTCGTCAAGATCCAGGAGTACATCTCCGAGGTCCTCTTCGGCAACAAGGACGTCATCGCCTTCTTCGACCGCTCCAGCGGGGTCAGCTTCTGCGAGAAGCAGATGGAGAAGGAGTACCTTTCGGCGATGCGGGGCCGCCGGCCCGACGACTCGGACGCGGACCTCCTTTCCAAGGACCCGAACGTCGCCTTCCCCCTCCTCGAGGAGTACTTCCTCTCGCTCATCCCGCAAAAGAAGCGCATCGTCCTCATCGTCGACTACGCCGAGACGGTCGCCCCGGCCAGCGACGTCGCCAGGCTGTCGGAGGAGGACCGCTACTCCTTCGTCACCCTCAACCGCTGGTCGCACGAGCCCGTGTTCACCCAGGGCGACGTGTCGGTCATCCTCCTCACCGAGAACCTGGCCGACCTCAACCCGCGCATCACGTCCAGCCCCAGCGCGGTCAAGGTCGAGATACCCATCCCCGACGAGACCGTGCGCGCCCAGTTCCTGCGCTTCCTCGACGGCAAGGGCGAGCTCCTGCTCGACAAGGGACTCGCTCCCGAGCAGGTGGCCGCCCTCGCCTCGGGGCTGAACCTCATGAACCTCAACCGCCTCGCCGCGGAGAGCTGGCAGGAGGACGCGCCGATCTCCCTCGAGTACATGAGGCAGCGCAAGAAGGAGATCATCGAGGCCGAGGCGGCGGGCCTGCTCGAGTTCCTCGAGACCGGCCACGACCTCTCCTACGTCTCCGGC
>CAYPHO010000018.1:10083-22209 GCA_964410245.1 uncultured Treponemataceae bacterium | reverse complement strand
AGGACGCGGCCGAGCTCCTGGCGACTATGAAGTAGCGGCCGTGTTCCGGGCGGGGCGCGAATCGGCGCCCCGCCTATTTCATTCGTCGAACATCTCCAGCAGGGTCGCGTCGGTCTCGAAGTGGAATGTCGAGGTAGTCGTGTGCCTCTGCGCATGGAAGATATCGATTCGGTAGACGCCGCTTCCCTCGATTCCGAACAGATGCTTATTAAGGCTATCGATCAGCACATAATCCGACTTCGTCCCGGAAATTCCGCCCATATCGACGGCGAGCCGCCCATTGACGAATAGCCATGAATCGTCATTCGCGAATAGGTAGAAGCTTACCGCTTCTCCATCCTCGTACATGAAATGGCTACGGCACTCCATGGTAAAGTGGTAATTATGAGGGTATCCTGGCGTATTTCCGAAACCTTCCCCGTCGATAGGGAAAAAATCGTTTGCTCTGTACGCCCAATACCCAGGGGCGATCTCCGTCAATGGAAGGGAATACCCGAGCCGGATATTGACTCCCTCGGTATCGTGGAACCATTGATGGAACGATTCCGGAGAATGCACGGTTGCGGTCCCGCCGGAATGGGCGTAGACCGGAACGCCGTCGTCGCCGAGAATGCCGTTCACGATACCTGTTTCCATTGTGATAGCGCTGTATTCGAAATCCTCATTGGTCGATGGAGTGAAGTCTCGCATGACGCAATCGAGATCGCGGGACCTTATCCAGTAGTTCTCCGCCTTCACCTCGCTGACGGATGAAGCGCCGCGATAGGCGATCGCCTTGAGCGTCGCGGAATAGCCCAGCTCGAAGGGGCCGCTGTAGACAGCTCCGGAGCTCGTCGTCGGGTCGGCGCCGTCGGTCGTATACCGTATGCTCGCATCGGTTACGGGGCAGGCGATCTCGATCTCAATGCTCGAATCGTAAAGCCCGCCGGGAATCGAAAAAACGGGCGATCCTATGGTCTCAGGTCCCGATGAGCCCGGCGTGCAGCCGACGGCAAGACATATCGCGCATGCGACGAGGACGGGATACCTTACTGCGCTCTTCATGCTACCTCCTGAAAAAGCAACGCTGCGCCGTGCTTTACTACAGGGAATATCCACGAAGCGACGCCGTAAATATGCCGTTCGGCATATTCGGCTATATTCTGAATCGCAAGCCCCCCGCCTCGGCTCAAGCGGCGTCTTTAGCGAGGGCGAGGGAAAGGCAAAAGTAAAATGAGAGATACGCGATTCGAACGCGTGACCCCCAGCTCCGGAGGCTGGTGCTCTATCCAGCTGAGCTAATCTCTCCAGTCGCGGCTAGACTAGTACGGGCGCTGAAGAGATGTCAAGTTGAGCCGCCTTAGCCGCTTGACCCGAGGGCCCCCTCCCTGTAGCCTTCCCAGTCATCCATGGAGAAGTTGCTTCTCGCCTCCGCGTCGCCGCGCCGCCGCGAGCTCCTTGAATCGCTCGGCATCGGCTTCGAGACCCTGGCGCCGGATATCGACGAGTCGACGCGCGACTACCTGCCGCCCGCGGAGCGGGTCCTCGCCCTCGCCGAGGACAAGGCCCGCGCCTCGGCCGGCGCGGCCCCTCGATCCGCTCCCCGCCTCGTGCTCGGGGCGGATACGCTGGTATCCCTCGAGGATCCGGGTGCCTCGCCCGTCGTCCTTGGTAAGCCCTCCGGCGAGGAGGAAGCCCGCGCAATGATAGAGCTCATCCAGGGAAGGACGCACCTCGTCCATACCGGGATAGCCCTCGTCGATCGATCCTCGGGCTCCGCGCGGACGGCGCTGTCGAGCTCGGCCGTATCCTTCGCGCCCATGGACGGCGCGGAGATCGACGCCTACCTCGAATCCGGTGATTGGGTCGGGGCGGCCGGGGCCTATCGGATACAGGGCCGCGCGGCGCTGCATATCGAGAGGCTCGACGGCTCCTGGTCATGCGTCGTGGGCTTGCCAATGCGCGAGCTTTATGTCATCCTTCGGGACGCGGAATTCCGCGTCCCGATCCGCTCGGCCCCCTAGGGCCGGGGCTCGGGATCAGGAAGGCGAGCCCCGATTCGCTCGGTGGCCGCACTTCCGACCGGCGCCTTCGGCGCCGGCAACTTCCGCCGCGAGTCCAGCGTTCCGGCCTCTGGCCCGGCCCTGCCCCGCGGCGAGATACAGAGACGGAGGCCGGCCTCGAAGCCGGCCGCGGGAGGAACTCTTGGCAGTCGTCACTATGAAGAACCTGCTCGAGTCGGGCGTCCACTTCGGGCACCAGGTCAAGCGCTGGGATCCTCGGATGAAGAAGTTCATCTTCGCCGAGCGCAACGGCATCCACATCATCGACCTTCAGAAGACCATCCAGTCCATCAAGGAAGCCTACGACGCCGTCCAGAAGATCGTCAGCTCGGGCAAGAGCGTCCTCTTCGTCGGTACGAAGAAGCAGGCCCAGACCGCCATCCAGAAGGAAGCCGAGCGCTGCGAGCAGTTCTACGTCAACAACCGCTGGCTCGGCGGCATGCTCACCAACTTCTCCACCATCAAGAAGTCGATCCAGCGCCTCAAGAAGATCGAGAAGATGGAGATCGACGGCACCTTCGAGAGCCTGACCAAGAAGGAAATCGCCAGCCTCCAGAAGGAAAAGTCGAAGCTCGAGAAGAATCTCGGCGGCATCAAGGAGATGAAGGACCTGCCCGGGGCCCTCTTCATCATCGATACCCGCAAGGAGGCGATCGCCGTAGCCGAGGCCCAGAGGCTCGGCGTTCCCATCGTCGCCGTCGTCGACACCAACTGCAATCCCGAGGGCATCACCTACCCCATCCCCGGCAACGACGACGCCATCCGCTCGATCAGCCTCTTCACCCAGATCATCGCGAACGCGGTCGTCGAGGCCGGGGCGGCCGAGGGCCTGAAGATCATCGAGAACCTGGCCGGCGAGGAGACCGAGGAAGTGAAGACCGACGCCGCGCCCTCCGCCGAGGACGACGAGGTCGAGATCGATCCCGCCACCTACACCGCCGCGGACAAGCCGAAGGCGGAGGAAGCCCCCTCCGAGGAGCCCGCGCCCATCGTGGACGAGGACAGGCTGTACGAATCGAAATAATCGACCAGACTAATACCTTAGGAGAACGATCGTGGACATCACCGCTACCGATATAAAGAACCTGCGCGAGAAGACCGGCGCCGGCATGATGGACTGCAAGAAGGCCCTGACCGAGGCCAAGGGCGACTTCGCGGGAGCCGAGAAGCTCCTGCGCGAGTGGGGGATGGCGGGCGTGGAAAAGCGCGCCGGCCGCGCCACCAACCAGGGCCGCGTCTTCGTCAAGGAAAGCGCCTCCAAGGCCGTCATGGTCGAGATCGCCTGCGAGACCGACTTCGTCGCCAAGAACGAGGGCTTCATCGACGCCGGCGCCAAGATCGCCGAGGCCGCCTTCGCCAAGGACATCGGCTCGGTGGTTCCCGAGCTCGAGGCCATGGTCAAGGAGCTCGCCCTCGTCATCAAGGAGAACATGAGCCTGAAGCGGGTCTTCCTGATCAAGGCCGGCTCGGACGAGTGCATCCACTCCTATATCCACGGCGAGGGCTCGGTGGGCGTCGTCGTGAAGTTCAAGTCCGACAAGGGCGAGGCCTTCTCGAACGAGAAGGTCAAGGCCTTCGTCCACGACATCGCCCTGCACGTCGCCGCCTTCAACCCGATGTTCCTCGACCAGTCGAAGCCCGACGCCGCCTGGGTCAAGGAGCAGGAGGAGATCTTCAAGAAGCAGGTCGAGCTGGACGAGAAGCTCAAGGGCAAGCCCGAGAAGGTCATCCAGGGCGTCATGGCCGGCAAGCTCAAGAAGCTGATGGCCGAGATCTGCCTCATGGACCAGGGCTTCGTGAAGGACGAGAAGATGAGCGTCTCGGCGGCCATGGCGGCCGTCGCCAAGGAAGCCGGGGCCTCGCTCCAGATCGTCGAGTTCGTCCGCGCCAAGGTCGGCGAGGCCTAGGCGCTCGATCGCCGCGCCGGCGCCCGTCGCGCCGGCGCGGAGCCATATTCGACCGGAAAACGAGGGAGGCTGCGATGGAAAGCGTAAGGGCCGCGTGCGAGGAGAGGATGAAGAAGTCCTTGTCTGCTCTCAAGGACGAGCTGAACGGCGTCCGCACCGGCCGCGCCTCCCCTTCCCTCCTTGACCGGATCCGCGTCGACTACTACGGGCAGAAGACGCCGATCGCCCAGGTCGCCACGGTATCCGTCCCGGAGGCTAGGCTCATCGTCATACAGCCCTGGGACCGCGCGCTCATCGGGGAGATCGAGAAGGCGATACAGAAGTCGGAGCTCTCGCTCAACCCATCGAACGACGGGAAGGTCATCCGCATCGCCATCCCGCCCCTCACCGAGGATCGGCGCAAGGAGCTGGTGAAGGCAGCGAAGGCCATGGCCGAGGCGAACCGGGTCTCCATCAGGAACGCCCGCCGCGACGGCCTCGAGGACCTGAAGAAGCAGCTGGCCGCGGGCGGCGTGGCCGAGGACGCGATCAAGAAGGAGGAGGAGGAGCTCCAGAAGCTGACCGACTCCTACATCGCGCAGGTCGGGAAGATCCTCGAGGAGAAAGAGAAAGAGATCCTCGAGGTCTAGCCTCGGTAAGCGCCGTGCCGGAATCGCAAAGCCTGCCCCGCCACGTCGGCATCATCTTGGACGGCAACGGCCGATGGGCCAAGGCCCGCGGCCTGCCGCGCAGCGAGGGCCATCGCCGCGGGACCGAGAACGCCAAGGTCGTCGTCAAGGCCGCGATCGACCTCGGCATCGAATGCCTATCCCTCTACGTCTTCTCCACCGAGAACTGGAAGCGCACGGCCGAGGAGGTCGGGTTCCTGATGGGGCTCATCAAGCAGCACCTCTCGGCCGAGTTCGACTTCTACCGCGAGAACCGCGTCCGCGTCGTCCATTCCGGCGATCCGGAGGGCCTGCCCCGCGACGTCGTCGCCGAGATCCGCCGGGTCGAGCGCGACACCGCGGCCTTCGATCGGATCACCGTCAACCTCGCCATCAACTACGGGGGCAGGGACGAGATCGTCCGCGCCGCGCGCAAGCTCGCCGCCTCAGGCGCGGCTTTCGACGAGGCGTCGATAGCCGCCGCCCTCGACCATCCCGAGCTGCCCGATCCCGACCTCATCATCCGAACCTCGGGAGAGATGAGGATCTCCAATTTCCTTACCTGGGAAGCGGTCTACGCCGAGCTCGGCTTCAGCGAGAAGCTCTGGCCCGACTTCGGGGCGGAGGATCTCGCGGAAGCGATCCGCGACTACGGGCGCAGGGACCGCCGCTTCGGAGGACGACCTTGAGCAATATCATCCAAAGGCTGCTTATCTTCTTCCTCGGCGTCCCCGCGGTCGCCGCCGTAATAATCCTGCTTCCCGGCTATCGGCACCTCGCCGCGGTCCTGGCCATCCTGGCGATCCTGGCCCTCTGCGCCCTGGAGCTCGCCGAGCTCTTCGGGAATCGCGGTACGAAAGCCGGCAAGGCCGAGTCCGCCGTCCTCGCCCTCATATTCCCCGCCGGCGCCTACCTCTCGGGATTCGCTCCCGCCGGCTCGCCCTGGGAGGGCGGGACGGTCATGGCGCTCTGCGCCGCCGTCGCGGTCGCGGCCTTCGGGCGCCTCGCCTTCACCAAGGCGGAGGACATCCCGGGCATTCTGCCCCGGGCTGCGGCGATGGCCCTCGACCTGGGCTACCTCGGCCTCCTGGGCTCCTTCCTGGTCCTGATCGCCTCGCGGCCCGCGCGCTCCACCGAGGCCCTCCTCTCCTTCTGCCTCCTCTGCTTCGCCAACGACGGCATGGCCTGGCTCGTGGGCATGACCCTGGGAAGGAAGCGAGGCCTCGTAGCGGTGTCGCCCAATAAGAGCCTCGCGGGCTTCATAGGCGGCATGGCGGGATCGATCGTCATGGCCTTCATCTGCCGAGCCTCCTTTCCCTCCTCGATCGACGCGCCCTGGTGGACCGTCCTTATCCTGGGCATGGCGGTCGGCGTAGCGGCAATCGTCGGCGACCTCTTCGAGAGCGCCCTGAAGCGTTCCGCCGGGACCAAGGACTCGGGAAGCGCGGTGCCCGGCAGGGGCGGATTCCTGGACAGCTTCGACAGCCTCCTCCTCGCCGCTCCCGTCTTCTTCGCCCTCTCGGCCCTAATGGGGCTCTTCGACTGACGGCCGTGCGAAAGCGCGTCATTATCGTCGGGGCCACGGGCTCCATCGGGCGCCAGGCGATCGACGTGGCGCTCGCCCATCCCGATCGCTTCGAGGTCGCCGGCCTCAGCGCCCACTCCGACCTCGAGGGCCTCCTGAAGGCCGCATCAGCCTTCCCCGAGGCGGCTCTCGCCTTAAGCGGCGGCGCCGAGGAATCGGCGCGGCGCCTCTCCGCCTTGGGAGGCCCGGGCCGCCCCCCGCCCCGCCTCGGCCCCGAGGGGCTCGACGAGCTCATCCGCTCGACGGAGGCCGACATCGTCGTGAACGGGGCCGCCGGCTCGGGGGGCTTGCGCCCCTCGCTCGCCGCGGTCGAGTCGGGCAAGGACCTCGCGCTCGCCAACAAGGAAAGCGTGGTAATGGCCTGGCCGCTCCTGAAGCGCGAGGCCGCCGAGTCGGGCTCCCGCATACTGCCCGTCGATTCCGAGCACGCGGCCCTCTTCCAGCTCGTCGAGCGCGTCGGCTCCGAGGAGATCGAGGAGCTCATCATCACCGCCTCGGGCGGGGCCTTCCGCGACCGTCCCGTCGCCGAGCTCGGCGACGTCCGTCCCGACGAGGCCGCGTCCCACCCCAACTGGAGCATGGGCCGCAAGATCACGATCGATTCGTCCACCATGGCGAACAAGGGGCTCGAGGTCATCGAGGCCTCGCGCCTCTTCGGCTTCGAGCCCGAGAGGATCCGCGTCCTCGTCCATCCGCAGAGCCTCGTGCACGCATTAGTCAGGACGAGGGACGGCAGCCTTTACGCCCAGGTATCGGAGCCGGACATGCGCGTGCCCATCCAGAACGCCTTGACCTGGCCCGAGACGATCGGCTGCCCCTTCGGCCGCCTGGACCTCGCGGGGAGGACGATGGAATTCCGCGAGGCGGATACCCTCCGCTATCCCATGCTGGGCCTCGCCTACGCGGCCCTCCGCTCGGGGGACGGGGCCGCCGTCGCCTATAACGCGGCCGACGAGGTCGCGGTCGCGGCCTTCGAGGCCGGGAGGATACGCTATACCGGCATCGCCCGCGTCGTCGAGCGGACTCTCTCCGAAGACCTGCCTTCACGGCTCGGGGACCTGCGGAGTATATTCGAAGTCGACGCCGGCGCCAGAAGGGCGGCGGCCCTCGCTATCAGGGAGATCGAATGCTCATCGTAACCATCCTGCTCGGCATCGTCTGCCTCGGCATCGTCGTCATGGCTCACGAGTTCGGCCATTACCTGGCGGGCCGCGCGGTCGGCGTCGAGGTCGAGGCCTTCTCGATCGGCT
Organism: uncultured Treponemataceae bacterium; assembly: GCA_964410245.1. Classification (GTDB taxonomy): domain Bacteria; phylum Spirochaetota; class Spirochaetia; order Treponematales; family Rectinemataceae; genus CAZXXZ01. The sequence goes on along the minus strand of CAYPHO010000018.1, from coordinate 14,778 downwards.
GGGGCCCCAAGATCGCGTCCTTCAAGCGCGGGAAGACCGACTGGCGAATCTCGGCCTTCCCCCTCGGCGGCTACTGCAAGTTCAAGGGCGAGGAGTCCTTCCGCCAGGCGCTGGAGCGCAAGTTGCCCGAGCTTCCCAAGGAGCCGGGAAGCCTCTACGGGGCGGCCCCCTGGCGCCGCATCGTCATCTCGGCCGCGGGGCCCCTTGCGAACGTCCTCCTCGCGATCCTGATCTTCACGGCCGCCTCGACCATCGGCTACAGCGTCAAAAGCTATCCGAACCGGATCGTACTGCTCAGCGAGTACGCCGTCGCGGGCAAGGCCGGCGAGACCTATCCGGCCGACGAGGCCGGGCTGAAGTCCGGCGACCGCATCGTCGCCATCGACGGCAGGCCGACCGCCGATTTCATCGATATCCTCGAGATCGTCTCCCGCTCGCCCGGGAAGGCCCTCGAGCTCTCGATCGAGCGGAACGGCGCCGCCCTCGACGCCCGCGTCACGCCCGGCATGAGGCCGGACGGCTCGGGATACATCGGCGTGTCCAACTGGGCCGAATCCCTGGTCTCGACGGTCAAGAAGGGCGGGGCCGCCGATATCGCGGGCATCCAGGCCGGGGACCGGATCGTCGCCGTCGACGGCTCGCCGGTGGCGATCTCCGCGGACCTCGCCTCCTTCCTCAACCGGAATAGGCCCGAGCGCGCCTCCATGACGGTCGAGCGCTCGGGATCGAGGCTCGAGCTCGTGGTCATCCTCAATTGGACGGCCGCAGGCGAGTCCGACTTGGGCCTCGTGTTCCAGGGCGTCGAGCACCGTGTCGAGCCCGCGAGGACGGCGGCGGCCGCGATATCGGCCGGCCTCGCGGAGACCTGGGACACCTTCTCGGCGACGCTGACCGGGCTGGGCACCCTCTTCCGCGGCGTCGACATCTTCGCGGCCCTGTCGGGCCCCGCCCGCATTATCAGCTACGCCGGGGAGTCGGTCGCCGCGGGCATCGAGCAGAGGGCGACGGGAGGCTTGGCGATGCCGCTCAACTTCCTGGGCTTCCTCTCCGTCGCCCTCTTCCTTATGAATCTCCTGCCGATCCCCGCCCTCGACGGGGGGCAGATCGTCATGCACGGGGTCGAGATCGTCCGCCGTAAGCCGCTCAAGCCGCTCTCGATCTACCGCTACCAGCTCGTCGGCATCCTGTTCATCCTCGGCATCTTCGTGCTCGCCACGGTCGGCGATCTGATATTCTTCACGGGAGCTAAATAGGAGGGAATATGAGGAACGTGACCTGCAGGTGCGAGAAGAGCTTCGACGCCGACCTCCCCGACGAGATCGACCTGGACGCCGAGCCCGGCACGATCGACCGCATCCTCTCCGGCGATTTCTTCGCCCTTACCTGCCCGGAATGCGGAGCCCGCCTCAAGCCCGAGCTCAGGGTCAGGCTGCTTTCCCGCAAGCTCGGCCTGGACCTGACCGTCCTGCCGGAGCTCGAGCGCACGGCCTTCTACCGCGGGACGGTCGAGTTGCCCAAGGGCGGCCATGCCCTGGTCGGCTACGGCGAGCTATACGAGCGCGCCATGATCATCCGCGACGGGCTGGACGCCGACGCCGTCGAGATCATTAAGTACTACCTGGCTGCCAAGGCTATAGAGCAGGCTCCCGATGCCGATATCGCGGTCGCCTACGCGGGGAAGAAGGACGGCAAGCTGTCCTTCCACGTCTCCGGCCTCCGCGAGGGGGAGATCGCCGTCCTGAGCGTCGACGAGGCCACCTACGAGAAGACGCTCGCGGATAAGGCCCGCACCATGCGCGGCGATCCCTTCGATCGCGTCTTCTCCGGGGCCTACAGGTCGATCCGCGCCCTCGAGGCCGAGCCGGACGCCGCCGAATAGCCGCGCGGGCCGTGCCCGGGCCTCCCTATCAGTCGTGCGAGGGGTTGGCGCTGACTTTCTTGACCGCGGCGGCGACAGCCTTCCCGACTTCCTTCTTGTAGGCGCCCTCGTCCATGGCGTGCGCGTACATCGTGCCCAGGAGCGAGACCCGGTAGATCGGCTTAAGCGCGTTTAGGGCGAAGGCCGCCATGTCGAGTATGCAATCCTGGCAGACGCATATCTTAGGGTCGGCCTTCTCGGCGAGCTGGCGCTCGAGCTCGTCCGTTACCATCCGCTCGGCCTCGTTGACCAGGATGCTGAAATCGTAGTCGTCCCGGATACCCATCCTCGTCCTCCCGCGCTCCGATGAGCTCTATCGCCTATTACAGATACTAGTATCAGCGCGCGCGCTTATCAATCGACTCGAAGCGCGTGTATTTCGGTATGAAGGCCACCTCGACCTTGCCGACGGGGCCGTTGCGCTGCTTCGCGATGATGAGCTCGGTCTCGACGATCTCCGACCGCTCCTCGCGCGTCTTGTTCGACTCCCGCTCGCGATGCAGGAAGAGGATGAGGTCGGCGTCCTGCTCGATCGAGCCCGACTCGCGCAGGTCGGCCAGGGTGGGCTGCTTGCCCTCGGCCTCGCGCTTGAGCTGGGACAGGGCTACGATGGGAATGCGAAGTTCGCGGGCCAATGCCTTCAAGGACCGGGAGATGCTGGCGATCTGCTCCCACCTGGGCAGCTCGGAGTTCTCGTGGGTGATCAGCGTAAGGTAATCGACGAAGATGATCTTGACGTCCTTCTCGGCCTTGAGCCGCCTGGCCATGGTCCTGAGGTCGAGGAGCTTGATGTTCGGCATGTCGACCAGGTAGAGCGGGGCCTCGTAGATCCTGCCCGCCGCTTCCATGAGGGCGTTGAAGTCCGAGGGCTTGATGAGCCCCGAGCGGATCTTCTCGCTGGAGATGCGCGCCTCGCTGGCGATGAGGCGCTGCATGATGGCCATGTCGGCCATCTCGAGGGAGAAGAAGGCGCAGCCGATATGCTCCCGGATGGCGATATTCGCGGCCATGGTCATGGCCAGGGCCGTTTTTCCGACCGAGGGGCGCGCTCCGATAATCGCCAGCTCCGAGTCCTGGAAGCCCGAGGTCATCGAGTCGAGGTCGGGCAGGCCGGAAGGCACGCCCGTGAAGGCGCTCTTGTTCTTAAAAAGCTTCTCGATCGTCTTGATCGTGTCCGGCAACAGCTCCTTGACGCTCTTGTAGGACACCGCCTGCCTATTCTGGCAGATCTCGAAGATCTTCGCCTGCGCCTCGTCGAGGACCACCGCGGACTCGGTCGAGTCGTCGTGAGCCCTCGCCCCTATGTCGGCCGACAGCCTGAGCAGGTTCCGGCGGATCGAGGCTTCCTGGACGATGCGGGCGTAGTACTCGACGTTCGCGGAGGAGGGGGTCACCGAGGTCAGGTTGGCTATGTAGCCCGGCCCCCCCGCCCTGTCCAGGCCGCCGAGCAGCCTGAGCTCGTCGGTCAGGGTGATGAGATCGGCCTTCTGTCCCTTCTCGTAGAGCGAGATGACGCCGGAGAAGACCTCCCGATTCGCGTTGACGTAGAAGTCCTCGGGCCTGAGGAAGCGCAGGACGCTCGCGACGGACTCGGGATCGATGAGGACGGCGCCGAGGCAGGCCTGCTCGGCCTCGGCGTTGTGGGGGGGAATCTTGTCCTTCAGCTGCTCGGGAATCATCGTCAGCCCCCCGCCGCGGGATCCGGCTCAATACGGCCGCGCCCGCGACGTAGGGCCGCGGGCGCGATGCCTGCCGGGAATAGAGTCTACAACGGTCCGCGGGCGGGCGAAAGCCCGGCCGCGGACCCTGCCGAGCTAGGCTTCCGGGGCTTCCTGCGCCCGCTCCTCGGCCGCGGGAGCGGCCTCTCCGGCCTGCTCCTCGCTGTCCTCGTAGCGCCTGCGGCGGGGCCGCGGGGCTTCCCTGGGTGTCTCGGACTTGACCTCCTGGCCGATGACGACGAGCTTGAGCGTGGCCTCGTCCTTCTCGTACAGCTTGACGAGGACCTTGTAGGTCCCGACGGACTTGACCGAGTGGCCGGGGACCTCGATCTTCTTGCGCTCGATCTCGATGCCCTTCTTGGCCAGCTCGTCCGCGACGGTCTGGGCGGTGACGGCGCCGTAGAGCTTGCCGTTGGCGCCGGCGGGCACGGTGACGGAGACCTCCTCGGCCTCGATCCTCGCCCTGAGGCCCGCCGAGTCCGACCTCTTGCGCGCCTTCAGGTCCTCGATCTCCGCCTTGCGCTTCTCGAAGAGGGCCACGGTCTTCGCGTTGTGGGCGAAGGCCATGCTGCGGGGGAAGAGGAAATTGCGGGCGTAGCCCGGCGCGACGTCCTTGACGTCGCCGAGCTCGCCGAGATTGGGCACATCCTGATTAAGTATTACTCTCATGCTCCGACTCCTTTAGGTTTCGGTAGGGTATCCATGTTTCGGTGACGCCGATGAGCGTCAGGACTACTGCGGCTACGACGCCGCTCGCCGTGAAGATGAAGAGGAAGCAGGCCGCCGCCGAGGCGATCCTGAGCCCCCGGGGAACCTTCCACCGCTTTAGGAGGAAGGTCGCCGCGCCGAAGCCCTGGAGCCAGTAGGCCATCGCCGCGGCGATGGCGACGTTCCAGGCCAAGGCCGAAAGCGCGGCCGGCGCGCGGAGGGCGACCGCGGCCAAGACCGCCGTCCAGGCGCCCAGGAAGATCCATATCGCCGCGAAGGGAAGCTTGTAGCCCTCGACGGGCCCGGTCATCTCGCGGCCCCTGCTTCCCTCCCCGGCGAGCCGGTTCCCGA
>CAYPHO010000018.1:3541-9983 GCA_964410245.1 uncultured Treponemataceae bacterium | reverse complement strand
ACGGGCCCGGTCATCTCGCGGCCCCTGCTTCCCTCCCCGGCGAGCCGGTTCCCGACGATCCAGCTTAGGCCGAGCATCATGAAGATGGTCGCGGCGTAGCTGTTCCGCAGGACGGCGAGCAAGCGCTCGGCGAGGGTCGCCGGATCTACCGCGATCGCCAGGGCCGAGGCCTCGTAGCCCTCGCCGCCGACGGCGGCGAAGACGGATCCGATCATCCGCTCGAGCTCGCCGGCGATCGACTCGTCGCCGAAGGTCGCCGCGATGCCGGGCAGGGCCGCCAGGGCGCATAGGGCCGAGGGAAGGACGACCCTGAGCGCCGCGAGCCTCCCGCGCCACCACCGCCCGTTCATGAGCGCGAGGCCGGCGAGGAAGACGATCGCCGGGATCATCCACGCGAGGACGATCCCGGGATCCGAGGCGCCCGCCCGGGCCAGCCTGAGGCCGATCCCGACCGTCGCGGTCGCGAGGGAGGTGCCGGCCGCGACGAGCCCCGACAGCAGGCCGGACCGCGCCAGGACGATCTGGACGGGGATCAGGAAGGCCGCGGTCAGGAAGAGCGAGGAATAGAGCAAGCCCGAGGCCGCCCCGCCCGCGAGCGAGGCGATCAGCGTGGCTCTATCGAGGGAGCTTCCCCTCGCCCGATCCGGCATGGCCTTGAAGGTCCTCTCGCCCTACTTCGCGACGTAGGGCAGGAAGGCGAGGGCCCGCGCCCTCTTGATCCCGATGGCCAGCACGCGCTGGTGCTTGGCGCAGGTGCCGGTGATGCGGCGGGGAAGGATCTTCCCGCGCTCGGTCACGAAGCGCCTGAGGACGTCGATGTCCTTATAGTCGACCTTGAGCTTCTGCGTACAGAACTTGCATACCTTCTTCTTGAAGAAGCCCTTGCCCCTGCGCGGGCCGCCCGGTCCGCGCTCGTCCCCGTCCTTGCGGGGCTCCGGCATGCCCTCGGCGTCCTGCCTGGGCGGGCGAGAATCGATCTGCTCTTTCATATCGGACATGTTCTTCTCTCCTTGTGTTCGTAGCCTTCGGCTAGAAGGGGATATCGTCGGCGAAATCGTCGCGCGGGGCCGGCGCCGCGCCCGGGCCTTGGCGTCCCTGCGGCGCCTCGCCGGCCTGGGGCCGCCCCTGCGAGCGGTCGAAGGACCCGCCCTGGCCGCCCGAGGATCCCAGCAGCTGCACCGTGTTCGCCGTTATGAGCGTCTTCGACCTCGTCTGGCCGTCCTGCTCCCATCGGTCCTGGCGCATGGCGCCCTCTACCGCGACGAGCTTGCCCTTCGTCAGGTACTGATTGATCGACTCGCCGCCCTTGCCCCAGAAATCGACGTCCCAGAAGCTCGACTCCTCGACCCACTGGTCGCCCTTCTTGCGGCGAGCGCTGGTCGCGACCGAGAAATGGCAGACGGCCTGTCCGGAATTCGTGTACTTCAGCTCGGCGTCGCGCGTAAGCCTGCCGACGACGACGGCGATAGCGAGGTCGCTCATACCCGGCCCGGCCCTCAGGCCTCGGCGTTGACGAAGAGGTACTTGAGGAGGTTCTGGTTGAGCTTGAACATCCTCTCGGCGGGCGCGACCTTCTGGGGATCCAGGTTCATGGTGAACAGGATGTAGTGGCCCCGCTCCTTCTTCTTGATCGAATAGGCGAGCTGCCGGTCGCCCATGTCCGTCTCCTTGACGTCGGCCGCTCCCTGCTTGGAGAGCTCGGCGACGACCGCCTCCTTGCCCTGCCGGAAGAGCTCCTCTTCCGGGGGAAAGACGGCGACCAGTTCGTACTGTCTCATGGTTCCTCCCAATGGTCTGTATCCGCCGCTATCGGCGGAATGGTCCGCCCCGCGAAAGGGGGCGGCTGGGGAGCCCGCGCTCGGCCTCCGGAACGGATCCGGGACAGGCCGCGGGCTGAAAGGCTCTCATGTATAGCACGAAGGGAATCGGCGCATCAAGGCTTTACGAAATGCTTACTATGGTGGAATATAGGATCAACAGTATGCCGCAGATGATCCATTATCAGGACGACCTCTTCTTCCTGAGCGTCCAGGTCAAGGCCTTGGATTCCGTCCTCTCGACAGAGGCCGACCCGGAATACTTCAAGGATCGAGTGATCGGGGATATCGCCTTCCTTGACGGCCAGCTCAGGCTCTTCGGCTCGATGCTGGCCAAGAACCTCCTCCTCATCGACCGGACCGAGTACCTCAAGCTGCTCGAGCGCGCCGTCAGGACTTACGCGGGCGTACTGGAGAAGCTCATCGGAAGGGAGTACCCGCGCGCCGAGGCCTACGCGGAGGAAGCGAAGCTCTTCCGCGAGCGCCTCGCCGCCCAGCGCGAGCTCCTCTCCTCCCTGGGCGGGGAATTATCATCCTCTCTCTCGGGCGACGCCGAGACCGATCACGTTTCCCAGGACGAGCTCTCGGGCCTCCTCCGCGAGGATATGGCCTAGCGCCTCGCGGCCGGATCGCCGGACCTTGAATACTCCCGGCCGCGAAGGGCATAATGCCCGCTCGGAGGGATCATGCCCGACATCATCGAGCCCAGGGTACTCAAGGGCTTCCGAGACTTCCTGCCCCGCGACGAGACCGCGAGGCGCGGTCTCCAGGAGATCCTCGAGCGCGTCTTCAGGGCATCGGGCTATACGCCCATCGACACCCCGGCGCTCGAATACGCCGAGGTGCTGCTCGGCAAGGGCGGAGGAGAGACGGACAAGCAGAGCTACCGCTTCCGCGACAACGGCGGCCGCGACGTCGCCCTACGCTTCGACCTTACCGTTCCCTTCGCGCGCTTCATGGCGGCGCACGCCGACGAGCTCTACCTCCCCTTCCGCCGCTACCACATGGCCAAGGTCTGGCGCGGCGAGAACACCCAACGCGGGCGATTCCGCGAATTCGTCCAGTGCGACTTCGACATCGTCGGCGTCGACTCGTCGTCGGCGGACGCCGAGATACTGATCCTCATCGCCGACGCCCTGGCCGCGCTCGATATCGGCGGCTTCACGATCAGGATAAATCACCGAGGCGTCTTCAACCGATTCCTCGCCTCCCTGGGCGCCGGGGGCTCCTCGGTCGCGGTCCTCCGGCTCGTCGACAAGCTCGAGAAGATCGGCGCCGAGGAGGTCGGGCGCCTCCTCGAGGCCGAAATCGGGGCCGAGGCGGCGGCCGAGGTCCTCGAGTACGTAGCGGCCGAGGGAGACTTCGAGGCGATCCTCTCCAAGCTCGAGTCGCTCGCGGGGGGGCCCGCCGAGGATAGCGAGCGACTGCGCGGGATCTGGCTGGACGTGAAGGCCGCGGGCATCGAAGGCTCGGTCCGCCTGGATCCGTCGATCACTCGCGGGCTGGACTACTACACCGGGGTCGTCTTCGAGACGAGCCTCGACGCGCTGCCCGATATCGGCTCGGTCTGCTCCGGCGGCCGATACGACGAGCTCGCGAGCCTCTATACGAAGAAGAAGCTCCCGGGCGTCGGGGCGGCGATAGGCCTCGACCGCCTCCTGGCCGCCCTCGACGAGCTGGGCCTGGCGAAGGGCGGCCAGGCCTATTCCCGCCTGGTCGTCCTCAATATCGAGGAAGGACTCGAGCCGAGCCTGCACGCCATCGCCCGCGCCCTCCGCGCCCTAGGCATCGAGTCCGAGGTATTTCCCGAGCGCAGGAAGATCGCCCAGCAGTTCGCCTACGCCGAGCGAAAGGGCATCCCCTTCGCGCTCATCGCCGGCAAGGACGAGCTCGACCGCGGCGTCGTCCAGGTGAAGCGCCTGGCGACCCGCGAGAGCCTCGAGCTTCCCGCGCCCCGCTCCGCGGCCGGTATCGACGTCGCCGCGGTCGCGCGGCTCGTACGGGGGGAATCGGCGGGATGAGCGCGCGTCGCGTGCCGGCCGCGGCCCTCGCGCCCGCGATCGCCGCGGCCGCCGCGCTGGTCGCCGCGCTTTCCGGCTGCGGCGTCGAGCCCCCCGCCATCGTTACGGTCGAATGGCGGCTCGAGGCCCGCCCGGCCGATTCGGGCTCCCGCTACGAGAGCCTCTCGGCCTTCGCCCTCGTCAAGGGCGGGGCGCAGGAAGGCGCCATCGAGGAGCTGTGGATCGTCTACGACGCCGAGGCCTTGGCTTGGAAACTGACCGCCGACGACTGGATCAAGAAGGAGGAGGGAGCGAACGCCTGGATCGGCGGCGCCCCCTTCGCGATGCGCGATCTATCGCCGATGCCGCGCGGCGAGTACCGGGTCGTCGCGATCGATCCGGCCGGCGAGAGGGCCGAGCGCTCCTTCATCGTCGCCGGGGAGTTCCCTCCGCGCGCCTCGCCCGCCCTCTCCCTCGACGCGCGGGGCGTCGCCGTAACCTCGGCATGGCCCGAGAACCTCGTCCTCGCCTTCGACGGGGCCGGCGAGCTCGTCGCGTCGACCGCCGCCCCGGCGGCGCGCGCCGCGTTATCGTCGGTCCTGGGCCCCGACAAGGCCGCGCGCGGCCTTGAGATACAGGCCTACGGCTACGATCCCGAGCGCAGGATGGGGGCCTTTTCCCCGCGCAGGAGCCTGAAGTGAGCGATGCGCCCGATCGCGGAATCCGGACCTACGTCCTCAGGGCCGGGCGCCAAACGGACGCGCAAAGGCGGGCCCTGGAGGAATTCGGCCCGCGCTTCGTCCTGCCCTTCGATCCGTCCGCGCCCCTCGACGCCGCCGCGGCCTTCGGAGCGGCGCGGCCCCTCGTCGCCGAGATCGGCTTCGGCATGGGACAGGCGACATGGAAGATCGCCCAGGCTAATCCGGACATCTCCTACTTAGGTATCGAGGTCCACACGCCGGGAGTCGGCCGGCTCCTCTACGAGCTCGGCGCGCGCGGCATCGAGAACGTCCGCATCGTCCATCACGACGCTGTCGAGGTACTCGAGCGCATCATCGCGCCCGGCTCCCTCGACGGCGTCCATCTCTTCTACCCCGACCCTTGGCCGAAGAAGCGGCATCACAAGCGCCGCTTCATACGGCCCGGACTGACCGAGCTCCTCGCCTCGAGGCTACGGCCCGGCGGCTACCTCTATTTCGTCACGGATATCGAGGATTACGCCCTATGCTCGCTCGAGATCCTCTCCAAGACCGAGGGCCTGCGAAACCGCTACGAGGGCTTCGCCCCGGCCCAGGAATGGAGGCCCGAGACCAAGTTCGAGTCGCACGCCTCGCGCGACGGCCGCGGCAGATGGGAGCTTGTATTCGAGCGATCGAGCCTGTAATCATGACAGCGCCTCGATATCAGTCAAGGAAACCCTTTTCCATTGTCTCGGATAAAGGAGCCAATCGAGTCTCCTCGAAGCGAGCGCCGTGCGGCAAGAAGAATTTAATACCCAATGTGAACGCGAATCGGCCCTGAGTATCATCTATAATCGATGTACTCGAATTATAAGGATCTCCATTCGTGTCCAGTATCCGGCGCTGGACCCAGAGGCGGTATCCCATTTCGGCATATGGCGCCAAGGATTCCGTGGCCAGGAAATACCCCCGAACCTTCGGCTCCAGCGAGAAAAGGACGTAGAAGCTCTTGTCGGATTCCTCGATATTATCTTCCATTCCCGGTAGGCCGGGGACAAACCCCATCCCGACTTCAGCTCCCAGCCCCAGAAGCCAGGATGAGCCCAGCGGCAAGTACCAAGAGGGCTCGACCCCCACCTCGACCATCAAATAGCGGGATTTGGACTTTTGAAGGCTCGAATTGAGTCGGTGGCGGGAGTAATACAGCACTTCGGGACGGATAGCCAAACTAAACCCATCGGCCAGGAATTTTCCGATGCTAGCGGTCACTTCGCAAACAAAATCGTTGTCGCCGGTTTCCGATTTCGTCAAGTCGCCGGCTAATACCGGGTACATCGGGAAATGAGAGAACTTCAAGCTTCCCCCGAACTCCCAGCTACCGGCCGCGAGCGCGTCGTCCGCTTGAGCGAAGGCGGCTGCTCCCGCGACGAGCAGTGATAGGGCTAGTATAGCTTTTATTGCGCGCATTGAGGCCTCCGTGAGAGATGGTATTGATGCATGTCGCGATAGTGAGGCCGATGAACCCGTCGCTCAATAACCCGAAAAGGGTTAGTCGCCCCCTTACCCCGCGTTCTCGGTATCGCGAGGGCCGAGCTCCGTCTCCAGGCACAATTCGATGAGTCCCTTACGGCCCGTAACGTCCAATTTCCTGTATACGTTCTTCGCATGGACCTTAAGGGTATTTACTGATATGGAAAGATCGCGGGCGATGCTGTCATAATCGAACCGCACGGCCAGCATCGCCGCGATCTCGATCTCCCTGGCAGTCAGTCGATACGGCGGATCAAAGCGATCGTTCAGCCTGCATATCTTGCGGCTCATCGGCTCCTTGATATAGGCGGGATCCAGGAAAGCGACCGTGGCCTCGTCTTCCGCTAGCGGCCCCGATGCTTCGATGGCGGCTGTTCGGACGAAGAAGCGAAAGGCCAATTCCTGCTCGAGCACC
>CAYPHO010000018.1:0-3531 GCA_964410245.1 uncultured Treponemataceae bacterium | reverse complement strand
ATAGTCAGGATCCCGAGCGATGTCGCGTAGAGGACGATCATCATTCCGATGAATGCATAGGGGTTGGAAAGATCGCTCGCATCGAGCGCCCCGCCCATCAGCATTCCGACGGCCGTTCCAGCGCAGACCGTCCCCGCGAACAGGGCGCCGATCAAAGGACGCCGTCCGTGCTTATGCAAGATTTCGAATATCAGCGTGAACAGGAATACATTGCCTACCGAATCCGCCACGACGAGGACCGATGATCCGTACGCCGCCCCGAAATGCAGTATCATCAAACCGTAGCCGATCAACTGAAGCAGGATAGTCATGTATAGCAGGACGAGGACATGGAGCCTTCGGCCAATTACGAGCAAGAGAAGGTATACGGACGAGGATACGAGGAATCGCTCCAGCCCGTCGGGGTTCGCCCAGGCGACGCCCCCCGTCCTGCTTAGCAGCCGCTCGGGCAAGAACGATGAGAAATAGAAGAGCAGCAGCAGGATAACGACTACTCCGATCAGGCGCCCCGGGAAAGGAAGCGGCAATGCCTTGCTCGGATCGTCCACTCTCCCCATATCCATGGCGGATATCAGCCATATCGCGGCGACGGGGAGCGCCAGGTCGATCGCCATGCCGGCGATCGGGCCGAATCTCTCCGCCGCGAAGAGGAGGAGCATCGATACGGCTCCTCCCGACAGGTGAACCATTGCTACAGAAAGCATCCTCGGAACGGCGGGGAATGCGAAGATCCATATATGTATCATCCCGCCGAACGATCCGCCCGCGAGCAACCCGAAAACGGCGCATCCCCATATACCCGCCCCGCGCGAGGCTGCGAGGATTCGAAGCGCGAGGGCCAGCGCGGATGCCGCGGCGGTCGTTCCTATCAGCGTCGCCTTGACGTTCGCGCGCGATGTCATTGTCAGCCCGGCGAGCATGCCGGCCAACATGCCGCCTATGAAGTAGAGCCGGCACGATTCCGATTCGAGGCCCGCCAAGGATGCCCAAGGGAATTCGTTGAAGAAGTACATGAGAACCCAGCCGTAAAGGAGGGAACATACAGCGAGCGCGCGAGGGAAGATGGAACGGATAATATCCGCGGCATGCGTTATGCGCCCTAATGGTCGCGTTGCCCGATGCAGTATCATATCGATTGACAACTCTATTCGCCGAGCATGTATATGTCAACTTCGATTAACAGGATGATCGCCCGGCGAAAGCGCTTTACTACATCCCGTCGGCAGACCTAGATCATACACGGCAAGCCCCGGCATCGCCGGGAGATTCGGGAGTCACGAGCCCGCCGATCCCACAGAACGCGCCGAAGGCTTCGACTCCTGCCCGTTCATCGTAGAAGGCGATTACGATTACATCCGCGAGCCGATGCAGGGCCACAAGCTGATATCGGCGGATAATTTCGAGAGGATCATCACGCTGCTGGACGCAGCCCGCCGATAGAGCATCGCGGGCGGGCCCGGCTCGCTCGAGATCCTCTCCAAGACCATGGGCCTGCGAAACCGCTACGAGGGCTTCGCCCCGGCCCAGGGATGAAGGCCCGAGACCAAGCTCGAGTCGCACGCCTCGAGCGACGGCCGCGGAAGGGGGGAGCTGATATTCGAGCGGGAATAGCGCGCCCGCTACTAGTCTTCCCGGTATTTCTTGATGGGTATTCGCGACTCGCAGGGTACCCGCGTTTGGCACAATCCGCAGGTCTCAATATCGATGCCGAATTTGCTCTTCGTATCCTCGCGGCAAATACCTTCGCAAAATACCCTGCATTTCTCTTTATCATGGCCGTTTTTCGTAATAGCCCCGGCGGGACATCTCTTAATGCACGCTTCGCAGGATCCATCGAAGTAGTACAAACAATATTCCGTATGCTTCCGATATGCTCGCTTCGTGGGCTCCAGCGCGATCTTGGCGATAATGGATCCGCACCTCATCGCCTTTCCCGCTTTCGTGATCAAGCCGTCGCAAAGGCCGAAGGTACCCAATCCCGCGGCGTATGCGGCATGCCGTTCGGACCACGTCGACGAATGCCCGTATTTTAGGGATATCCGCTCTGACCAATGCGCCGGGTTGCAGGGGGAGATCGCGATATGCCCGCTTTCCCCTAATGCCTTGATCAAGTGCCTTTGCAGCTTGATGCTGAATTCTATTCCGAACTTCTTTCCCCTCGCCCACCGTTCCGACGGAACAAGGCTTTCATTCCGATTATCTGATTTAGTCGCGCCAATATGAGGCATGATCCAGCTTATCACTGTCAGCTCATGCGGCATGACATTCATATCAGGGAAGTTGAGAGCGAATAATTCTATCGGAGTCAAGTAGAATTCGCCTATATCGTTCTTGAATTCCCTGAAGATCGGGTCATCTCCGTTGGCGAATCCGATTACGGGAGCGGTAAAGACCTTTTCGTCGCCGGAGTATCCGTTCCTATTCTCTTCGCCGTCGAAGTAGCTCGCGACGAGCGCCTTGACCCATTCGCCTTTTTCCTTCGAAGTACTCGCATCATTCATGTTTTTCCTCTATCGGTGGACTCTCCTCGCGCCCGAGCCTCAGTACGTGACGATGAAGGCGTGGAAGACCAGGGGCTCGGTCCCCGTATTCCTGATGCTGTGGCTGGCGCCGCCGCCCGTGACCACGACGTCGCCCGTCCCGACCGGCTGCGCCCGCCCGTCGTCGACGACCTCCCCGGTCCCCGATAAGATGATGTAGTACTCCGTCTCCGAGACGTGATCGTGCTCGCCTATCGAGCCGCCGGGAGGGATAGTCGCCTCTGCCAGGAGGCGGGCGTTCCTCATCGTGGAAGGCTCCGCGATATGCCTCAAGGAGACGACGCCGTCGCCGCCCCGCATCCTCTCTTTCAGCTCTACCCTCATGTCCGAGCGCCGTATGATCATCGTATCCCCCATGATGAAGACTACTCGAAGAACGAGCCGAGCTTCCGGTACAGGGCGCCGACGCGCTCGCGATCCTCGACGCTCGTGTCCTCGCCCAGGTCGTCGATGAGGCTCTCCAGGCTCGCGACGCTCTCGTTGATCGCGGTGTTGAAGCCGCGCGAGCAGCGGAACCAGTAGGTTCCCTCGCGGTCCGTGAAGAGGGCCACGAATCCGAGCTCTCCGGTCTTGTCCTTGGCCCGGGACACCTGGAGCACGTGCGTCAGCGCCGCGACCAAGGCGTCCTGCTCCTCGCGGACGGCGAAGTTGCGGCGCCTCGGCCAGTCCCTCGCCATGTCGGCCTCGAGGTCGAGCCAGGGCGAGACGCGCAGGATGAGGTCGAGGCGCTCCCCGTCCATGAGCTTGTATTTCCCCATGGTAACGACGCCCTTCATCCCCTTGTAGAGCGCGAGCGACTCGAGGTCGATCTCCGATCGGACCTTCATGAGCCTGGGCCATTCGAGGCGCGCGCACTTCTTCTTCTTCTTGTCGACGACGAGGTCGAAGATCTCCGATCCGATCTTGACCTTGTTCGTGAAATCGCGCTCGCGGCGCCTCGAGCCCGCCTGGGCGGCCTTCGCGACCTCCTCGGCGCTGGGCGCGGCTGCCC
>CAYPHO010000017.1:7725-22786 GCA_964410245.1 uncultured Treponemataceae bacterium | reverse complement strand
CACGTCAACGAGGACCACTTCATCGTCGAGGTGATCGATCCCGAGACCCTGAAGCCGGTCCCGGCCGGGACCGAGGGCGAGCTCGTCTTCACGACCATCACGAAGCAGGGCATTCCCCTGATCCGCTACCGCACGGGCGACGTCTCGGCCCTGATCGAGGGCTCATGCCCCTGCGGCCGCACGCTCGCGCGCATCAAGCGGATATCCGGCAGGATCGACGACATGGTCATCGTCGACGGCGTGAACTTCTTCCCTTCCCAGATCGAGGAGGTCCTCCTCAAGGTCGACGGGGTCGAGCCGCACTACCGGATCATACTCGACCGCTCGGAGGGAGTGGACACCGTCGAGGTCCAGGCCGAGATATCCGGGGACTTCCCCGACTTCGACGAGGGCGCCAAGGTCTCGGCCCTGCGGATGCGGCTGCAGGCCGCCCTGGACGAGGCCCTCGGCGTCAGGACCCGCGCGACCTTGGTCGAGCGCCGCGCCCTCGAGCGCTCGGAGGGCGCGAAGCTGCGGCGCGTCGTCGACAAGCGGCCGAAGTAGGCCCGCATGGCCGGGCCGCGGCCGCGCTTCCCGAGGGATGGCCCCTGGCTAGTCGCAGGCGCCGGCCTGGGCGCGCAGGATGTCGTGCAGCGTCAGGATTCCCACGACCTTCCCCGACACGGGCTCGGCGATGACCGCCAGGTCCACCGATGACGAGACGAGCCGGCCCGCGACCTCGCGTATGCTCTGGCCCGGGGCGCAGACGATCGGCTCGGAGAGCTCGGGCTGCCTTCCCTCGACCAGGGCCTTCTCGACCTCGAGCCGCGTCAGGACGCCGCTGACGGCGCCTTCCGCGACGACCGGGAAGGCTCCGTAGGGATAGCGCCCCATCGCCTCCGAGAGGCTCTTCTCGTCCAGGGACCGGATTATCGCGGGATTGCGGTTGGCGATCGCCGAGACGGGCAGGTCCTGCCAGCCGGTCAGGTCGACGGGCGGGCGTATCTTGTGCAGCTCGTGGCCGTCCTGTACCAGGATCTCGTCGTAGAAGTTCTCCTTGCCCGCGAGGCGCGAGACTCCCATGCTGACGATCATGCCGATGATCAGCGCGGGCACCAGGGCGAACTCGTGGGTCATCTCGAAGACGATCAGCATCGCCGAGAGCGGCGCCTTGACGACCGTGCCCAGGCAGGCGCTCATGCCCACCGCCGACAGGACGATGAGGTCGGAGGAGGTGAGGGGCAGCCAGAGGTCGAAGAGGTTCCCGATGAAGTAGCCCGAGAAGCCGCCTATGAAGAGCAGCGGCGAGAAGATGCCGCCGCAGCCCCCCAGGCCGTAGGAGGCGATCGTCGCGACGAGCTTGGCGACGACCATGATGCCGGCGATCCACCACACGTAGTCGTTGTGGAGGACGCTGGAGAGGTCGTGGTAGCCGAGGCTGAAGACGCCGAGCTTGCCGGTCAGGAGGAAGACCGTCGAGCCGATGGCCCAGGTTATCAAGCCGCCGACCAGGGGAAGCGCCCAGGCCGGGAGCCGCTTCCGCCGCTTCGCCCTGGCCCTGAGCGCGATGGCCTGGCGGTGGAATGCGACCCCCAGGAGGCCCGCGGCCAGCGCGACGAGGGGCGCGATCGCGTAGTGGATCCAGGAGACCTGGTCGAGCGAGGGGATCTGGAAGGCCGGCTGGCGGCCGATGAGGGCGTAGACGGCGAAGGCGCCGACCACCGAGGAGAGGAGGACCCGGCCGATCGAGCGGCTCGAGATGTCCCCGACGATCTCCTCGAGGACGAAGGTGATCGACGCGAGCGGCGTGTTGAAGGCGGCCGCGAGCCCGGAGGAGGCGCCGACGAGGGAGGGGTTGCGGCGCTCCCGCTTCGAGAATCCCAGGAAGCCCGAGAGCCAGGAGGCGGCGCCGCCCGACATGAAGACCGTCGGCCCCTCGCGTCCCAGGCTCGTTCCCCCGCCGATGGAGAGGACGCCGGCGGCGAACTTCACCAGCACCGGCTTCAGGGGGACGTAGCCCAGTTCCTTCCAGTAGGCGGCCTTGAGCTGGGGAATTCCCGAGCCCGCCGCCTCGGGGCAGAGCCGGTACATGAGCAGGCCGGCGGCCAGGGAGGTGACGACCACCGTGGCGAGGCTCGCGGCGAGGAAGAGGGGCTTGGAAAGCGAGGCGAAGCGGCCGAAGGTCAGCGAGTAGAGGGCGTTGGTCAGGGTCAGGAAGGCGATCGCCAGGGCGGCCCCGGCCAGTCCGAGCACTATCGTCGCGATCATCGTCCTGGTCGATTCGGGAAGCTTCCGGAGGAATGCGGAGGCGCGCTCGAGCGCGCCGCTGAAGGGTGCCTGTTTCAAACCATGGGTCTCCGCGCTTACAGTTTCGGCCTCTCGTCGACGACGCGCTTGGCCTTGCCCTCGGATACGGGAAGGGTGCCCGGCTCGTGGAGCTCGACGCGCGACCCGATCGAGATCGAGGCCTGGAGCCTGCGCTTCACCAGCTCGCGCAGGGCGTTCAGCTCCCTCGCGTCGTCCGAGAACATGCTCGGCTGAACCTCGGCCTTGACGGTCAGCCGGTCCAGGGCGCCCTCCTTCGAGACGACGATGAGCCAGTTGGTCCCGACCTCGGGCATCCGCATGAGCACTTCCTCGACCTGCGAGGGGAAGACGTTGACGCCGTTTATGATGAGCATGTCGTCGGTCCGGCCCGTTATGCGCGCGATGCGGCGATGGGTCCTGCCGCAGGGGCAGGGGCCCGGGATGACGGAGGAGATATCGTGGGTGCGGTAGCGCAGGAGGGGCATGGCCTCGCGGCAGAGGATCGTGAACACGAGCTCGCCCTTCTCGCCGTCGGGCACTGCCAGCCCCGTGTCGGGATCGATGACCTCGAGGAGGAAGCCGTCCTCCCAGACGTGCATGCCCGCTTTATTCGCGCACTCGAAGGCGAGGCCGGGGCCGTTCATCTCGGACAGGCCGTAGGAATTGTAGACGTCGATGCCCCAGAGCCCCTCGATCTTGCGCCTCGTGTCCTCTGAGTAGGGCTCGGCGCCGCAGAAGGCGCGCTTCAGGCTCAGGTCCGATCGCGAGAAGCCCTCCTCGGCCATCTTCGAATGCAGGTGCAAGAGGAAGCTGGGCGTGGCGTGCACGGTAGTCGTGCCGAAGTCCTTCATGAACTTGAACTGCCGGGCCGCGTTGCCGGGGCCCGCGGGGATGACCATCATGCCCGCCCGCTCGGCGCCGTAGTGGAGCCCCAGGCCGCCCGTGAAGAGGCCGTAGGTGATCATGTTCTGGAAGACGTCGCCGGGGCCGGCCCCGGTCGCCGAGATCGAGCGCGCGAGGAAGTCGGTCCACCTGTCCAGGTCGCCCTTGGTCTGGAAGATGACGGTCGGCGTGCCCGTGGTGCCCGACGAGGCGTGCATGCGGGACAGCTCGCGCTTGGGGCTCGCGAGCATGCCGAAGGGATAGGCGTTCCTGAGGTCGTCCTTGGAGGTGAAGGGCAGCTTGTTGATGTCGGCTAACGCGTGGATCGATTCGGGGCCGGTTACGCCGGCCTTCTCCAGGAGGGGCTTGTAGAAGGGAGTAAGGAGGGCCCGGGATACCGCCGCGCGCAGGCGCCCCAGCTGAAGGGCCTCCAGATCGGCCCTGCCCATGGTCTCGGCGCGCTCGTCCCAGAAGCTCATCGGGCCGCCCCCGCTGCGCCGCCTCCCCCGCCGGACTCGGCCGCCCGGCGGCCCAGCTCGAAGGCGCGCTTGTTCGCGGCCGCGATGTCGGCTCCCTTGCGGCCGAAGAGCTCGTCGATGCCGCGCTCGACGGACTCGAGCTTGACGGGCACCAGCAGCGAGGCCGCCCCGGCCAGGGCCATGTTGACCGCGCGGGGCGAGCCCGCCTCCTTGGCGATGGCGGCGGCGTCGACGACGAGGGAGCGGGGCAGGGCGCGGATCGCGCCGAGGACCTTCTCGGCCTCGGGGTAGTCCTTGATGTTGACTAGTCTCTCCGCCGCGCTGACCACGATGCCCTCGGGCCCCAGGAAAGGCAGGTAGCGCAGGCTCTCCAGGCATTCCATGGCCAGTATCATGTCCGCGCCGCCGGAGGGCACGAGATCGCTTGCGATAGCCTCGTCGGAGATGCGCAGGTGGGCGCTGACCGCGCCGCCCCGCTGGGCCATGCCGTGGACCTCGGACTGGCGGACCTTAAGGCCGTCGATCATCGCGGAGCGGGCCAGTATCGATGCGAGGGAGAGGACGCCCTGTCCCCCGACGCCCGCGAGGACGATGTCGTATTTCATTCTCGGCCCCCTTCCCGGGCCGACTCGGCCTTTTCCTTCTTCTTCCTGAGCCTGAAGGCCTCGAGGCACTCGCGCCTCGCGATGATGACCGAGGGCCCCCGGTACTCCAGCTCGCGCCGGATCGCGGCCACGTTCTCGGCGGCCTTGAGCCGCGCGGCCTCGATGGTCACGACGTGGTCGGGCTCGACGCCGACGCCGACGCAGATCTCGCGAAGGCGCTCGGAGGGGAGGATCGTCTCCTGGCAGCCGGTCATGGCGACGATCGAGTTGTCCAGGATGATCGCGGTGATCGGCTTGCGGCCCGAGACCGCGTCGATGAGGCCCGTGATGCCCGAGTGGAGGAAGGTCGAGTCGCCGATGACGCCGATCGGGTGCTTGATGCCCGCGTCGGCGGCGCCGTTCGCCATCGAGAGCGAGGCGCCCATGCAGACCAGGGCGTCCGGCACCGAGAAGGGCGGCAGCGCGCCCAGGGCGTAGCAGCCGATGTCCGCGGTGACCGACACCGAGTCGAGGCCGCCTATCGCGTCCTTGATCGCCTGGTAGCTGTCGCCGTGGGGGCAGCCCTGGCAGAGCTGGGGCGGCCTGCCCGGCAGGGGGATGGAGGCGGCGGCCGCGGTCGGCCTGGGGCTCAGGCCCAGGGCGGCGCGCACGTTGTCGGGATTGAGCTCGCCCGCGAGGGGCAGCTTCCCGTCGAGCTTCCCCTCGATCGCGATCTCTTGGGGGAGGATGCCGCGCAGCTTCTTTTCCAGGAAGGGCTGGCCCTCCTCGATGACGAGGACGCTCTTCGCTCCCGCGCAGAGCTCGCGGATGGCCTTCTCCGGCGCGGGGTAGGCGCCGACGTGGAGGCGGGCCGGGGCCTCGCCGCCCTTCGCCGCCGCGCCGCCGCCGCCCGCGACGCGGTCCCTCGCGATGAGATCGCGAAGGTTCTCCTCGTAGTAGTTGCCCCCGAGGCCCGCGGTGATGACGACGCGATCCTTGGTTCCCGGCGTCGAGACGTTATGTGAACTCGACTCCGACCAGGCGAGCATGTCCGCCTGCTTGGCCCAGAGCATGTCGTACCTCTTGCGCGCGTAGGCCGGCAGGAGGGTCCAGCCCGGCTTGTCGCCCGACTTGCCGACCGGGTTCTGGGCCCGGGACTCGGTGCCGACGGACACGGCCGCGCGCGCGTGCGCCAGCCTGGTAACCAGGCGGATGACGACCGGGACGCCGAGCCGCTCGGACAGGTCGAAGGCCTCTATCGCCATGGCGTAGGCCTCCTGCTGGCTCCGGGGCTCGAGGCAGGGGACCATGGCGAAGTCCGCGTAGAAGCGCGAGTCCTGCTCGTCCTGGGAGGAGTGCATGCCCGGGTCGTCCGCGACCGCGAGCACGAGGCCGCCCTTTATGGCGAGCAGGGCCGAGTTGACGAAGGGGTCGGCGGCCACGTTGAGGCCGACGTGCTTCATCGTGACGATGGCGCGCCGCCCCGCGAAGGAGGCGCCCAGGGCCGCCTCGTAGGCGGTCTTCTCGTTAGCGCACCAGGATGCGGCGAAGTCCTCGCCGCCCTGCTTCCCGCGCCTCTCGCGCTCCGCGAGGAGGTATTCCATGATCTCTGTCGATGGGGTTCCTGGGTACCCGTAGGCGGCCGAGAGGCCCGCGTGAAGGGCGCCCAGCGCGACGGCTTCGTCGCCGAGCAGCACAAGTTCTCGCATGATTGGAGGATGATAGACCGAGAACGGGGTACTATGCCAGCGGTTCGGCCGCCGATACGATGGGCCGCGATGGAATTACTGGGCATCCGCAACCCTTTCCCCGACGGCCGCTCCTATCACGCCTCCCTCGTCGACTCCACGCAGGACGAGGCGAGGAGGCTCGCGGAGGCCTGGGAGGCGGGCAGGGGGGGGAGCGCCTTCCCGCCGGGCAGCCTGGTCGCCGCCGAGGAGCAGGGCGCGGGCCGCGGACGCGTCGCGGGACGCCGCTGGTCCTCCGAGCCCGGACGCGACCTCCTCTTCACCCTGCGCCTGAGCCCCGAGGCCGCCCTCCTGCCCGCCCTTCCGCTCCGCGTCGGCGCCGCGATCTGCCGCGGCGCCGCGGGATACGCCTCCTCGATAAGCGCGGCCTTTCCCGCCCCGCCCCGGGTCAAGTGGCCCAACGACTTGATGATCGGCGACAGGAAGGCCGCGGGCATCCTCTGCGAGGCCGGGAGGCTCGGCGTCCTGGCGGGGATCGGCGTCAATTGCGCCGATCGCGCCTTTCCCCCCGAGCTTCGCGGCAGGGCGACCAGCCTCGAGGCCGAGCTGGGCCGGCCGGTCGATCGCCGGGCCCTCCTCGAGCTCATCCTCGCCGAGATCCGATCCGCCCTCGGGGAAGCCGATTGGCGCTCTTCGATCTCGGGCCTCTTGTGGAAGCGCGGCGAGGAGGTCCTTTTCTCGCCCGGGCCCGCCGCCGAGCTCGGGTTCAAGGCCGAGCCGATCCGCGCCCGGCTCGCGGGAGTGGACGGCGCGGGCGCCCTCGAACTGGAATTTCCAGACGGTCGCACGGAGTCCTTCCTGTCCGGCGAGTTGACCGCGGCCCTCCCTACCCGCTAAAGTGTTGCTATGGCGGGCAAAAGCGATACGGGCGGCCAGCGGCAAGGCTTCCTGGGACGGCTGCTCGGGATTTTCACGGGCATGGGCGATCCCGAGGCCGAGAAGAAGAAGCATCTCCGCTCGATCGCCAAGGACTTAGGAAGGGCGCGCTACAAGTTCTATCGTCCCAAGGGGCAGGAAGCCCTGCCCGGCCTCGCGAAATTCTTCTACGAAGTCTATAAGGTCACCGCCCCCGCCCAGATACTCCTGGAGAACGCGGCCTCGTCGGGCGCCTTGCGAGCCTTCGTCATCGAGAGCTTCCTGACGGCCGAGCAGCGCGAGCTGGCCGAGCGGCTGACCGAGGCCTCGATCCTCGAGCGGGCGAAGTCCGCGCAGCTCCCGGTGCTCCAGGAGGAGATCAAGCGCGATATGACCGCGCTCTTCGTCGTCTTCGACGGCGAGACGAGCAAGAAGATCGACTCGGCCTATAACGCCATCCTCGAGTTCATCCACTTCATCAACTTCGACTACTACTTCCTCCTGAAGAAATTCGACTCCGGGCTGCCCGAGCGCTCCTTCGCCTATCGCCCGAAGTTCGAGACGATCAACGGCGAGTACGTCGTCGACGACCTTCAGGACTTCCTCGAGGTCTTCACGCCCCTCGACCTCGAGGCCGACTGGACGCGGATCTTCTCGGCCCTCAAGGAGTACCGCAAGACCGACATCGTCCAGGTCGAGACCTGGTCCAAGCTCGCGCCGGCGGCGAACGAGGTAAAGAAGTCGGGCGTCCTCGACCAGGTCGTCAGGCATCTCAAGAAGGAGCCCTACTGGGAGTGCAAGCCGCGCTACCCGAACGAGCGCATCATCGAGCCCTTCCTGCAGAAGCTGAAGACCCAGGTCGAGACGATCGTCCAGCGCATCATCCAGGAGCGGCGCAACTCCAAGATAGACGAGGTAGCCAACGCGATCTTCGGCACGACCGTCGTCTTGAGGCTCAAGAACTATACCGAGAAGGCCAACGTCATCTTCGCCAAGAAGATGCTGGGCGGCTACACCCAGGCGACCGCCCTGAACTACCTCAAGGCCTACTTGATGGATCACTTCAAGAAGGACATCCGCGAGCTCGTCGACCTCCTGATCGTGAGGGGGCAGTGGTCGACCAACCTGCAGTCGCAGCAGCTCTCGGACTGCTACCACGCCATCCTCGACGTGTCGGACCGCATCATCGCCTTCGACGACGACCTCGCCGACGAGAACGACGTCGGGACGCGCCTCCGCTCGGCCCTGGCCAAGGCAGACC
Organism: uncultured Treponemataceae bacterium; assembly: GCA_964410245.1. Lineage (GTDB taxonomy): Bacteria > Spirochaetota > Spirochaetia > Treponematales > Rectinemataceae > CAZXXZ01. Next base: position 14,691 of record CAYPHO010000017.1, on the reverse strand, counting down.
GCGACAAGGACGCGATGAAGTACCTCCGCACGACGCTCAAGGACATAAACGACAAGGCGACGGCGATGATCGGCAAGGCGGCGGTCAACCTCATCGGCGTGGGGCGCCAGCTCAAGGCCCTCATCGACGACCAGGCCCGGCCCCATCACGAGCTCCTGATCAATTGGAAGGAAGTCGAGAGCCAGTCGCCGAAGCCGCTCAAGGCCTGGCTCGTCGAGACCTACAAGAAGATCTACTATATCGTCCAGCTCCTGCAGTTCTTCGTGAAGGAAGAGGGCAAGCAGTAGCGCCGGCGCGCGAGCGCGCCCCGCCGCCTCGGCTAGCTCGAGTACTTCTCCAGCCTCGATCGCAGCCTCTCGGGCACCAGGGCGCGGAGCACCGTCGCCTCGCCGTCGTGCGACTCCTCGATGATCGAGGCCTCGCGGTGGAGGAGGGCGACGATCGCGTAGTCCGCGTCCGGCACGCGAAGGCGCAGCTCGCCCGAGGACGCGTTCAGGCTTTCCTCGATCGCGTCCCTGACGCGGTCCAGTCCCTCGCCGGTCCTGGCCGAGGCCATGACGGCGTCAGGATGGCGCGAGGCGAGGGCGGCCGCCGCGGCGGGGTCGGGGGCGAGGTCGATCTTGTTGAGCACGAGGATGGAAGGCCGGTCTCCCGCGCCGATTTCCTTGAGGACCTTCGCGGTGGTCTCCAGGTGGGCGTCCAGGCCCGCGTCCGAGGCGTCAGCGACGATCACGAGGAGGTCGGCGCGGGCGGCCTCCTCCAGCGTGGCCTTGAAGGCCTCGACGAGGTAGTGCGGCAGGCTGCGGACGAAGCCGACCGTGTCGGTCAGGAGGATCGAGCCTCCCGACGAGGAGCGCAGGCGCCTCGTCGTCGGGTCCAGGGTCGCGAAGAGCTTGTCCTGGGCAAGGACCTCGGCGCTTGTCAGGGCGTTGAGCAGGGTCGATTTCCCCGCGTTGGTGTAGCCGACGATGGCCGCGCTGCGGGCCGAGGCCTTGTCCCTGCGCGCGCGCAGCACCTCGCGGCCCTTGCGCACGTCCTTGAGCTCGTCCTTGATCTCGTGGACGCGCTTCTCGATCTCGCGGCGGTCGAGCTCGATCTTCTGCTCGCCCGAGCCCTTGGTCCCGTACCTGCCGCCGCGCTGCCGCGAGAGCTCGGAGTAGGAGTGGGCCAGGCGGGGCAGGGCGTACTCGAGCTGGGCCAGCTCGACCTGGAGGACGGCCTCCTTGGTGCGGGCGCGGCTCGCGAAGATGCGGATGATCAGCTCGTTGCGGTCGTAGGCCTTGAGGCCGCTCTGCTTTTCCCAGTTGCGCTGCTGCACGGGCGAGAGCTGGTGGTCGAAGACGATCGAATCCGCCTCGGCCGCCTTGGCCGCTTCCATTATCTCCTCGGCCTTGCCCGAGCCCAGGAGGAGGGCCGGGTTGCGCTCCCTGATCCTCGCGAGCGCCGCGCCCGCGATCTCCAGGCCCAGCGACGATGCCAGGCCGCGGAGCTCGGAGAGCAGGTCCTCGGCCTCGGCCTTCGTCGCCCGCTCGGCCTGCACGCCGACGAGGAAGGCGCGCTCGGGCTTCTCTTCTATGTCTACGACGGAGCTCATCGAGCTAGGAGGATAGCCGAGAGGCCGCCTTTCGGATAGGCCACCGAACGCTTGTATTCCGCGCTATTCCAGGCGGTAGGACGCGACCTTGCCCTCGAGGGCCGACACGCCCTCGAGCGCCGAGGCCAGCGACTCGTCGAGGTCGTCGAAGGCGCAGGCGATCGTGCGCACGCCCTCGGTCAGGGACGCGTTGACCTCGCGCGAGCGCTCCTGCGAGCCGGTCAGGCGGTCCACCGCCGACTGCATCGACTCGACCGAGGAGCGGGCCGAGATCGAGGATTCGAGTATCTCGCCTATGAAGGCCCGCAGGCGCTCGATCAGCTCGAGGTCGGCCTTGGCCTTGTCCGCGCCGCGCTGGGCCGCATGGGCTATGGCCCTGAGCGCCTCGCCGGACTCGCCTATGCCCGCCGACAGGGCGCCGAAGACCGAGCCCAGGCCCTCGATGGCCCCGACGGTCCTTCCGTTGGTATCGACGACGGCCTTGACCTCCTCGTCGATCTCGCGGGCCGACTTGGCGACGGACTCGGCCAGGGTCTTCATCTCGCGCGCCACGACGCCGAAGCCCTTGCCGGCCTGGCCGCCGTGGGCCGCCTCGATGCTCGCGTTCATGGCCAGGAGGTTGGAGCGGTCCGCGATGTCGGCGATGATGCGCGCGATGCCCGATACGCGCTTACCGGCCTCGTCGATCTCGCGCGCGGCCTCCAGCGAGCGCCTAACGCCCATGACGCCGGTGTCCGCCGCCTGGGACAGGGACGCGAAGGCGGCCTCGGCCTTGGCGGCCTCCTCGCCCGAGGCCGCGAAGGACTCGACCAGCTCGCGGATGCCGCCGGTCGCGGACTCGATCCCGCGCGCCTCCTCGGCCGTACGCGAGGCCGAGCCGCCGATGCCCTCGGCCGCTTCCCTGAACGACGATACCGCCCGTCCCAGCTCGGCGACGCGCTCCCGCTCGGAGGCGTCGGCCTCCTCGGCGAGGCGAGCGAGCGTGCCGGCGGTATTCCTGGCGCCCTCGGAGGCGGCGCGGATCGCGGAGCTCGATTCGTAGACCCGGTTCGTCATCGACCTGACGCCGCGGAAGGTGGAGGCGAAGGAGTCGAGGATCCGGTTGAAGCCCGAGGTCATGCGCCCGACGTCGTCGAAGCTGATCACGTTGACGCGCTTGCCCAGGTCCTGGTCGCCCTTCGCCATGCGGCCTACCTGCCCCAGGAGGTTGTTGAAGTGCGCCTGCATCTCCGCAAGGACGATGAAATAGAGGCCGACCGCCAGGAGGAGGAGCCCGACCATGATCATGACGCCCTGCGCGAAGGACCTGGTCCCGTAGGCCGCGACCGCTGCCGCGTCCGCGCCCGAGGCGGCGATGGCCGACAGCCCGCGCATCCGTATATAGAAGATTACGCCCGAGTAGGCGAGGAGGAAGAGGAAGATTGAGAGGCCCGAGACCAGCAGGCGGCCCCGCTGGGTCCGGTTCTTGAGCCTCCGCTCGCCCTCGATTTCCTCGAGGTCGTAGATCCGCAGCGCGATCTTGGCGTCGATGAGGAAGATGTTCAGGAGGCGCGCGGTCACGATGCCGTTCAGGAAGCCCCAGGCCGCCGCCAGCGTCAGGCGCGCGATCATGAGCCCGATGTACAGGGCCTCGCCGCGGACGATATCCAGGGCGAAGTTGATGAGGGCGGCGAAGACGTAGGCGCAGGCGCCGAACCACAGGAGGAAGCTCGGGATGCGGTCGAAGGCGGCGCAGGCCGGGCGCATGAGAGCGCGGCGCGAGTCTCCCTCGCCGGCCTTCCCCGAGGCGAAGGAGCGGAGGGCGAAGCCGATCGGGCGGTACATCCTGTACACGATGAAGGAGCAGAGCAGGTCGACGACCACGCCGACCGTCAGCATCCTGATCCAGAAGGCGACGCGCTCCTCGGCGCCGAAGGCGAGGGTAAGCGGAAGGAAGAAGCTGTAGACGGCGACGCATGCGATCGTGGAGAGGAAGACGCCGAGTACGACTCGAGAGGAGATCCTCGAGGGACGGAGATCTGCCATGCGGTACTCCTGGGCTTTAGGATGCCGTCGGCTATCGATTCTGCCCGAGCTTGCCGGATCGCGCAAGGCTCTCGTCTATGAAAGAGGCCAGCTCGCGCTCGTAGCGGGCGGGGTCGGCCTTGCGGCTTCCCCCGTGCCCCGCGCCCGGGACGAGTAGGAGCTCGGTCGGCGCGTCCGGCAGCGCCCTGCGCCTCGTCTCGGCCATGATCACGGACATCCGCCAGGGCACGTAGTCGTCCTCGAGCCCGTGGACGAGCATGATCGGGACTTCGGTCCGGAGCATGGCCGAGGTCGAGTCGGCGCCCGCGAGGGAGAATCCGTGCAGGCGCCGGCAGATCGCGTCCGCGACCGCGACGGCGAGGCCGCGTATTCCCGGCGGCACCCAGGCTCGGGCCAGGCGATGGCGCATCTCGGAAAGGGCCGAGGAATAGGGGCAGTCGGCGACGACCGCGTCGAGCCTCGGGTCGAGGGGGGCGTATTGAAGGACGGCCGCCGCGCCCATCGACTCGCCGAAGGCCACGAATCCGCCGCCGCGCGGGAAGCGCGACGCCGCCCAGTCCGCGACGGCCTTAAGGTCCTCCTTCTCGCGGATCCCGTAGCTGGGGGGACCGCCGCCCGAGTCGCCGTGGCCGGCCGAGTCGAGGGCGACGACAGTCCAGCCGCGCTCGCGGAAGAGCTCGATATAGCGCGCCATGCTCATCCAATTCCAGCCGATCCCGTGATGGAAGAGCGCGACCCTCGGCTCGCTCCCGGCGAGGGCGCGGACGCGGAGGCGGTAGCCGAAGGGCGAGGCGACATCCTCGATCGTCCAGGGGAGCGACAGGAAGGCCTCGTCGATTCGGCCCGACGACAGGCCCGCTTCCCGGATATAGGCCTCGTCATGTATCCGATATCGGATCATGGCGCGATACGCGATCCAGCCAAGGGCGGCGACGAGGATCGCGAGGGCGGCGGCGGCCTCGGCGAGCCAGAGCGCGGCGACGGCGAGCGTTATGTCCATCGGCCGGAGTATAGCCTTCCGCGCGCGTTTCGTGCTATAAGCCTCGTCATGCGCATCGCGCGGCGCCGTGGCGGAACGTCGGAATGAAGCGACGGGCCCTCCTCGCCCTCGAGCGCGAAATCCGAATACTGCGAAATCCGCCTATTCCCGACGCATCGCCTGCGAAAGGCGCGAATGCCGCGCCGTAAACTCTCGTTTTCGTAAGGAGACCTCGATGAGCCTCTGCCTCGCCGACCTGAGCCCCGCCGTCCTCGACACCGAATACGCAGTCAGGGGGCCCATCGTCGCGCGGGCGGCGGAGCTCGAGAGGCAGGGCCGAAGGATCCTCTACGGCAACATAGGCAATCCCCAGGCCCTGGGGCAGAAGCCCCTGACCTACATCAGGCAGGTGCTCGCGCTCTGCGAGTACCCGGCCCTCCTCGATTCGGCCGCCGCGGCCGGGCGGGGCGCGCTCTTTCCCGAGGACGTCGTCGAGGCGGCGAGGAAGATCCTCGCTGGGACGAAGCACGGATTAGGCGCCTATTCCGAGTCGAAGGGAGTGCGCATGATCCGCGAGGCCGTCGCCTCCTTCATATCCGAGCGCGACGGCATCGAGTCCGATCCCGACTCGATCTTCCTGGGCGACGGCGCCAGCAAGAGCGTGCAGAGCGCGCTCCGCGTCCTGATCGGCGGTCCGGAGGACGGCGTCATGGTGCCGATACCCCAGTACCCGCTCTACTCGGCGACGATCACGCTCTACGGCGGGCGCCTCGTGCCCTACTACCTCGACGAGGACGACGAGTGGCGGCTCTCGCTCCGCCTGCTCGAGGACTCCTACGAGGAGGCGCGGCGTAACGGCACCCGCGTCAAGGGCATCTGCGTCCTCAATCCCGGGAATCCGACCGGGGCCGTCCTCGACCGCGACAACATCGCGATGGTCATCGGCTTCGCGCGCGAGAAGGGCCTCTCGATCATGACCGACGAGGTCTACCAGGAGGACATCTACCTGGAGGATTTCAAGTTCTACTCCTTCGCCAAGATCATGGCCGAGATGGGCGTCGACGACGTATCCCTCTTCTCCTTCCATTCCATCTCGAAGGGCTTCATCGGCGAGTGCGGGCATCGCGGCGGCTACATGGAGATCCGCAACATACCCGAGGACGTCGTCGCCCAGCTGGACAAGCTGCAGTCCGTCAGCCTCTGCTCGAACCTGCCGGGGCAGGTCGTCTCGTACTGCATGGTGACCCCGCCGCGCGAGGGCGACCCCAGCTGGCCGCTCTACGTCGCCGAGCGCGATCACATCCTGACCGAGCTGAAGACCAGGGCGCGCATCCTGGCCGAGGGGCTGGACGGCATCGACGGGATCAGCTGCACGACCATCGCGGGCGCCATGTACGCCTTTCCCAGGATCGAGCTTCCCGCCGGCGTGACGGACGACAAGTACTGCTTCGACCTCCTGGAGGCGACGGGGCTCTGCGTCGTCCCCGGCTCGGGCTTCGGCCAGCTGCCGGGAACCGCGCACTTCCGCACGACGATCCTGCCCGAGACCGCGCAGATCCGCGAGTTCATCGACAAGCTCGCGGCCTTCCACGCGCGCTACCGCTGAGCCGCGCCGGCCCGGCGCCGCGGCCGGCCGTTATACGCAGGTCGCCGAAGGCGGCCCCTGCGACCATTTCCCCTCAGTCAACGCGCGATAGCGCGTTACGCGCTCTTGAACCAGCGGATGGCGAACTTGCGCAGCTCCGAGGTGCTCTCGATCGCGAGCTTCTTCTTGATGTGGTCCTGGTAGACGCCGACCGTCTTGACCGCGATGCCCATGAGCCCGCTTATCTCCGTCGAGCCGTAGCCGCGCCCGATGTACTCCAGGACCTCGAGCTCGCGGTCGGAGAGGATCGAGGCCTTGGCCCGGAAGGATTCATTGGGAGTGCCCGCGACGGACTCGAGGATGTGGTCGCTGAAGGATTCGGATACGTAAATCTTGCCGTCAAGGATCTTTTGGATCGCGTCCTTGAGGACCGAGCTCGCCTCGTGCTTCATGATGTATCCGCGGGCCTTTGCGCGGAGGGCCCGCTCGGCGTAGACGGCCTCGTCGTGGATCGAGACGATGAGGGCCTTGATCGCGGGATGCGAGGCGATTACGGTCCTCAGGAGGTCGAGGCCGTTCTCCTCCTGCAGCGTTATGTCCAGCAAGAGGAAGTCGGGCGGGTCGCGCTCGATCAGGGACAGCGCCTGCGCGGCCGTTCCGGCCTCAGCGCAGACGCGGTAGCGGGGATCGCTCTCGATCAGCGCGATCGCTCCCCGCCGGAAGATCGGATGGTCGTCGACCACCATGAATTTCACTTGGTCCCCCATTGGAAGCGCCCCCTTA
>CAYPHO010000017.1:0-7715 GCA_964410245.1 uncultured Treponemataceae bacterium | reverse complement strand
ATCCGCTCGCCAGGACGCAGGATACCCGCGTTCCCGGATTCAGGCTCTCTATCTCCAGCGAGGCGCCGATCGCCTCGGCCCTGTAGCGCATTATCTTGAGGCCCATGCCCCTGCCGCCCTCCGCCGCGTCCTTGGCCGGATCGTCCGGGGGAATGCCCCTGCCGAAGTCGCGGACCTCGGCGAGGATCGATCCGCCCCGCTCGACGAGGCGCACGATCACGTCGTCGGATCCGGAGTGGCTGAGCGCGTTGCTCAGCGCCTCCTGGACGATGCGGAACAGGTTGAGCGACTTGTCCACGTCGTCGATCCTGATGTCGCCCTCCGCCTGGAAGCAGATCGAGGCGCCCCCCGCGGACTTCTCCTGGGCCTCGACGAGCTCCTCGAGCGCGGAGGCTATGCCCTCCTCGGCCAGCCGCGGGGGGTAGAGCGTCCTCGCGTAGCGGCGAGATCGGTCTACGGCGCAGGAGCTCGTGGATCTCGCCGGCGGCCGCGGCCGACCCGTCGCCGGCCGCGGCGAGCCTCTCCTCGAGGAGGGAGGCGAGCATCGAGATGCCCGCGAGGTAGGGGCATAGGTCGTCGTGCAGGTCCTGCCCGATCGCCTGCATCGTCCTGTTCGAGATGTCGCGGACCTCGCGCTCCAGCTGCTCGCGCCGCTCGATCTGGCCGAGGAGGCCGCGGTTCGCCTCCTCCAGCTCGATCGTCCGGAAGTAGACCTGCCGCTCGAGGCCGCTCTTCCGGTCCTCGATCTCCCCGAGGAGCAGCGCGCCCTTGATCGACGAGGACATGATCTCGCGGAGTATCTCGTAGGCCTCCGGCTCGCGGCCGCCGGACTCGTAGAGCAGGTATCCGAGGGCCTCATCCTGGTAGACCAGGGGCGCGACGATCCAGGCGCTGCAGCCGCTCTTCCTGCGGATCTCGTCGGGGAGGAGGCGCTCGGTCGGGAAGCGGAGCTCGACTATGCCTAAGCCGGAGGGCGAGGCTTCCACCAGCCGCGATCGGGCCGGGACGGACCTCCCGCCGGGCCCGGCATTCCCGTCGAAGAGCACGAGGTGGCCGCGGGGCGCGCCCTGCGATCTCAAGAAGGCGTCCCAGCTCCCGACCAGCTTGTCGAGGCTGAACTGCCCGAGCAGGCCGTGGCAGCGCATGATGATCGCCGAGTTCCGCTCGCCGGCCCTCCTCTCGCGATCGGCCTCCCAGTTCCGGCCGATCTCCTCGAGGCGGGCCAGGGCCTGGTCGAACCACGAGGGTAGCTCGGGCCCCTCGCCCTCCTCCGGCCGACCGGGCCGCGCCTCGGCCCGGAGGCCGAAGAGGAGCGAGCGCCAGCGGGGAATCAGCCCCGGGTCGCCCATGCCCGGTGCCAGGGCCCGCTCCAGCTCCCGCACCGCGCCCTCGGCGTCGCCATTCGCCGCGCGCTCCTCGATCGACTCGAGGTAGCGGGCCTCCCGGGCCGTCGGCATGTCCGCTCCCGGGTCCCGCGCGGATATGGGCAGCGGCGCGCGGCAGCCGCAGGACTCCCTGATCGCCAGCGAGCACTCGAGGCGCCGGGAGCGCGGCTCGCCCGATTCCATGAGCTCCATGAGGGCGTCAACGGCCGCGCTGGCCATCTCGCGCGTCGGCTGGCGCGCCGTAGTCAGGGGCGGCCAGGACCTCGAGGCCTCGGGTATGTCGTCGAATCCGGTCACGGAGGCGTCGAAGGAGGCGGCGAGGCCCCTCTCGCGCAGGGCGCGCGAGGCGCCGAGCGCCATGTTGTCGTTGAGGCATACGATCGCGTCGAATTCGGCGCCGGCGTCCAGGAAGCGCCGGACAGCCGCGGCTCCGTCGTCCGCTCGGAATACTCCCCGGTGGACGAGCGACTCGTCGAGCTTAATGCCCGCGGCCGCGAGCTCCTCGCGGAAGGCCTTCTCGCGCTCAAGGGACTCAAGGTGGTCGGCCGGACCGGTCACTAGGGCGAAGGAGCGGCGGCCGTGGGCCTCGACCAGGTGGCGGACGATGCCGCGCATGGCCCTAGACCCGTCCGCCGTGATGCAGGAGGTCCCCTCGATCTCGTAGCCGGCCGAAATGGACGGGACGCCCGCGCCCGAGGCCAGGGCGGATATACCCTCGACCCCGGCGCACGAGGCGAGCGACCCGGAGAGGATGATGATGCCGTCCGCGCCGCCCGAGCGGGCCATGCTGCCGACGGCGCTCAAGGCCGTGAGGGAGCTTTGCGGGCCGCTGAGCGCGTAGCCGAGGTAGCCGATGACCTCCGCGCCGAGCTCGCCGGCGCGGCCGACCGCCCCCTTCCAGAATTCCTGGACGTAGGGATCCCAGAATACGCCGAGGAATACGCCGATCCTCGGCCGGCGACCGAGCGCCTTCGCGTTATGTGACATTGCCTTTAACTCTTCCTGCGCCCCCCGGCCCTTTTCGCGGCCTCGGGCTCATTCGCGATACTACCCTTTTATCGCGCCCCCGGTAAGGCCCGCGACGATGTACTTCTGGCAGAGGATGTAGATGACTATCGCCGGGACCATGGCGAGCGCCAGGAAGGCGAGGATCAGGTTCCATCCGGTCGCGTACTGGCTCATGAAATCCATGACTCCCATCGGCAGGGTATATTTCGCCGCCGTGTTGAGGACGATAAGGGGCGTGAAGAAGTTGTTCCAGCTAGCGATCAGGGTGAGTATGGCGACGGTCGACAGGATCGGCGTCGAGAGGGGCACGACGATATTGAATAGGAAGCCGAATGGGCCGTAGCCGTCGATCGCCGCGGCTTCCTCGAACTCGACCGGAATGCCCTTGAAGAAGCCGCGGAGCAGCATGACTTGCATGGGGATCTGGAAGGCGACCTGGGGAAGGATTACGCCCATGTACTTGTCGATGAGGCCCAGGCTCCTCATCTGCAGGTAGAGAGGCAGGATGGCCACCGCCAAGGGGAAGAAGAATCCCAGCTGGAAGATCCCGTAGATCGGTCCGTTCAGCCTGAAGCGCATGCGCGCCAGGGCGTAGGCCGAGAAGGAAGCCGTTACCAGGAGTATGGCGATGGTCCCCGCGGCGATGATCAGGCTGTTGCCCATCTGCCGCCAGAAATGACCCGTCTTCCCCGTCAGCATGTCGAGGTAGTTCCCCGCGACGAAGGGCGAGGGGAGCCCCATCGGGTCGGTCTGGAGCTGCGACATGTCCTTGAACCCGCCTGAGACCGCGATGTAGAGCGGCACGGCGACGATAAGGAGCATCAGGCCGCAGGCGGCGTAGCGTAAAGCCGCGACGATGCTCCCTTCCAGCTTCATAGAGCCCTTCATGCCTCGCGATCCTCCCTTACGAGAACTTTCTGGTAGAAGACGTTGAAGAGGAGGCAGAGGAGGAAGATGAAGACCGCGATCGCCCCGCCGTATCCGATGTTGAACCTCTGGAGCCCCATTTTGTACAAGTAGGTAACGATGGTCTCGGCGGCGTTCACGGGATCGCCTCGGCCCATCGCCCATACGATGTCGAAGACCTGGAAGCTGCCGATCACGCTGAAGAATACGGTGAGCTGGATCGGCACGCGCATGCCGGGAAGGATGATCGACCTGAATATCCTGCCCTTCGAGGCGCCGTCGATCGTGGCCGCCTCGATCTGGTCCTTGGGGATGTCCTGGAGCCCGGCCACGTAGATAGTCATGTGGAGGCCGAAGTACTTCCACATCACGACCGCCAGGATGGCCCAGAAGACCGTCTTGGTGTCCCCGAGCAGCGCGGGCGACTGCGCTCCCGGGAAGAGGGCGGTCCAGATCGCCTTGACGAGCCCGAACTGCGGCTGGTAGATGAACTGCCACAGCACTCCCGTTATCGCCTCCGACAGGACGTAGGGCAGGAAGAAGAAGGTACGGAAGAAGACCGCTCCCTTGAATTTCTCGTCGCTCACCATCAGCGCCAGGCCCATGGCCAGGGGCAACTGGACGACGAGCGAGGCCAAGGCGATTAATACGTTGTGCGATAAAGCCTTGCCGACGATCCCGTCGGAGAGCAGGACTTGGAAATTGCGCAGCCCCCGGAAGTTGACCATCGGCCCCAGGCCGTTCCATTTGTAGAGGCTGAAGACCGCCGCTTGGACGACGGGAACCAGCACCATTGATACGAAGATGACCAGGGCCGGGGCCAGCAGTATGAAGAGCGTGGCGAAGCTCGCCCTTCCCGGTCCGGTCCTGATTGACGTTTTTCTCGACACGCGATCCCCCGACACGCCGCCGCGCGGCCTCGCGGAGCCTCACCGGCCCGCGCGGCCGCGGCTTCGAGAAGGCCGCCGGCGGGACGCGGCCGCTATCGCGGCTCCCGTCCCGCCCCTCGGGCGGCCTCGCTTCCGATATGCCCTTACCTGTCCTCGTAGGCCTTCTGCATCGCGGCGCAGGCCTGCGCGGGGGTTTGGCTCCCGGCGAGCATCGCTTGGACCGCGTCGTTGACCGCTCCGCCGGCGGCGGGCGAGAGGAACTGGTCCAGGTAGAGCTGATAGAAGGTGCACTTGTCGACGATCGCCTTTACGAGGCCGGCGTTCGCGTCCTTGATGCCGCTCTCGGCGCCCTTGACCGTGGGGATCGCCCCGTTGCTGGCGGCCCAGGCCGCGTTGTTCTCGACGCTGTTGAAGAACTTGAGGAAGTCGACCGCGGCGTCCGACGCGCCCTTGCCTACGGCGTAGCCGTTGCCGCCGCCGATGACGTCGGTGGCCTTGCCCTTGCCGCCCTTGATCGAGGGGAAGGGAGCGGCGGCCAGCTTGTCGCCCAGTCCCTTCCTGCCGATCGACTTGTCGACCTGGTTATTCGGCGCCCACTGCCCCATGACTTCCATCGCGGCCTGGCCGTTCCCGACCAGCGCGGACTCGTCGTCGAAGGTCGCGCCGAGGAAGCCGTCCTGGAAGGGCTTGAGCGCGGCGAGCTCCACGAGCAGCTGGCCCGCCTTGACGAAGACCGGGTCGTTGAAGCCCTTGCCCTTGCCGGAGAACAGGGCCTCGAAGGCCTCTCTTCCGCCGATTCGCAGGGCGAGGTAGGACCACATGTGCATGGCGGGCCACTTATCGCGGCCGCCCAGGGCGATCGGCGTGATGCCGGCGGCCTTGAGCTTCTTGACGAGCCTAAGGAAATCGTCCCAGTCCGTCGGGAAGGACTTGTAGCCTACCTTCGCCAGGAGCTCCTTGTTATACCAGAAGGTGATCGCTCCCATATCGTGCGGCGAGCCGTACTGCTTGCCCTTGTACTGGTAGACGTTCCACACGCCGCTCGCCATCGAGGCGCCCCAGGCCGTGCCCTTGGTGAACTTGGTGATGTCCCGCAGGAGCCCGGCCTGCGCGTACTCGGCGAGCGTGCCGCCGCCCCAGCTGTGGAAGATGTCGGGCGGCGTGCCCGACTGCATCAGCGTCGCGAGCTTCGCCTTGAAGGCCTCGTTCTCGAGAACGGTGATCTCCACCGTCACGTCCGGGTGCGCGGCCTCGTACTCGGCCTTGAGCCTCTCGTAGAAGGCGCGGTCGTTCGTCGCTGTGCCGATGTGCCAGAACGATACTTTCGTAGGAGCCGCGTACAGGCCCGACGAGCCCGCGGCGGCCAAGAGCAGGGCGAGGACGATGAGTCTGGTCCCGATCTTCATGATACCCCCTATCGGTTTCCCGGCGGCGCTCGGCGCCGCCGATCTCTAGAGGGGCACTGTATGGCCGATGAAGGGATCCGAAAATCGGGTTAGGGCATAAGGCGCGCATAAGCACTATGCCTTATGCGCCCCCTATTCCGCCGGCGAGTCGAACTGGCTGCGGTATATCTCCGCGTAGGCGCCGCCGGCCGCCAGCAGCGACTCGTGCGTGCCCTGCTCGACTATGTTCCCGCCCTTCATCACCAGGATGAGGTCGGCGTTCCTCACCGTGGACAGGCGGTGCGCGATGATGAAGCTCGTGCGCTCCCGCATGAGGCCGTCCATGGCCTTCTGGATCAATATCTCGGTTCGCGTGTCGACCGAGCTCGTCGCCTCGTCCAGGATCAGCATCCTCGGGTCCGCGAGGATCGCGCGCGCGATGGTCAGGAGCTGCTTCTGCCCCTGCGAGATATTGTCTCCCTCCTCGTTGATGATCGTCTCGTAGCCCTTGGGCTGGGCTCGGATGAAGTGGTCGGCGTGGGCGGTCCTGGCCGCCTCGAAGACCTCCTCGTCGGCCGCGCCCGGGCGGCCGTAGCGGATGTTCTCCATGATCGTGCCGTTGAAGAGCCAGGTGTCCTGCAAGACCATGCCGAAGGCCCTTCGCAGGTCGCCGCGCCTGAAGTCGCGGACGTCGATCCCGTCGATCAGGATGGCGCCCGAGTCCACGTCGTAGAAGCGCATGAGGAGCTTGACCATCGTGGTCTTGCCCGCGCCCGTGGGCCCGACGATCGCGATCTTGTGGCCGCGCTCGGCGTAGGCGGTGAAGCCGCTGATGACGCTCTTGTCGGGCGAGTAGCCGAAGCGCACGTCCTTGAAATCGACATGCCCGCGCACGAGGCCGGCGTCGGCGGGATCCGGCCGCTCTTCCGGCTCCTCGGCCTCTCCCAGGAATTCGAACACGCGCTCGGCCGCGGCCGCGGTCTGCTGAAGGACGTTCGAGATGTTCGCGAGCTGGGTCAGCGGCTGGTTGAAGGAGCGCACGTACTGGATGAAGGCCTGGATGTCGCCGACCGTGATCGCGTTCCTGAGCGCCAGGGCGCCGCCGAGGATGGTGACCCCCACGTAGCCCAGGTTCCCGATGAAGCCCATGACCGGCATCATGAGGCCCGAGAGGAAGTTGGCCTTCCACGCCGACTCGTAGAGCTCGCCGTTAAGGGACGAGAATGCCCTCAGGCTGCGTTCCTCGCCGTTGAAGGCCTTCATGACGACGTGCGAGCCGTACATCTCCTCGACGTGGGAATTGACCTTGCCCAGGCCTTCCTGCTGCTTCTTGAAGAGCTTCTGCGAGCGCTTGACCACGAAGCTCACGAAGGCGAGCGAGATCGGGACGATGCAGAGCGCCACCAGGGTCATGAGCCAGCTGATCGAGAGCATCATGACGATGACGCCGACGACCGTGGCCGTCGAGGTGATGATCTGCGTCAGCCCTTGATTCAGGGTCTGGCTTACGACGTCGACGTCGTTCGTGATCCGCGACAGCAGCTCGCCGCGGCCCGTGCCGTCGAAGTAGCGCAGGGGCATGCGGTCCATCTTCTCCGAGATGTCCTTGCGGAATCGGTAGGTGATCCTCGCCGAGATGCCGGACATGATCCAGCCCTGGGCGTAGCCGCAGGCCGCCGAGGCGAGGTAGAGCCCGCCCGTGAAGGCGATGATGCCGGCTACCCTCGCGAAGTCGATGCCGCCGCTTCCCCCGGCCATGGCCTTGGCGCCTTCGAAGAGGGCGGTCGTCGCGCCGCCGAGCGCCTTCGGGCCGAAGATCGAGAAGACCGTCGACGCGAGGGCGATAAGGGACATCGCCAGGATCGGAAGCCGGTAGGCGCCGAGGTAGGCGATCAGCCTCGACATCGTGAGCTTGAAATCGCGGGCCTTCGCGCCCGGCATCATCATGTGGCCGGGTCCCCCGCCGGGCCCGCCGAAGCCGGGCCCGCGAGGCCGTCCCATTCCCGCGCCGCCCGTCGCCGCGGGGCGGCCGCCCCTTCCGGTGTCGCTCATCGCAGTTCCTCCGCGGTCAGCTGGGAGGTCGCTATCTCGCGATACTCCTCGCACTTCTCCATGAGCTCGGCGAGAAGTATCGCGAGATA
>CAYPHO010000016.1:0-23156 GCA_964410245.1 uncultured Treponemataceae bacterium | reverse complement strand
CGTGATCGCGATGGCGGTGCCCATGGCCGTCTACCTGATCTTCCAAAGGCGCATAACGCTCGGCGTGACCGCCGGGGCGATCAAGGGCTGAAGGCGGCGCCGACCGGCGCCTCGCGCCTAGAACGCCGACGCCCCTCGATAGGAGTTAGGAATGCACCTATTCAAGACCTCCGAGAAGTACTTCAAGGTAGATCCCTGGCTCGTCGTCGAGGAGGGCTTCGATCCCGCGAGGCAGCGGCTGTCCGAATCCGTCTTCTCCCTCGCGAACGAGTTCGCGTGCGCGCGCGGCTACTTCGAGGAGGGCTACTCGGGCGACCACCTCCTGGGCAGCTACTTCAGCCAGCTCTACGATACGCTGGAAGTGAAGTACCCCCAGTCCTTCAAGGGCTTCGTCAGCGAGGTCGCGGCCATGATCACCGCCGTCGACTGGCTCTATACTCGCATCGCCATCGACGGCGAAACGCTGGACCTGGCCACCTCGAAGTTCTCGGGCTTCAAGCGCGTCCTCGACCTGCGCGACGCTACGCTCACGCGCGAGTTTACGTGGGCGACCAAGAGCGGCAAGAGCCTCAAGCTGACATTCACGCGCTTCCTGAGCCTTCGCGACACCGCCGTCGGCTGCCAGCGCATCGTCCTCGAGCCGGTGGACTTCTCGGGCGAGGCGACGATCGTCTCGGGCGCCGACTTCAACACGGTCTACGAGCTCGCGGCCGGCTGGGACCAGACCCGGGGCACCGGCGCTAGCGCCGGTACGGGCGCCGGCTCGGCCTCCCGCGAGGAACTCCTCGCGAGCGCGAACTTCTGGACCGCGGAGCGCTCGGGCCGCGAGGGCGGGATCTGCGCTATCCAGGCGCGCACCCGCAAGTCCGGATGCAGCCTCTTCTCCAGCTTCCGCGTCCGCTCGGATCAGGACATCTCGCCGGTCACGATCGAGCGGGACAAGTTCATCGGCCTCGAGTCGAGGCTGAGACTGGAGCGGGGGAAGGCGACGACCCTCGACAAGGTCGCGGTCAACCGCTGGGAGCAGGGCGCCGGCTCCGACAAGGTATGGAAGGCCGGCATGGATCTGGCGAAGGCGCGTTCCGGCCTCGGCTTCGACGAGGAGCTCGAGGCTCATCGCGAAGAATGGAAGCGCTTCTGGGAAAGGATGGACATCGAGATCGACGGCGATCCCGAGCTGCAGCAGGGCGTCCGCTATTCCCTCTTCGCCATGTACATCAACTACCACGGCGAGAGCGACAGGCGGAACGTCCTGTGCAAGCTGGGCGGCGAGGTCTATTCCGGCGTCAACTTCTGGGATACCGAGGTCTACTGCCATCGCATGTACATGTTCCTCGACCCCGCTATCGCTCGAAAGCTCCTCATGTACCGCTACCACAACCTGCCTCGCGCGATAGAGAACGCCGCGCGCATCGACCTCGAGGGCGCGCGCTACCCCTTCTCGACCATCACCGGCTACGAGGACTCGGGCACCTGGCAGCACGTCGACCTCGAGATCCACCAGAACGGCGCGGTCTTCTACGCCATCTGGCACTACGACCGCGTCTGCAAGGACAAGGATTTCCTGTACCGCGAGGGCATCGAGATGCTCCTGCAGATGTGCCGCTGCATGGCGAGCGCCGGCGGCTGGAGCCCGTCGAAGGGCGACTTCGGCTTCTACGGCGTGATGGGGCCGGACGAGTTCCACATGATGGTTAACCACAACTGCTACACGAACTACCTGGGCAAGAAGATGTTCGAGTACGCGCTGGAAGTCCTGGACGAGATGGAAAGCGCGGCGCCCGAGCTGCGCGAGCAGGTCGTCGAGAAGATCGGCCTGCGCCCCGGGGAGACGGCCGAGTGGAAGCGCATGGCCCAGAAGATGCGCATCCCCAAGGACGAGGCCACCGGCGTCTACGAGCAGCACGCCGGCTACTTCGACCTGCCCCACGTCGACGTGAAGTCGATCCCGATGTCGCAGGTGCCGATCTACAAGAACTGGGCCTATATCAAGATCTTCCGCCTCGACATGCTCAAGCAGCCGGATTTCCTCAACCTGCCCTACTTCTTCAGCCGCGACTTCACGATGGAGGAGAAGCGCGCCAATTACGAATTCTACGAAGCGCGCACGAGCCACGAGTCCTCGCTCTCGCCCTCGCTCCACGCCATCCTCGCGGCGGAGCTGGGCAAGTCGCGGGAAGCCTACGACTTCCTCGCCTACGCGGCCCGCCTCGACCTGGACAACTACAACCGCAACACCGAGCAGGGCATCCATTCCTCCTCGGCGGCGGGCGTCTGGGCGAGCATGGTCTCGGGCTTCGGCGGCATGCGCACGGACGGCGAGATCCTCTCCTTCGCGCCCTCGATACCGAGCCAGTGGAAGGCCTATCGATTCAAGGTCCTCTACGCCGGGACGCTCTTGTCGATCGAGGTCGGCGAAGGGAAGGCGCGGTTCAGGGCAGTCGAGGGCGGCGAGGCCGAGATCGAGATCTACGGCGCCGCGCGACGCGTCACGAGCGCGGGACTGGAACTCGACCTGCCCGGCGGGGCATGATGGCGGCATGAGCATCGAATACTCCGAGTCCGCCTCGACCTTCCACCTGAAGACCCGCTCCTCGAGCTACGTCGTAGGGATCGCGGCGGGAAAGCATCCGATCTCCCTGCACTGGGGCGGCCGCCTGCGCGAATGGAGGGGCGCGGCGAATCCGCCCGTCGAGCTCCGCGCCTTCGCGCCCGAGCACGATCCCGCTATCCCCTTCCTCTCGCTCGACGCCTTGCCGCGCGAGTACCCGGCCTTCGGCAACTCCGACTTCCGCGCCCCGGCCTTCCAGGTCCTGCAGGATGACGGCTCGACGATCACCGACCTCGCCTATCGCGGCCATCGCATCTTCCCGGGCAAGGGCGCGCTTCCGGGCCTGCCCGCCACCTACGCTGAGGAAGGCGACGGCGTCGAGACCCTGGAGCTCGAGCTCTTCGACGAGCTGATCGGCCTCGAGGTAAGGCTCTCCTACTCGGTCTTCCCTCAAGCCGACGCGATCGCGCGCTCGGTCCGCTTCCGCAACCTCGGCAAGCAAAAGCTCACGATCCTGCGGGCCTTGAGCGCCAGCGTCGACTTGCCGAGCTCCGGCTACGAGATGCTCCAGCTTCCCGGCGACTGGGGACGCGAGCGCGCCGTCGTCCGCCGGGCCCTCGCGCCCGGCATCCAGTCGGTCCAGAGCCGCCGCGGCGCCTCGAGCCATCAAGCCAATCCCTTTATCGCCCTCCTCGAGCCGGGCGCGGGCGAGGACAAGGGCGAGGTCCTCGCGATGAGCCTCGTCTACTCCGGCAATTTCCTGGCCCAGGCCGAGGTCGACTCGAAGGGCGGGACGAGGCTGGCGATCGGCATCGATCCCTTCGAGTTCTCCTGGCTCCTCGAGCCGGGCGAGAGCTTCCATACGCCCGAGGCGATCCTCGTCCGCTCGCCCGAGGGGCTGGGCGGGATGTCCGAGCGCTTCCACTCCCTCTTCAGGACGCGATTATGCCGAGGGAGGCAGCGGGACGCCGAGAGGCCGATACTCGTCAACAACTGGGAAGCGACCTACTTCGACTTCGACGCCGAAAAGATCGCGGCCCTCGCCTCCGAGGCGGGGAAGCTGGGCCTCGAGCTCCTCGTGCTGGACGACGGCTGGTTCGGACATCGCGACGACGACCGCAGCTCGCTGGGCGACTGGACGGAGGACCGGCGCAAGCTCCCCCTCGGCCTATCTGACCTGGCGAGCCGCGTCGGGAAAGAGGGATTGAAGTTCGGGCTCTGGTTCGAGCCCGAGATGGTCAGCCCGGACAGCGACCTGTATCGGGCCCACCCCGACTGGTGCCTCCACGCGCCGGGAAGGCCGCGCAGCCAGAGCCGCAATCAGCTGGTCCTGGACATGGGCAGGCCGGAGGTGGCGCGTTATGTGATCGACTCCGTATCGGCCGTGCTCCGCTCGGCCCCGATCGCCTACGTGAAGTGGGACATGAACCGCCATATGACGGAAGCCTGCTCCGCCGGCCTGCCGCCTGCGAGGCAGAAGGAGACCCAGCACCGCTACATGCTGGGCCTCTACGGCGCCATGGAGGAGCTGACCCGATCCTTCCCTGACGTGCTCTTCGAGGGCTGCTCGGGAGGCGGGGGACGCTTCGACCCGGGAATCCTCGCGTACATGTCCCAGGTGTGGACGAGCGACAATACGGACGCGGTCGCGCGGCTCGCGATCCAGTACGGGACCAGCCTCGTCTACCCGCCCCTTACTATGGGCTGCCACGTCTCCGCCGTCCCGAACCACCAGGTAGGAAGGACCACCTCCCTCGACTTCCGCGGACTGGTCGCGATGTCGGGCAACCTGGGCTACGAGCTGGACCTGGGCGCGCTGACGGACGAGGAGAAGTCCCGGGTCGCCGAGCAGGTCCGCTTCTACAAGGAAGCCCGCCGCCTCGTGCAGTTCGGGCGATTCATGCGGATAGAGAGTCCCTTCGAGGGGAATACGGCCGCGTGGATCTTCGTCGCCCCGGACGGCTCCGAGGCCCTGGCATCGTACTTCCGCGTCCTGTGCCGGGCGAATACCGCCCCGCCCCGCTTCCGCCTCAAGGGCCTGGACCGCGACGCCGACTACCGCGTCTCGCCCTGCCTCGGGGCCGCCGGGCCCTCGGGCGTCTTCGGCGGCGACGAGCTCATGGAGGCGGGACTGATCGTCGACCTCGGCCCGGGCGACGGCCGCGGGACGACGCTTAGGCTCGAGCGGCTCTGAGCCGCGCCGAGGCGGGGGCGCGCGCCCCCGCTCGGCGGCGGGCGGCGCGTCCGACCGCGCGTCGCGACGCGAGCGGCCCCGGGCCGGCCGATCCGGCCCGGGGCCTCGCTATCGGTCAAGGCAGCAGAGTCAGGGTCCCCCACTGCGCGGGCGAGTTGTAGAACTGGTTCGAGCCGTTCCAGATCCACTGGAAAGCCCGCTGGCCGCTGGCGCCCGCGTCGTCGACCGCGATGTCGAAGCCGAGGACCATGCCGGCCTCGGCCTTGAATCCGCGCAGGGACTCCCAGGGGAAGGAAGCCTCGATCGAATAACCTCCCTCTATCGGCTTCGAGGCGATCTCGGCGCCCGGCACCTGGGATCTCAGCTTGCTCCATTCCCAGCTCCGCTCCGGCAGGGACTTGGCTACGTCCTTCGGGGCGAAGCCGAGCTGCCAATCAGTCTGGCCGAAATTCAGCCGCGCGGGATCGGCCTTGGGATCGGTCGAGATGCAGAGCTCGATGCATGCCCCGTTCCAGATCCCGTCGTTCTTCTGCGGGTTCGAAAGCGGGAAGCGCGTCTTGATATCGGCTTTCAGGTAGAGCCTGTCGGCGTCCCAGGCGAGCTTGACGGTCCCGCCCAATCCGTTCTTGCCGGCTACGATCATCGGCGCGGCCTTCGCCCAATCGATCGCGCCGGAGGAGTCCCGAGCGGCGCTCGCGGCGCCGATATCCGCGCGGCTCGAGGCGGCCGAGGGCGCCGCGCCTTTCTTGTACTCGGCGTAATTCTTGTGGAAGAGCCCCGCCAGGCTATCGACGGATTCGCGCTCGGACTTGAAGAAGGGCAGGGACAGGACTTCCTTCGCGCCGGCGAAGGACGCGGGCGAATCGTCGAGGCGCCAGTCGCGCTCCTTCTTCACGCTGAAGTACACGATGCCCTTGATGCCGGGAAATTCCGAGGCGAGCGACTCGCGCATATCCTTCAGCCAGGCGGCCTTCTCGCTTCCCGCGCGCCCGGTGGCGAACTCGCCTATGTAGATCGGCTTGTCCGCCTTCCTGACGATCGCGGTATAGGTCTTCGAGAAGATGTCCGAGAACGAGGCGTTGCCGTCGAAGTCGTAGCCGTCGATGGCGACCCAGTCGACGTACTCGTCGCCGGGATAGGCCAAAAGAGGATCGTTCCAATCGCGCGAGGGGACGCTGCTCGCGTTCGGGCACCATACCCAGGCGACGTTCCTCGCGCCGGCGCGGACGACGAGGTCATGCACCCTGCGATAGGCCTTTACGTAGGCCTGGGGATCCTCCCCGTTCTTCGCGACGCTCCAGGGATACCAGTCGCCGTTGAACTCGTGGCCCCAGCGGACGAAGAGGGGCTTGCCGAATTTCGCGGCCGCCGCGCCCCACTCGGAGATGTAGCCGTCCCAGGCCCCGGAATTGATATCGGCGAGATGGATCTTCTCGTTGTCGTCCCAGGACCAGGGTTCCCAGGTGATATTCGGGATCGAGCCGGAGTCCCATGCGTTCTGGGCCGCCTGGGCCGGGAAGGGATGGGCGAAGTCCATGAACCACATGATCGAGGCGAATTTCTTCCCCAGTCGCGCCTCGAGCGACTTGGTCTCGGCCATGTCCTCGGGCCCCTTCTCCGTGAACAGCCCGAGCCAGGCGCCGTCGCCGGCCTCCGGCGCCGCCGTGCCCTGCGTCGTCGCCGCGACCGCCCCGAAGGCGACGATGGCGGCGCACAACGCGATAATTCTCCTCCACTGCCTAGATTCCATAGTCTCATCCCTCCCGCGCCGCGAAAGGCGCATATCAATCGGCCCCATTGGCCTAATCATGTCGTTCCCCGAGCCAAGAGCTCGAGCTCGACGAGCATGGTCTCGTTCCCGGCGCCGCGGCCCAGGGCCTCTATCACGCTGCGCGCCATCCGCTCGCCCAGGGCCTTGCGGTCATAGGCCAGGGTCGTCAGCGGGGGCCGGAGCCAGGCCGAGACCCTGAGCCCGTCGAAGCCGGCGACCGCGACGTCGCCCGGCGCCTCGAGGCCGAAGCCGGCCAGCGCGTTCAGCGCGCCGATGGCCGATTCGTCGTTCGCCGCGACTATGGCGCGCGGGGCCGGCCCTCGGGCCAGGATCTCGGCGACGGACTTCTCCGCCACCTCGGTCTTGAAGCCTCCGTAGGACCTCAGCCTCCTGTATCGCGGGAGGCCCTTCTCGTCGAGGAAGGAATCGAAGGCCTCGAAGCGCTCGCGCGCGTCCCAGGCCGCATCGACATCGCCGTCGAGCCAGAGGTAATCCCTGTAGCCCCTGTCCCACAGGTGCCCCATAAGCGCCCGGATGCCGCCCTTGTTATCGAGGACGTAGCGGATCGCCTCGACCTCCTGATCGGCGGGATCGAAGAGCGCCGTCGGTACGGAGGCGGCCATCCGCGCGATGAAGGGCGCCATGGATTCCTTCGGGTTCAGCATGACCAAGCCGCGAAGCAGGCCCGCCGCGGCGAGGCTCTTGCACAAGGCCAGCGAGTCGGACTGCATCGTCATCGCGACCACGGCGAAGCCCTCCGCGTTCGCGGCGGGCTGCAGCCCCTCGAGAATCTCGCCGTACCATGGCCCGGCCAATCCCTCGGCGAGCACGGCGATCAAATTGCCCTTGACGCCCTTCATAAGGCGAGCCGCGATGCTCGGCTCGTATCCCAAGGATTCCGCGGCCCCTTGAACCTTGGCCCTCGTCTCCGCCGAGACGCGGCCGGAATTGTTCAGCGCGTAGGAGGCGGTCGCCATCGATACCCCCGCCTCTCGAGCGACATCGCGGATGGTGACCTCAGGCTGAGCGGCGCTGAAACGTTTCATCAAGCAATCATCGTACATCCGTATTCGAAGAAGGTCAATTTCTATGTGGGCGGAGGTTTCGCTTGACATGCAACCGGTTCAATATTAGAGTGCTGAAACGTTTCACCACCGAGGAGTCGCTATGCGCGGAGTCAATTTCGGAGGATGGTTCAGCCAGGTCGATGCAATCGAAGAGAAGAACCCGAAGGGCTTCCCGGGATTGATCGGCCACATACGCTCCTTCCTCGGGCCCGAGGACTTCGCGCGCGTAAGGTCCTGGGGCTTCGATCACGTCAGGCTGCCCCTCGACTGGAAGAACGCATTCGACGCGGACATGCGCCCGAACGAGGAGGTATTGCGCCTCTTCGACGCCGCCGTCGACTCCTGCCTCGGCGCCGGCCTTAGCCTGATCCTGGACCTGCATAAATGCCCAGGCCACGATTTCTTCGAGGGCGTGACGCGCGATCAGGCCTTCTTCGCCGACGCGAAGTACCGGCGCGACTGCCTGCGCGTCTGGGACCAGCTGGCCGAGCGCTACGGCGGCAAGAGCGGGATCATGCTCGAGCTGCTGAACGAGCCGGTAGCGCCTAACGCGGGGATATGGAACGAGGTCAAGGCCGAGCTCGCGGCCGCCGTGCGCCGCATGGCGCCGAAGGCGACCCTGGTCATCGGCTCGAATCTCTGGAATTCCGCATCCCAGTTCGAGGGCCTCGAGCCCATCGACGACGGCAACGCGCTCTACAGCTTCCACTTCTACAATCCCATGGTCTTCACCCATCAGAAGGCTCCCTGGTGCCCGGGCGCGGCCTTCGAGCGCTCCCGGCCCTACCCCGGCGACTACTCCATCGAGAACGACGGCGCCACGAGGCTCCCCCTCGAGGAGGAAGGGAGCTGGGACCGCGGGCGCCTCGAGCGGATGCTCGAGCCGGTCATCCGCTTCCGCGAGCGCTACTCGGCCCGCGTCGCCTGCAACGAGTTCGGCGTGTACATGGGCGGCCCCGATCGCGAGAGCCGCCACGCCTGGATGCGGGACGCCTTAAGCATCTTCAAGGAGCGCGGCTTCGGCTGGAGCTACTGGAACTACAAGAACCTCGACTTCGGCATCGTCAGCATAGGGGAGAGCCTCTTCGAGTCCGCCCCGCAATACGCCGATCCCGAGCGGGTCGATCGCGGGCTCCTCGAGATACTCCAGTCCTATTGAGGGCCGCTCGCGGCCGGGGGCGCGGCCTAGGCCGGCGCCGATCGGCGGGCAGCCGGGGCCGCCCGCCGCATGGCCGCGCCTACTCCAGGGTAAAGGACAGGAGGCTCGCGTTCCCGTCGCCCATGTAGGCGAAGTAGAGCGCGGTCACGCCGTCGGGGATCGCGATCTCGGCGGAATGCTCCTTCCACACGTTGGCGAAGTCGGGAACGTTTATCCTGCCCAGGGCGGGGCCGTTCCAGGAAGCGCGCAGCTCGAAGTCGCCCCTGCAGTAGCCGCGGACCTTGATGCGCACGCGACGGACGCCCCTGCAGTCGAAGTACTTATAGCCGGCGACGGCTCCCTTCATCATGTTCGTGACGTAGCCGGGTTCCTCGTCGCCGTCCCTGCCGTCCTGGCTGATCTTGGGGAAGCGGTTGTCCATGTGGGCGCCCGGGCCGGTGTAGAGTGACTCCTCCCCGCAGAAGAGGTTGCAGGCGATGTGGGCCGGGTACTCTCCCTTCCCGGGCAAGGGCCCGCCGTTGAGGCCGCAGGATGTCATCTCGACCTGGGGTATAGATCCGTCCGGAAGGAAAGATATTTTCTCGGCGAGGCCCTGGCGGGAGAAGTTGGTCCCGTTCGTATGGCGGTGGTAGAAGACGTACCAGTCGCCGCCGACCTCGACGAGCCCGCCGTGGTTGTTGCCGCCGTAGTACATGGGCTTCGAGGCCGGCTTGTAGGAATCGACGCCCGCGTCGGCGTTGCTCACGATCACGCCGCGATAGGCGAAGCCCTTCGTGGGATGCTCGCTGGTCGCGTAGCAGAGCTCGTGGAAGACGACGGAGGAGTAGACGAAGTAGTAGGTGCTTCCCCGCTTGCGGATCGACGCCGCCTCGAAGTACTCGTGGCCCTCGTAACCGGAGCCTTTGCTATAGGGGCCCGAGGGGGCGATGAAGACCGGCTCCTCGACGATGGTCAGCATATCGGGGCCCAGCACCGTGGCCATGGGGCCGTGGCGCGACTCGTCGGTCCGCCAGCAGAAGCCGGTGTACAGGTAGGTCCGGTCGCCCTCGGTCAGGACGCCGGGATCGAACTGCGGCTCGTCGCCGGCCCGCTCGCCAAGCCTGGTCCCGTCCGCGTAATGCACGTAGCCGTAGAACTGGTATTTGCCGGCCGGCGTGTCGCAGACGGCCACCGAGACGACCGAGACCTTATCGAGGACGTAGTAGAGGTAGTAGCGGCCGTCCGGCCCGGCCGCGACGTCGGGGGCGTAGAGGCACATGCTCCCGTCGGGATTCAAGGGGTCGTCCGTCTTGGCGTAGATGACGCCCTCGTAGCGCCAGTCGCCCAGGTCGCCGACGGGAGCGGACCAGCACACGTAGTCGCCCAGGCAATAGGCGTGGCCGTTGAACTTGTCGTGAGAGCCGTAGACGTAGACCCTGCCCTCGAAGACGTGCGGCTCGCCGTCGGGGATGTACTCCCAGGACGGAAGGTAGGGATTAAAGCAGCGCTTGCCCATCTGGAAGACCCCTGCGCGAGAACCCGATGCTCGGACCAGACGATCCGGCGCCCGGCCGAGGGACTTAAGGCGGCCCGCCTGGCGGGTCGGGCGCGCGCCGCTTCAACTGGCGCAGAACGCCTCGACCTTCCTCTTGATCGTCTCCTCGTAGCCGGGCATCGCCAGGATATCGCACTCGCTTCCGACGATGAAGGGGTGAGCGGTCGGGCCCAGGCGATCCTCGATCTCGCGCACCATCCTCGGGATCGAATCGAGGGGCACTTCCTCGTCGGAGTAGAACTTCTTCGTCGGCAGGTTGCCGAAGAGGACGACGTCCTTGGATACGGAGGCCTCGATCTCCCAGAGCGAGACCGCGCTGCCCAGGCTGAGCAGGGCCGGCTTGAGGCCCGAGATCGCGGAGGCCATCAGCGGGGACAGCGAACCGCAGTCGTGGAAGAGGTAGTCCGCGCCGCCCGACTCAATAGCGCCTTTCAACCGCGAGTTGGGGCCGATGACGAAGTCCGAGAAGACCGAGGATCCCTCCTCGAGCTGGTTCGGGGAGAAGAAGACGTCGTTCGCGGCCGGCTCGCAGACGAAGATCGCCCTCGCGCCGGCCTTGAGCTGGGCCTCGCAATAGCGGCGGACGACGAGCTCGCACAAGGGCAGGAGGGCGGAGACGAGGGCCACTTCCGCGGAGTCGGCGGCGCCGACGCCCGAGCCCGCGAGGTAGACGGGAATGATGGGATCGGAGACGAGCTTCGTGAGGAGCGAGAAGGGGCCGATCGACATGCCGACCGCGAGGGGGCCGCCGGCCTCCGCCAGCGACCGGATCGAGCCGCAGCTCGCCGCCATCCTAGGGCTCCGAGCGATATCGGCGCGGTCGAGGGCCTCGACGAGGCCGTCGCCGGGCGCGGCGTCGAAGTGGAAGGCCGCGGGGTCGGTCCCGCCCAGGCCCATGGCGCGTAGCATGAAGTCCTTCTCGAGGGTCAGGTCCATGAGGGGGAAGGCGAGCGGGCAATCGTAGCGCCGCGCCGCCTCGGCCGCGACGGCCGCGAGCTTATCTCCATCGAGGAGCGCGCCCTCGGGATCGGAAAGCTCGTGCAGCACCAGATGGGTCGCCAGGGGAACGCGCTTGCGGCTCTCTGCCATGTCGAGATACAGGTCTTTAGCCATGGTCCTTCCTTAAGGAGAAGGTAATCCAGCCGCCGAAGGAAGTATTTGACTTTCTTCTCGTCTTTTGTACAAAACCGGCCCTTTAGGAAAGGTCCGCGCCCGCTCTCGCCGGGCGGGACTCAGGCGCGCCGGCGAGGGCGGGTCGAGGCTAGTGGCGCAGGGCGGCGGCGCGGGCGCCGCCGCGGGGCACGCGGAGCTCGACGCTGAAGCCGGGGGGCCCGCCGAAGCGAAGCTCCCCGTAGAGCTGCTGGGCGAGCCCGCGCACGATGGTGAATCCCATGCTCGCGCATGAAGCGGGGTCGACGCCCGGAGGAAGGCCGACGCCGTCGTCCTCTACGCGCAGGACGAGCGGGCCCTCCCCCGCCGCCCCGGGACCGCCGCCCGAGAGGGCGAGCCGGATGCCGCCCTTCTCTCCCGAGGGATAGGCGTATTTCATCGCGTTGACGAGGAGCTCGTCCGCGACGAGGCCGAGGGGGAGCGCGTCGTCGATGCCCAGCACCACGCGCTCGACGCTGCAACCGATATCGGGCCAGGCGAAGGCCCGGGCGGTATCCCGGACGATCGCGTCGAGGTACTCGCCCGCGTCGATAGAGGAGAGGTCCTTCGACTGGTACAGGAGCTCGTGCAGCTGGGCCAGGGCGAGTATCCTCTGCCGGATATCCACGAGGAGGAGGCGGTCGTCCCGGTCGCGCAGCTCCTCCGATTTCAGCTGGATGAGGCTGGAGACGATCTGCAGGTTGTTCTTGACGCGGTGATGGATCTCCTTGAGCAGGACTTCCTTCTCGGCGAGGGAGGCCCGGTTGCGCGCCTCGCTCTCCTCGAGCTGGGAGATCTTGCGGTTGAGGTCCGCGGTGGCGGCGCGGACCCTGCGCCCCAGCGCCCAGGAGTTCATTACCAGGAAGGCGACGATGCAGCCGATTATGGCGGCCGCGACGGAGATGACGCGGAGGTCGGCGCTGCCGGCGAGCTCCGATCCCCTCCATTTCCAGTCGATCGCCGCGGCCGTCGAGGAGGGCAGGGACTTGAAGCCCTCCTCGACGAGCCGGAGGACGTCGGAGCGGCCCTTCGGGACGGCCCGGTGGAACTCGCCACGGCCCAGGAGGAAGGCGACGCGGAACTCGTCGTCGACCTTGTTCTTGTACAGGTAGTAATAGGCCGGCGGCTTGTCGACGCAAAAGATCCGCACCTCGAGCCGCGCGGCGGCCTCGACTATCTCCGCGTAGCCCTTGTAGAGCTTGAGGTCGTCCACGCCCCGGGCGACGAGCTCGTCGATGGACGCGTCTCCCGACTTGACCGCCACTGTGAACCCGGCGAGGTCCTGGGCCGACGCGATGCCCGAAACCGACTTGTGGATGAAGACCGGCACCTGGATCGCGGCGTATGGAGGCCCGAGCTCGAACTCGAGCCTTCGGGAGGGCGTTTCGAAGAGCATGTCGATGACGTCGGCCCTGCCCGCGGAGGCTTCCTCGAGGGCCTTGGCCCAGCTCATGCCGCGCAGCTCGACGCCGATGCCGGTCTCCTTCTCCCAGGCCTTCCAGAGGTCGGGGACGATGCCCTCGAGCTGGCCGTCGGCCCTCCGCATGGCGTAGGGAGGGTAGTCGTCGTCGCAGACGACCAGGATCGACGACGGCAGGCAGGGAGCCCGGACCGGCGCGGCGAGGAGTAGCAGCGCGACGAGCGCCGCGGCAGCGCGCATGGGACCATTGTCAGGCAAACGGCGTCCGAGCGCAAGGGCGCCGCGCATTGCCCAGCCCATGTCCCGCCGGTATACTCGGCCCATGGGCAACGAGGCGAGCGGGGGCGGGAAGATACGCTCGGTCTGCGTCTTCTGCGGATCGAGCGACGGAGCGCGGCAGGGATACGCCGAGGCCGCCTGGGAGCTCGGCGGCGAGATAGCCCGCCGCGGGATGAGGCTGATCTACGGCGGCGGCGACGGCGGCCTCATGGGCGTCCTGGCCAGGGCCGTCATGTCGGGCGGAGGCGAGGTCACCGGCATCATTCCCCGAAGGCTCTACGAGATCGTCGAGCAGGTCGAGCTGACCGAGCTGGTGGTGGCCGCCGACATGCACGAGCGCAAGGCGAGGATGTACGAGCGCTCCGACGCCTTCATCGCGATGCCGGGAGGCATCGGGACCCTGGACGAGCTCTTCGAGGCCTTGACCTGGCGGCAGATCGGCTACCACGAGAAGCCGGTAGGCATGCTGGAAGTCGAGGGCTTCTTCGCGCCCCTCCTGGGCTTCATCGGGAAGATGGCGTCCGAGGGCTTTCTTTCAAGCGAGATGGCCGGGGACCTCGTCGTCCGGGACGAGCCTGAGTCGCTGCTCGACGCGCTCGAGGCGAAGGAGCCCCTGCGGAGGCTCAAGCGCCCCGAGCGCTCGAGGCGGAAATGAAGAGAGGCCGGCGCCCTATCCCCCCGGGAGCCCCGGGGCACCCGCGCGGGAAAGGCCCGGATCACGGCGGCCCCGGCGGCGCGCGCCGTCCCGCCGCCGGATCCGAGCGCGCGGGAGCCCCCGGCGGGCACGGCCGGCGCCTGGCGGCGCGCCTCGCCTACGAGGACGATCTCATCCTGGCCTACGATAAGCCGGCCGGCCTTCCCGTCATCGCTCCCGACGGCTCGCGCGCGCCCTGCCTCCTCGACATCGCCACCGAGCGAGTCAGGCGACGCAATCCCAAGGGGCGCGCCGCCGTCGTCCATCGCATCGACCGGGACACCTCGGGCATCGTCGTATTCGCGAGGAACGCCGGGACGAAGCGCGTAATGATGTCCGGATGGGACGAGATCGTGACCGAGCGCCGCTACGTCGCGCTGGTCGAGGGAAGGATGGAGGCCGAGGAGGGAGTCCTCGATTCATACCTCATCGAGGGCGAGAAGCTCTTCGTCCGAACCGCGCGGCCGGGCGAGAAGGGGGCGAAGCGCGCGATCTCCAGGTGGCGGGTCCTCTCGGAAGGAGCGGGCTCGAGCCTCGTCGAGATATTCCTGGAGACGGGGCGTAAGCACCAGATCCGCGTCCAATTCGCCGGCGTCGGGCATCCCGTCGTCGGCGATCCGCGCTACGGCCGATCGGGCGGCGGCGGCGAGCGCGCGCGGGGAGGCGATCGCGGGACCGAGCGGCTCTTCCTTCACGCGGCGGCGATCGAGCTCCGGCTGCCCGAGCGCGCCGAGAGCCTCAGGATCGAGAGCCCGGTGCCGCCGGAGTTCTACGCGGCCTTGCGGGGGCGGCCGGAGCCGACGGCTGATTCCCGGCGCGCTACGGCTGATTCCCGGCGCGCTACGGCCGATTCCCGGCGCGCTACGGCCGATTCCCGGCGCGCTACGGCCGATGGCGGCCGCCCCCAGCCCCGCGGCGGTCGCGCGGCCCCGCGGGCCGCGCCGTTCAATGCCCCGCGCGGCGGCGCTTCCGCTTCTCGGCGCGAAGATCGAAGCGGCGCTCCTCGAGCTCCCGCCGCTCGCCGCGGGAAGAAGCCTTCCTCCCGGCCTTGAGCTCGGATCGCGCCGCTGACAGGGCCGCCTGCGCCTTGGTCGATACCGGCCGCGCGGCGGCCCGGCGCGCCTCCCTCATGGCCCGCTTAGGATTGAGCTTTCCCCGGCTCGGGCGCGGCGCGGCCTCCGCGGGCGACGCGGCCCTCCGCATTTCGGAGAATCCATACAGCATGAATTGGACGAGCTCCGCGTTCGAGGGCTCGGCGCCGAAGACGTGGCGGGCGACCTCGATGCGGCCCTCGTCCTCGGACTCGAGGATGCCGACCCAAAAAGGATCTTCGAAGAAGACGGTAAAGACGGCGTCCATCGCGCGCCTCCGGGCGTACTACCCCCCGGCGGGGAACGGACGCCGTCGACGACGGCGGATACTCGGGCGCGGCCGCGCGGCCGCCGCCTCGCCGGACTACCTACCGGCGCGTGTTTCTATCCCGACCAACTGAAGAGATATGTCTCGCAGCACGCTACATCGAAACGCCGCCGCGCGGCAACTCAGCGCCGCCGCCGGGTAGAGCCGCCGACTACCGACGAGAAGCCGGTGACGTCGTCGATCGAGAATTTCCGAGAGTCTCGGTCCTGCTCGCGATCTCCTTCCGGACGGGCGCGGCCGGGGCGGCCGAGGTTCGGGCGTCCGCGGTCGGCGCCGGCCGCTCGAGCGGCCGGTCGGCGCTTCGGTTCCGCGCTCGCCGAGACCGAGGGCCGGCGAGAGGAAGCGGCCGCGGCCGCGGAGCGCCTTTCCGCGCCCGAGGCCGGGCTCTTGCGATCGCGCCCCTCGCTTTTTTCGCGAGCGGCGTCGCCTTTCGCGCGATCGGCGTCGCCTTTCGCGCGAGCGGCGTCGCCCTTGGCCTGGCCGCGTCCGCGCGGCGCGGCGGGACGGCGCTCCTGGCCGCGGCCGCGCTCTCGATCATCGTCCCGAGCGGCGGCGCGCTTGGCGGCGGCCTCGGCCGCCTCGGGCGAGGCGGCCCACTTCCGCGCCGCCTCGGCGGCGGCCTCGAAGGCCTCCCCCGAGCCGACGGGCACGGACTTCCTCATGAGCTTCTCGATGGCCCTGAGCAGCGGCTTCTCCTCGGCGTCGCACAACGCGACGGCCATGCCGCTGGCGCCGGCCCGGGCCGTGCGCCCGATGCGGTGCACGTAGGTCTCGGCGACGTCGGGGAGCTCGTAGTTGTAGACGTGGGTGACCCCGTCGACGTCGATGCCCCGCGCGGCGAGGTCGGTGGCGACGAGGACGCGCAAGATCCCGGAGCGGAAGCCGTCCATGGTCCTCGTGCGGTTGTTCTGGCTCTTGTTGGCGTGGATGGCCTGGGCGGGGATGCCCGCGGCCTCTAGGGAGCGCGCCAGCCGGTCGGCGCCGTGCTTGGTCCTCGTGAAGACGATGGCGCGCTGGGCGTCCTGGGCCTCTATGAGCCCGGCGAGGAAGGCGCGCTTGTCCGCCTTCTCGACGTAGGCGACCTTCTGGTCGATCAGGTCGACCGTCGGCTTCTCGGGCGAGACGGACACCTTCACCGGGTCGCGCAGCACGGACGAGGCGAGGCCCGCGATGTCCTGGGGCATGGTGGCCGAGAAGAGGAGGGTCTGCCGTTCCTTGGGCAGGAGGGCGATGATGCGCCTGACGTCCCGGATGAAGCCCATGTCGAGCATGCGGTCGGCCTCGTCCAGGACGACGATCTCGGCATGGTCGAGCCTCAGCTGGCCCTCGGAATGCAGGTCGAGGAGGCGGCCCGGGGTCGCGGTCAGCACGTCGACGCCGCGGCCTAGGGCGCGGGCCTGGGGCGACTTGCCGACGCCGCCGAAGACGCAGGCCCGCGTCAGGCGCGAGGTCGAGCCGTAGGCGGCGAAGCTCGCGTCGATCTGCGCCGCGAGCTCGCGGGTCGGCGCGACGACCAGGGCGCGGCAGCCGCGGGCCGTCGGGCGCGCGGGCGACGCCGAGAGTAGCTGGATGATCGGGAGCGCGAAGGCGGCCGTCTTGCCGGTGCCGGTCTGCGCGACGCCCAGGAGGTCGCGGCCCTCCAGCAGCGGGGGGATGGAAGCGGCCTGGATAGGCGTCGGCCGCTCGTAGCCCTCGCGCTCGAGCGCCTGCAGCAAGAAGGCCTCGAGGCCGAGCGAGGAGAAGCTTATGTCTTTCATGTGTGTCCTTAATCGAGGAGCGGGGGATGCGCTTCCTGCGGGATGAAGCGCTCAGGCCGGCCATTTGGCCGCTGGGAGCACCGTAGCTCCCGCCGCCCCGCCGCGCGCTTTACGCCTGAACTATACTATCGATCGTCCCCTCGCGCCTAGTACCGGCGCGATCGCGGCGCGGGCGAGATCCGGCAGGCCGTACTCGAAGGCCTCGCCGACGAAGCTCTCGAGCGCGGCGGCGCGGGGCCCCGAGGCGTAAGCGACCCGTCCCTCGCGTATCTCGAGGCTGTCGCCGCCCCCGCCGACCGCGACGGCGAAGGGAGGCGTCGCGCCCCAGGCCCAGTCCCAGGACCGCAGCCGGAGCTCGGCGCGGCGAAGGGCCCCCGGATCGGCGAGGGGCTCGGCGCCTACGGGCGCGCGCCCCGCGATCGAGCGCGAGAGGGCGTCGGCTACCTCGCCCGCCGCGAGGCCGGGGACGAGGGCCGACAGGTTGGCGACGCGGGACGGGATCGACCGGGGCGCCGCGCTCCTCAGGACCTCGATGCCGCCGAGGCAGGCCGCCATGCGCCCGAGATCGGCGTCGACCAGGAGGGTCCCG
This sequence comes from uncultured Treponemataceae bacterium, assembly GCA_964410245.1. GTDB lineage: Bacteria > Spirochaetota > Spirochaetia > Treponematales > Rectinemataceae > CAZXXZ01. The sequence goes on along the minus strand of CAYPHO010000016.1, from coordinate 5,573 downwards.
TGATGCAGGACACGGTCGCGCATAACGCGCCTCGCGCTGCCCGAGACCTTCGCCCCGGCGAGGCCGCCGGGCCCCTTCAGGCGGATGGCCCCGCGCCCGTCGGCGGCCGCCTCGACTCCGAGGGAGCCGAGGGCCGAGGCGATCGCGGCGAGCTCCGCGCGGCGGTCGTGCTCGGCGATCGGGGACAGGAAGGACCAATTCAGGTCGCCGCGGTCGTGGTAGACGGTCCCGCCCCCGGATACCCTGCGGAGCGCGGGAAGCCCCGCGAGGGGAGAGACCTCGACCCAGGGATTCTGGTTCCTCCCGACGACGACGCAGGAATCGTTCGAGTAGAGGAGGAGGATGCGGCGCTGAAGGGCGGGCGCCCCGAAGAGGGCTTCCTCGAGGGCGAGATTCCCGAAGGGATCGAAGCCGGGAGCGAGGAGCGCGCTATCGGGCATCGCTCAGAGCTTGACGCAGAGATCGAGCTCGAGGCCGCCGCCGGGCAGGTCGTAGCCAAGGGCGAGGACGGGCGCGATGGCGGGCCAGCCGATCTTGTGATTCGGCCCGCGGACGACGACGGGGGGAGCTATCACCACGTCGAGGCCGCTGAGGAAGGAGGCCGCCCGTCCCGCGACGACGTTGACAATCTCCCCGACCAGCCCGCCCTCGAGCTGGCGCCGCTCCTCCTCGCTCGAGGACTCGACGCCCGTGCCCGACAGGAGGCGGGCCGCGAGGTCGGACGCGAGCCTGATCGCGACGACGCCGTGAGCCTGTCCCGCGAGCCCGACGAGGCCGGTCAGCGCCCAGCCGTGCTCGTCGGAATCGGGCGGCTCTGAGGTCCCCGACCGGATCGCGTCGACGCCGAACATTTCCGAGAAGACCCGCTTCACCGCGGAGTCGAAGGCTTCCGCGACCCTGTCGTCCATGATTCCCCCTCGCGAACAAACCATAATGCCCGGCACGGCCGCGTTCAAGGCCGGCGAGCGGCGCGGCGGGCGCGGGCGGAGGCCCGCCGTCCCGTTGAATAAGAAAGCGCAAACGACTACAGTAGCGCGGATGAGCACCACGGAAGGCACGAAGCGGAGCCGCGGATTCGCGCTCGCGATCGCGGCGATCGGCGTCGTCTTCGGCGACATCGGCACCTCGCCGCTCTACGCGCTCAGGGAATGCTTCTCGCCGGTCCACGGCATAGACGCGGCGCGCGACAACATAATCGGCATCGTCTCGCTCCTCATCTGGTCGATGAGCCTAGTGGTCTGCGTGAAGTACCTCGGCATCGTCCTCCGCGCGGACAACCGCGGCGAGGGCGGCATCCTCGCCCTCGTCAACCTGGTCTCGAGGCTCCTGCCCAAGGACGCCGCGAAGCGCAAGGCCTTCATGGTCCTCCTGGGCATCCTGGGCGCCGCCCTCCTCCTGAGCGACGGCATGATAACGCCCGCAATCTCGGTACTCTCCGCGATCGAGGGCCTCGAGGTCATCACGCCCAGGTTCTCGCCCTACATCGTGCCCTTGGCCGTGCTCGTCCTGATCGCCCTCTTCCCGCCGCAATCCAGGGGAACGGCGAAGATCGGCGGCATCTTCGGGCCCGTCGTCTCGGTCTGGTTCCTCGTCATGGGAATCCTGGGCGCCGTCTCGATCGCCGGCAACCCGGGCATCCTCGCCGCCCTTAATCCCCTCGAGGCTGTTTCGTTCATCGCGCGCAACGGAGCGCTGAGCTTCGGCGTCTTCGGCTCGGTCTTCCTCGCGATGACCGGCACCGAGGTCCTCTACGCCGACCTGGGGCATTTCGGGAAGTCCCCGATCAGGAAGGCATGGTACGTACTGGTCTACCCCGCCCTCCTTTTAAACTACGTCGGGCAGGGAGCCTTCCTCCTCGACAACCCGACCGAGATCGACAACCTCTTCTTCCGGCTCGCCCCTTCCTGGGCCCTCTATCCCCTCGTCATCCTGGCGACCGCGGCCACCATCATCGCATCGCAGGCGGTCATCACCGGCGCCTTCTCCCTCGCGCGCCAGAGCGTCCAGCTGGGCTACTGGCCGCGCATCCAGGTGCGCCACACCTCCGACGAGAAGATCGGCCAGGTCTACGTGCCCGTCGTCAACTGGATGCTCATGATCGGCACCATCGGCCTGGTGCTGGCCTTCAAGTCCTCGGGCGCCTTGGGCAACGCCTACGGCATCGCCGTATCCATCGACATGCTCATGACCAGCTGCCTCATGATCGCGCTGGTCCGCAAGGCGGGGAAGGCGAAGCTGTGGGCGATCATCCCGGTCGCCGCCGCCTTCCTCGCCCTGGACGCCGCCTTCTTCCTCTCGAACGCCTCGAAGGTCGTCTCCGGCGGCTGGATCGTCGTCGTCTTCGCCTCGGCCCTATTCCTCCTCATGAAGACCTGGATGGACGGGCGCCGGCTCTTCGGCAGGAAGGTGGAGACCTTCAGGATCGAGCCCGAGATCTTCGTGTCCAGCTTCTCCCTCGACCCCGCCCTGCGGGTGCCCGGGACCGCGGTCTTCCTCACGGCCGATCCCAAGGGAATCCCCAAGGCCCTCCTGCACAACCTGAAGCACAACAAGGTCCTCCACGAGATGACGATCGTATTGTCGGTGCAGACCACGGACAGGCCCCGCGTCGAGGAGGCCGAGCGAGCCTCGGTCGTCGGCCACGAGGGCGGGATCTGGCACGCCATCCTCCGCTTCGGCTACAGCGAGACGCCGGACGTCCCCAAGACCATGCGCGCCCTGCCGATCCCCGGCTTCGCCGACGACCCGATGAAGATCACCTACTTCCTCGGAAGGGAGACGATCGTGATCGGCGCGCGGGACGGCATGGCCAGGTGGCGCAAGCGGCTCTTCGCCTTCCTCTTCGGCAACGCCGTCAGCCCGACCGCCTTCTTCCGCCTGCCGCCCGACCGCGTCGTGGAGATCGGCTCGCAGACGGTGCTGTAGGAAGGCCATGGGCTCGAACTACATGGCCGGCAGGCCGCGCCTCGGCCCCGCCTCCTTCTATCGGGAGGCCCTGGGCATCGCCATCCCCGTCATGCTCCAGGCCCTCATCACCAGCATGGTCTCCCTGGTCGACAATTTCATGGTCGCCGGCCTGGGCGACGTGAAGATGGCGGCGGTCAACGTCGCGAACCAGATCAACTTCGTCTTCATGGTGATCGTGAACATCGCCAGCATGGCCGGGGGGATCTACCTCTCGCAGCACCGGGGCGCGGGCGACGAGGAGGGCATGCGCCAGTCGCTCAGGTTCAAGGTCATCATCGCGTCGGGCGTCGCGATCCTGTACACGGCGGCCTGTGTCGCGACGCCCGAGTCCCTGATAGGCCTCATGCTCATCGGCAACGCCGAGCGCGGCCCGATCATCGAGGAGGGCGCGCGCTACCTCAGGCTGGTCGCGCCGAGCTTCGCGCCCATAGCGATCGCCGGCGCGATCGGGTCGTCCTACCGCGACATCGGCAGGACGCGCATCCCCCTGGCCGTCTCCTCTGCGGCGGCGGGCCTCAATACCCTGCTCAACTGGATCCTCATCTACGGCAACCTGGGCGCGCCCCGCCTGGAGGTCGCGGGAGCGGCCATCGCCACCGACATCGCGCGCCTGGCCGAGGCCGGGGCCTTCCTGGCCATCGCCTCGATCGGCAAGCCGGCCTTCTCCTTCCCGGCGCGGAGGCTCTTCGCGCTGGACCGCGGGCTCTTCGGCGAGATACTCAAGCGCTCCTGGATGATGTTCTTCTCCGAGATCGGATGGGTCCTCTCCGAGACCGTCATCACCGCGATCTACAACGGGCGCGGCGGCGCCGAGACCGTGGCGGGCATGGCCGCCGGCTGGACCATCGCGAACATCTTCTTCATGGCCTTCGGCGCGGTCGTCACCGCGACGAGCGTCATCGTCGGATCGACCCTGGGCGCGGGCAGGCTGGACGACGCGCGGGCGAAGGCGAGGTGGATCACCTACGGGTCGGCGATATTCGGGACCGCGGTCGGCGCGATAGCCGCCGCCTCGACCTTCCTCATACCTCTCGTCTTCGGCAACCTGAGCCCCGAGGCGCGCGCGGTGACGCGCGGCATCGTCCTGGTCATCTCGGCCTACATACCGCTGTGGACCCTGCTCAACGCCCAGTTCGCGATCTCGCGAGCGGGAGGCGACACGCTCATGGGCCTCTGGGTCGACGTCGGCGTCACCTACGCGGTCTTCATACCGGCGGCATTCGCCCTATCCTGGTGGACCGCGGCCGGGCCCGTCGCCCTCTTCGCGATCGCGAAGCTCTCCGACTTCCCCAAGGCGGCCGTCGCCGCCTGGTGGCTCGGCAAGGAGCGGTGGGTCCGGAACCTGGCGGCGCGGGACTGAGCCGGGGCCGCCGGAGGCCTTCCGGCGCGCCCTATCCCCGCCCCTCGTCCTTCAGCTGCTTCCCTATGAACGAGAGCTTGAGGTCGCGCAGGGCGGGCGAGATCGAGACCTTGTAGATATGGGGATTGAGGAGCCTGAGGTAGGTCGAGTCGAAGCGCTCGAGCCTGGCGCGCAGGCCGTTCCTGATATCGGCCAAGGCGGGCAGCTCGGCGCAGACGCCGCCCCCCTCCATCACCTTGCGCAATAGAGGCTCGACGCGCGCGGGCGTAACGCGGAGGTGACGCCAGTCGGCCGAGGGGTGGTGCAGCGCGACTTCCTTCCCGGGCTCGGGCGTCTCGCCCTCGAGGGCCATGAGATCGGCGAGGGCGCGGCCGGACTCGTCCATGAGCCGCCATACTTCCTTTACGCCGGGATTCGTCGACTTCTCGGGGTTGTCCGAGAATTTCATGGCGGGCTCCAGGCGGCCGCCTCGCTCGACGGCGGCGAGCTTGTACACGCCGGGGAAGGAGGACTCGGCCCCGCCGGTGACGAGCTTCGTGCCGACTCCCCAGGAATCGACCGGGGCCCCGTCGGCGACGAGGCTCTCGATGATGGACTCGTCGAGCTCGTTCGACACGACGATGTAGGCGTCCTTAAGGCCGGCCGCGTCGAGCTCCTTGCGCACCTCGCGCGAGAGGTAGTCGATGTCGCCCGAGTCGAGCCGTACGCCGAAGCGCTTCCCGGCCGCCGCCAGCGCCCTGCCCGAGGCGATCGCGTTCTTGATGCCGCTCTCGAGCGTATTGAAGGTGTCGATGAGGTAGGCGGTCGAGTCCGGGTACATCCGCGCGTAGGCGTCGAAGGCCTCGAGCTCGCCGGGGAAGGCCATGATCCAGGAATGGGCCATGGTGCCCATGACGGGTATTCCGTATAACTTGCCCGCCAGGGTATTCGAGGTGGCCATCGCTCCGCCTATGAAGGCCGAGCGCGAGGCGCTCATCGCGCCGTCCGGTCCCTGGGCCCTTCGAAGCCCGAACTCCATGATCTTGCCGTAGTTCGAGGCGCGCCATGCCCGCGCGGCCTTGGTCGCGACCAGGCTGCCGAAATTCAGCCGGTTCAGCACGAGGCCCTCGACGAGCTGGGCCTGCACTATGCTTCCGCGCACGCGCATGAGGGGAGCCTGGGGGAAGACGACCTCGCCTTCCGCGGCGGCCCAGACCTCGCACTCGAACTTGAAATCGGAGAGATAGTCGAGGAAGTCCCTATCGAA
>CAYPHO010000015.1:0-23429 GCA_964410245.1 uncultured Treponemataceae bacterium | reverse complement strand
GTCACGCCGTCCGAGGCCAGGAGGAGTATCTCGTCCGTGCGCAGGGGCAGCTCCTCGACCGCGACCTCGTCGAAGGGCACGAGGCCTATGAGGCCCATGGTCGGCTCGAGCCTGATGACCTTCGGGCCGGTGGCGCTCTGCGAGATGACGATCGGGTCCGCCATGGCCGCGTTCACGTAGCGCATGGTCCGCTTCGCCGTGTCGATGAGCCCCATGAAGAGGACGGTGTACTTGTCGTCGAAGCCCATGTCGCGGACCGCCGCGTCGATCGCCCGCACGAGGCCCTCGATGTCAGTCTTGTCCTTCGCGACGCGCACCGTGTTCATGATGATTCCCATGATCAGGGCCGCGGCGAGCCCCTTCCCCGAGACGTCGCCGACGATGACGAGGGTGCGGTCCTCGTCGATCCCGATCGCCTCGTAGTAGTCGCCCGATACGTTCACCAGGGGCCGGTAGAATATGGAGAGCTCGAGCTTGGCCGGGGTCGGGAGGCTCTTCGGCAGGAAGGAGCGCTGGGTCTCGGCGATCAGCTCCCATTCCTTGGAGAGGGAGGCCATCTCGAAGAGCTCGGCGATCGTCCCGACGCGGCCGAAGTGGATGTCCAGCTCGCTCTTCAGCCCCCTGAAGGCCTCGAACTCGATATAGGGGGACAGGCGCGTGAACACGATGAGGTGGAATCCCGAGCTGACGATAGCGAAGCCCCGCGAGCGCTTGGGCGAGCCCTGGGCCTCGAGCCGCTCGCTGAGGAACCACACGCCCTCGGGCCGCTCCCTGAGCTTGACGTCGAGCTCCTGGATGAGCCTGGGCCTGTTCGTCGCGGCGGCGGGGCTCTGGTAGACGATTTCCCAAGAGGAGGAGCGCAGGAGGAGGGCGCTCATGTCCGCGGGGATCTCGAGCTTGTCCCGGATGGCGTCCACCAGGTCCTGTACGGTGAAGCAGACGCCGACGCGCTCGGTGAATTCGGCCAGGACGCGGGTCTCCCGTCCCGAGAAGGCGGCGCGGTAGGCCAGCCGGTCCATCGCCCCGATGATCGCGTCGCGGATGAAGTAGAAGACGACGAAGGCGAGGGCGGCTACCGCGGCGGCGGCTGGGAACGAGAGGCCGACGATCGCCACGAAGGGGACTATGAGGAAGGCGAGCGCCGTCGCGGCCGTCGTCCCGAGGGCCGCCACGCTACGTGCAGTCTTGTATGTCATTGCCTCAAGGCTCTCCAGCTTGGTTATCGGCAGGCGCGGCGTCGGGCATGAGCCTGCGCGTACATTTACACTACACGGCCTCAGGCCCGCTGTAAAGCGCGGTCCCGGCGCCGTTCGGGCCGCGGCCGGCGATAACCGGCCCTCGCCGGCCGCCTAAGGCGCCGCGTCGCCCCGCAGCGTCCCTCCCAGGCGGAAGCCGACGGCCTCCTCGAGCGCGCTGCCGTCCAGGCGGGCGTAGGCCTCGGCGAAGAGGCGCAGGCCTATGCCGCCGGCCGCCCCGAGGGCCGTCGCGACGTCGAATGACGCGCGGGCGAACAGCGAGTCCAGGTACTCGTCCCCGAAGAGGGCGCCGCGATAGCCCGCGTCGAGGATCAGCCTGGAGAAGTAGAGCCCGAGGAACTCCGATCGGATCGGCTGGTCGGCCATGCGCCACGAGGCCGCGCCCAGGAGGCAGGCCCGGGACTCGCCGATATCGAGCGCCGAGTACTCGGCGTAGGCGGGCCTCCGGTCCGAGGCGAAGACCCGGCTGGACGCGTCGGGCCTCAGGATGGGAGACGTGGACCAGGCGCCCCAGAGGTCGAGCCCGAGCGCGGGCCGGTCGATCGACAGGACGAGCTCGGCCTCCGTTTTGTAGGTCGCCGATCCGAGGTCCAGGTCATGGTAGCTTACGATGTCCGCGCCGCGAGCCGCGCTCGACCAGGGCCCGACGATCCTTCCTTCCCAGCCTATCCAGAGCGAGGCCGCCGCCCCCCATCCGTCGTAGGGCCATTCGTAGGGGCTGGTCCCGCTCCCTCGGGCCCTGGCGACGAAAGCGCCGCCGCCGCCCAGGACGAAGGCCCTAGGTCCCGGGAAGACAGGCAGCCGGAGCGAGGCTGAGAGCTCGGCCGAGCTCATTCTGCTCGGCGGCCCCGAGCTTCCGTACTTCAGCGTGTCCTCCGCCGAGAGGCCGAGTGCGATCGGCAGGGATCGGTTGGTCCACTCGAATCCCAGCTCGGCGAAGGGATAGGCCGAGTCGTAGCCGATTTCCAGGGCGGCCGAGTTCTCGGCGACGGGATCGGCGAGAATAAAGACGGCGAAGGGCCGGAAGCTCGTCCCGATCGTCGTCGGATCGAAGAAGGGGATCCAGCACGAGAAGGGATTCGCGTAGGCGAGGGGTCGGTAGGGAGAGGGCTCGAGGGCCGCGGCCTCCGCCTCGACGCGCGCCTCCCTCGCGGCCGCGGCCTCGCGCGGGTCGAAGGACTCGAGGCGGTAGGCGACCCGGCGCTCCCCGCCCGGGCGGCTTCCCGGGGCCGCGCCCGAGGTCCCGGGGGCCCGGCAGAGGCCGAATCCTTCCGAGAAGCGACCCGCGTAGTACACTCGGCCCTCGCACTCGACCGGCCAGAGGACGCCGCCCGACCAGTCCGCGTCCTCGACCCGCAGCGCGCCGAGCTCGCCCGTCCCGCCCGCTTCCCCGGGGCCGCCGAGCTCGAGGACGCCCAGCTTGTACATCCGGTCGTCCGAGTCGTGGTTGAACCACAGCCTCCCGCCCGAGGCGGAGACCTGCCGGACGTAGTCGAGCAGTCCCTCGTCCCCGGCTTCCGGCCGGATCAGGCTAAGCTCTCCCGAATCGGCATCCAGGACGCCGATGCTCCTCCGGGCCCCGATCGATACGATCAGGGCGATGCGCCGCTCGTCGATGACCGCGGGCGAGGAGTACATCACGGCCTCGGAGCCGGGGAGGAGTAGTCGCCGCTCGCCCGATTCCTCGTAGACGAGGTCGCCGTCGTGGAGATTCGCGGCGATGCCGACGCGGCCCGAGCGGAAGAAGCGCGCGGCGCGCAGGTCGCGGACCGCGCCGCCGGGAAGGAAGCGGCGGGAGGCGACATCGAAGACGGCCGACTCGATTCTGTCGCGCCCGTCAGGCAGGGATACGCTTCGGCGGACCAGGAGGCGCGCGCCGTCCTCCGAGGCGTCGGTGATCGCGGTAGAGGGATCGGCGTCGAACAGTTTCCGTATCCGGCCGGTAGCGGCGTCCATGGCCAGGCCCCTGCAGGAGATGCCGTCGACCCAGAAGAGCGATCCTCCTCCGGCGGCGAGGGCCTCGATGTACTGATATCCCTCGGGGCCGACGCGCTCCGGTACGTCCTCGATCCCCGTAATGGCGAGGGCGTAGCCGAAGTCGGCCCAGGCTTCCTCGAAGCCGAGTCCGTAGATTTTCCTAAAAGCCTTGTAGAAGCCCCTCCGATACGGATCGAGGGAGAAGGAGACTATGGCGCCGCCCATCGCCTTCCATAATTCGGCGTAGCTCTCGGCTCCGTAGCGCTTCCGAAGGTAATCGGTGAAAAGGCCGCCGTACTCGTAGTAGAGATTCCCGCCGGGGAACTCGTCATAGACGCCCGAGCATTCGAGCGGGCTCTTGAAGCGGTTCTCGCGGATATCCTGCCGTATCCTCTGCTTGACCAGGGGATCGGCGGCCCTCCCTCCGGGGCCGCCCTCGCCCTCGAGGCCGACGGTCGCGCCCTCGACCATGAACATGGGCGCGTTGGCCAGGGCCGGGGCGACCCAGGAGCCGAAGACGCCCGACAGGAATTCGGCCCAGGGAGCCCGGGAGCCCAGGGACAGGACATGAGTCAGCTCGTGCGCGAAGAGGCCGCGAAGATTATCCTCGAAGGAAGTCCAGTCCGGATCGAGGGGAGTGTCGTAGAGCGCGATGACCGGGTACGGGACGGGCGAGGCGTAGCCGTTGAACACGCCGATGTCCGGAGTAATGACCACGGGTACCCTGCCGGCCAAGCCCAGTCCGAGCTCGCCCGATGCTCTCGCGAGGACATCCTCGGCGATCAGGGCGAGGTATCTGGCGCTGGGCTCGGATTTCGCGCTGAAAATAATGTCGAAGTGCTCGGTCTTGATGACCGAAAGCCGCCGTCCGGGTGCGAAGAGGGGCCCCGCCCATGCCGACCCGATGGCGATGAAAATGATGATAAGCGTCGCGAGAGCTCTTCGGGGCCTATCGGCAGTCTGGAAGAAGGGCAATTGCCACCTCGTATATGCTTGTCTGCTATGAATATAGACTTGTTTCGCCGGCCGAGGAAGGCATCTTGGAGGCGATAAGGGCAGTATCGGCCTAAACTTGACGGTCGCTCCGGTATCGTGCTACCTTTCCGCGAATCTTCCCTTATAAAGGAAACCTACATGGACAATTTCGCGACAGGCCTCGCCCTGCTGCAGGCAACGGACGCGGCCGCCGCCCCGAACGCTTCCGGACAGATGATTTCCACGCTCTTCACCTTCGGCCTCATTTTCGTCATTTTCTACTTCCTTATCATCAGGCCCCAGAGCAAGAAGCAGAAAGAGACCAAGAAGATGATCGAAGCCGTCAAGAAGGGCGACAAGATCGTCACGATCGGCGGCATCCACGGCACCGTGTATACCGTCAAGGAGCGGACCGTCATCGTCAAGGTCGACGACGAGACGAAGCTCGAGTTCTCGAAGTCCGCCATCTCCGCCGTCGAGCCCAAGGGCGGCGAGGAGAAGGCCGAGCCGGCCGCCGACAAGGACAAGGCCGCCGACAAGATCTCGGAAGAGAAGAAGTAAGCACGAGCCGAGCGCGATAGGGGCCGTGTCGCGATCTCGCCCTAAGCCCGGGCGAATGGCGGCGGCCCTATTCTTTCATCTGGAGCTACCGCAATGAGCAAGTTGCAGAGGTTTCTGACCGTACTGGCGATCCTGGCGGTCGCCTTCGCCTTCCTGTGGCCCACGGTAAGCTGGTACTGGCTGACGCCCAAGGCCGACCAGGCCCTCGCCCTGGGGACGAGGGAGCAGATCCGGGATTACTCGCGAAGCATGGCGATCGCGGATATCAAGGAACTGAAATCCCGGAAAATAGCCGGCGACGAATCGGTCCTCGATCGGCAGCGCTTCGATCTGGTACTCAAGGCCGCTACCAAGGCTTATAAGTCCTCCAAGAGGAAGGCTCCCGCCGAGTTGGGCGCCGGCGCGGCGCTCAGGGCCTTCTCCAGCGAGAAGTCGGCCTACGAGGCCATCGAGGGCCTCTACCGATCGAAGGTCCTCTCGACCAAGGCCAAGCTGAAGAAGGCCGTTAAGCTCGGCCTGGACCTCTCGGGCGGCATGAGCGCCCTGATCCAGGTCGACATGGAGGCCCTCGGCGCGAAGCTCGGCCACGCTCCCTCGGTATCCGAGCGCGCCGACGCGATGAGCCGGGCGATCGAGAGCCTCAACTCGCGCATCGACAAGTTCGGCCTCACCGAGCCCTCGATCCGCCAGCAGGGAGAGGATCACATCTATATCGAGATCCCCGGCGCGGCCGATCCCGAGAAGATCAACGATATCCTGATGGGCCGCGGCAAGCTCGCCTTCCACCTCGTCAACCGGGAAGCGACCGCGGCCCTCGAGGAGTACCTCTACTCCAATCCCCTGGGCGTCGACGAGACGACGATGAGCGTCGAGGACGACGGCATCGTGCCCGAGGGCTACGTCATCCGCAAGCTCTACAAGAAGGACGCCTACGGCCTCGACGAGTTCACGGGCACCTACTACGTGATCAACGCCGAGCCCGCCCTGGACGGCACCCACATCACCAGCGCCACGACTTCCGCCAGCCAGTTCGGCGAGCCCGAGACCCTCTTCCAGCTCGACGCGGAGGGCGGGAAGATATTCTACGACATGACCAGCGAGCACGTCGGCGACGCCATGACCGTGGTGCTGGACGACAGGATCAAGTCGAATCCCGCCACGATCCAGGAGCCCATCCGCGACGGCGTCCGCATGACGGGCTTCGGCGCCGACGAGGCCGCCAACCTCGCGCTTATCCTGCGGACCGCCGCCCTCCCCGTGGAGATGATCACCGTCAACACCCAGGCGATCGGCTCGACCATCGGCGAGGACGCGGTACGGCAGGGCGTGTTCGCCGTCAGCCTCGCCTTCGCGCTGGTCCTCGCCTTCATGCTCCTCTTCTACAAGGGAGCCGGCATCAACGCCGCGATCGCCCAGCTCGTCAATCTCTACCTGATGATCGCGATACTCTCGGCCTTCAACCTGACCCTGACCCTGCCCTCGATCGCCGGCTTCGTCCTGACGATAGGCATGTCGGTCGACGCGAACGTCCTCGTCTTCGAGCGCATGAAGGAGGAGCTCAGGCTGGGCAAGGGAAGGACGGCCGCGGTCAAGGCGGGCTTCGACAAGGCCTTCTGGACGATCATGGACTCGAACATCACCACGATAATCGCGGCGATACTCCTGGGCATGCTCGGGACCGGGCCCATCCAGGGCTTCGCGATCACCCTCGCCATCGGCTGCATCAGCTCCGTCTTCACGGCCCTCTTCGTCTCGCACCTCATCTTCGATTTCGAGACGGACGCGCTCAAGGCCAAGCACATGAGCATCTCGTGGAGGGTTAAATGAAGCGCGTAATCCAGTTCCATAAGTCCTTCAGGATCACGATCGTCATCTCCGCGGTCATCGTCGCCGCGAGCGCCGCGGGCCTGGCGACCATGGGCTTCAATACCGGCGTCGACTTCCAGGCGGGCCTCAAGGCCAACGTCTCCTTCGTCCCTCCCTCGATGGCCCTCTCGTTCAGCGGCTCGGGGCGGATGGCGCTCGAGGTAGGGAAGGCCGAGGCCACCCTGACCTCTTACGCGACGACGGGAGAGACCAAGGCCTATATCTTCGCCTTCGCCGACTACCCTACGCTCAAGGACGTCGCCGAAGGCTTCGCCATGGTGCCGGGCGTATCGGCCCAGCTCAAGGCCGGTGGCTCGACCGCTTCTCGCCTCCTCCTGGGGGCCTCGCAGTCGAGTCCCGAGCTTAGCGCCTCTCCGAAGCTGCTTCATTACTCCGCGCCGGGCGCGGTACCGGCCAGCGTCGAGAAGATACGCGAGGCCCTCTCCGGATTCGGCTCGGTATCCATACAGCGGATCGGCGGCGAGGATTCGAGCGACTACAATATCCGCGTCCAGGAATCGGACGAGGCCGGCCAAAGCAGCACGGCCATCGCGGGCAAGATGACCGATGAGCTCGAGAAGGCCTTCGGCCAAGGAAACGTCCTCGTCAACCAGGCCGACTTCGTGGGCGCCGCTTTCTCGAAGAGCCTCGCGACCCAGGCCTTGCTGGCGACCCTGCTCGCCTTCGGCGGCATCCTCCTGTACTGCTCGATCAGGTTCAAGCCGGCCTACGCCCTCGGGGCTATCCTCGCCATCGTGCACGACGCCCTCGTCATGGTGGGCTTCATGGTCTTCACGAGGATGGAGTTCAACACCCTGAGCATCGCCGCGATCCTGACCATCGTCGGATTCTCGATCAACGACACGATCGTCGTCTACGACCGGATCCGCGAGAAGGTGACGCTGAACCCGAGCTCGAGCTTCCGCGAAAATGTGAACCGGGGCGTCACCGAGACCCTGGGCCGTACCTTTATTACGAACGGTACCCTGGTCCTGGCTATCCTGGCCCTTATCATCTTCACGACCGGCACGATGAAGGACTTCGCGGTCGCCGTCCTGGTCGGCGAGATCAGCGGAACCTACTCGACGATCTTCATCGCCTCGGCCTTCGTAAATTTCTGGATGAGCGCTTCCGAGAAGCGCCAGGCGAAGCTGAAGGCCAAGGAGTCCGGCGCTCCCGCAATCCAGGCGAAGTAATCCGCCCAGCGCGATTCCGGAGGGGTCAGGCAGCCTGCCGGCTCCTCCGGAGCCGCCGGGGGCTTGCCTCTACGGCTCGCGCTTAGTTATTATCGAATAGTCGAGACAACGCCGCCGATAGGCGGGAAATGACATCGGCGCAGTAAGGCCCTTCGGGCCTTGTTGCGAGCGGAATGGATTGTAGTGTTTGCTAACGCAAACGGCGCAGTCAGGCTCTTCGAGCCTGGTAGCGCAAGGAAGTTGATTGTAGTATGTGCTTTCGCACATGGCGCCGCCAATAGGCGGGACCTGACATTGGCGCAGTAAGGCCCTTCGGGCCTTGTTGCGAGCGGAAGTGATTGTAGTGTTCGCTAGCGCGAACGGCGCAGTACCCAAGCGGGAAGGGAGAGGTCTGCAAAACCTTCATGAGTCGGTTCGACTCCGACCTGCGCCTAATAAGAATCGGCCACCTTCGGGTGGCCGATTCTTATTAATGAGCGCAGGTCGGAGTCGAAGGGAAAGCGCCCCGCGGGACGCGCGAAACATTGAGTGCGTCCTGCGGTCGAGCGACCAAGGATGGGAGCGAGGGCGCTTTCCCCGGCCTGGAGGATCGAGCCAGGAAGGCGAGATCCGGAAGGCGACTGCGGCTGTGCCGCGACTGCGTATCCGACCTGCGCCTATGACAGAGGAAGCCGCCCATAGGGCGGCTTCAATTTTTTGTAGCGCCCTCGATGGGCGCGCGCGGGCCGCGCGGGGAGGAGTGAGCCGGCGTTCGCTAGATCGTCGATGATGATAAAAATATTGCTTGACTTCTTCGCGGACAGCGGTTTACCCTCGATTGCCATGGTCGGTGTAGCGCGTTATGCGAAATAAAAAGGTTTCGCATATCGTGTAAAGACGACGAATGGGCGCGGCTCCGCGATACTCGGAGGCGATCGGAGGAATAATGCCAGAGCTCTGCCGTCCCGGCCCGCGGGCCGTGGAGATCGAAGAGATCCTGCCGCATCGCCATCCCTTCGTCTTCGTCGATAGGGCCGAGCTGATCGCCCCGGAATCCCTGCTCGCCGCGAAGCGCGTCGACGAGCGGGATTTCGAGTTCTACGCGCCCGACGCATCGGGCTCGGACTACTCCTATCCGAGGGAGATGCTCCTCGAGCACGCGGCCCAGTCGATGATGCTCCTGGGGCACCATTACGGGCGCGATATCGGATGGTTGCCGGAGGGCTATAGATCGATCGGGCTCCTGACGACGGTAGAGGACTTCGCCTTCGACGGCGTCGATATCCGGCCCGGCGACGAGGTGATTACCAGGGTAGAGGTCTCGATCGAGAAGAGGACCCTGTACTACCTGGGCGTGCGCGCGCGGATAAGCGTCGGCGACAGGCGGGCCGCCGAGGGAACGATCTGCGGCATGTTCCTGACGGGGCAATACGATTCCCTATTCGACGGGCTGGGGGAGTTCCGCGCCGAGCCCGCCTCGCGGGGAGATCATCCGAACTTCAGCTTCGTCGACCCCGAGGATCGGGGCCTCTACGGCTCGAGCTACTGGTACCTAAAAGGACACTTCCCCGGCTCTCCCTGCATACCCGGCTGCACCTTCATCAGGGGCGCCTGCGAGCTCGCGGATCCCTCGGCCCGGATCCGAAGGATCGTACGGGCAAAGTTCAAGAAGATCGCCGTGCCGCACCGCCGCTACCGCTACGAGATCGACCGCGACGGGGACCGCGTGTCCTTTTCCGTGCGAGAGGCGATGTCGGGCGAGCTCCACGCGAGGGGAGTCCTAGAGCTCGAATCCTAGGCCGCATTCACGGAGCGAATCGAGGGGCGAGCGGAAAGCGGGCCCCGCGCTTCGCCGATCCCCGACGCGCCCGGTCCCGAAATCGCCGACCACCGGCCTCCCGCGTCTTGACTAAAAGCCGCGAAAGCTCTACTTTCGGATACGAAGCTACTTTGTAATACAAAGTAGCTCGCCGGAAGGAGTGATGAATTGGCCGAAATCAGGGCAAGCGAACTGGAGAAGCGCGCCGAGGACATACGGGCGGTGCGGAAGCTCATGGCCATGGCCGACGACGTGTCCTTGGTCCATCCCTGGGCTTTCTTCGCCTGGGCCGGAATACTGGCCGCGGGGACGGCGCTTCACTACGCGAGCTTCGTCGCCGAGTCCATCTCGGCGGGCGCGGCGATGCTGTCGATATGGCTTCCCGCGCTCTGCCTGGGCGCCGTCGCGGAATCCGCCTCGTGGTTCGTCAAGCTTCGGACCCGGGCCTTGCCGCTCTTCAACCGCAGGCTCGGCGGCATGCTCCTGGGCGCGATCGCGATGATCGCGGTCATCATCGCCGGCATCGTCAGGATCGCCCTGACGGCCCCTTCGCCCGGCATCCTCATCGTCTTCGCCGTCTTCCCCATGGTCTTCTACGCGCAGATGTGCTACGGGCCGCTCTTCATAGAGATCTTCGCCGGGATCGCGGCGGGGATCCTCCTCGACGCGCTCGGGCTCTCGAGCCCGGGGCTCTTCCTCGCGGGCGGCCTCTTCGTCGCCGCGGTCTTCGCGGCCGCGGGCATCCACGTCCTCGTCATCGAGAGGCGAAGGCGTGGCTGATCCCTTCGCGCGCTTCGACGGCATCTTCTTCGAGAAGTCGCGCCTCGCGATCGTGGCGCTCCTGTACATGCAGGAGTACGCCGCCTTTACGACCCTGCGCGAGCGCCTCGAGGCGACGGACGGAGCGGTCTACTCGCACTTGGAACGGCTGATCGACGGAGGCTACGTCGAGAAGCGGAAGGAAGTCGCCGGCATGAAGGCGCAGACGGTCTACCGGCTGACCGGGAAGGGCCAGGCCGAGTTCAAGGCCTATCTCGGCGTCATGGAGGAATTGCTGGCCTCGAGCTCGCTGAAGGAAGCGAAGGAGTGAACGCGATGAGCATGAAGAGG
This sequence comes from uncultured Treponemataceae bacterium, assembly GCA_964410245.1. Lineage (GTDB taxonomy): Bacteria > Spirochaetota > Spirochaetia > Treponematales > Rectinemataceae > CAZXXZ01. The sequence continues at coordinate 12,690 of CAYPHO010000015.1, read as the reverse complement.
ATCTTCGCCGCGACGCTTGCCTTTATCGCGGCGGCGGCGCTCGTAGGGGCCCAGGATATCGATCCCGCCGCCGCGCTTAAGGCCGCGGACGCGATCATGTACCCCCCGAGCTTCAGCTTGATCCTGAGCGTGAGGACCGAGAAGCCCGGCAAGGAAGCGACGTCGATGGAGCTCTCGGTCTCGCACAAGGACGGCGTGGGGTCCTTCATGGAGATCCTCTCGCCCGCGAGGACGAAGGGAACGCGCTTCCTGCAGACGGACGAGGCCCTGTGGATGTTCAGCCCGCGCTCCGGCTCGCGGTCGGCGCTGAGGCTCTCGCCGCGCGAGTCCTTCCAGGGCAGCGCCCTCTCGAACAACGACGTGGGCGACTCGTCCTGGTCGAACGACTACCTCACGAGCCTGGCCGGGACCGAGAAGGCGAGGAGCGCCGACTTCGGCGAGGTCGAGGCCTGGAAGATCGTCGGTAAGGCCGCGAGGAAGGATGTCCCCTACGGCGAAGTCCGCCTGTACCTGAGGAAAGGCGACCTCCTGCCTTTGAGGATCGAGTACTTCGCGAAGAGCGGCCTGCCCCTGAAGACCATGGAGCTGTCGGGCTACAGGGCGGCGGCGGGCAGGCTCCGCCCTCATAGGATGACCGTCACGATGGACGACGGGACCGGCCAGAGGAGCGTCGTGGATATCCGCGAGCTTCGCGCCAGGGATGACCTTCCCGACGCGATGTTCAATCAGTCCTGGCTTACGCGATGAAGCGGCGCGCATCGTCGGCGCGCTCCATCGCGGCGGCGGCCGCCGCCGTTCTCGGCGCGGCTCTGGCTACCGCGTCGGCTCCGGCTTGGGCCGCCGATTCCGGCTTCGCGCTCGCGGCGGCCGGGGAAGCCTCGGTATCCGCCCTCGTTCGATATCCCGAAGAGGAAGGCGGCTTAGGCGATCCGGGAATCGGCGCCAGGCTCGAATCGGAGCTGAGGCTCTCGGCCGAGAGCCCCTCGGCGCTCTTCAGGCTCAAGCTCGGCGCCCTAGCCGAGGGGACGGAGCTCTCGGGCCTCTATCCCGGCGGCGCGGCCCCGGCCCTGGGCCTCGAGCTCCGCGAGGCCGAGGCCGCGCTGCTGCCCTCTCCCGGCCTGGCCCTGCGCGCCGGGCTCCTCCTTCGCGACCTCGGCATCGGGTCCTCAGGCTCGCCCGCGAATCCCTTCGCCAGGGCGGAGGGACGGGCGGGCTTCTGGGGCCTAGGCGCGGAATGGACGCCCGGCCGCTCCCTGAGCGCGCTCGCCCTCGTGTCCGCCGACAGACTCGCGCGGTCGGGCAGCGTATCCGGGACCGAGGACTACGACGCGGGCGCGGTTATCCGCTTCTCTCCGGGGGCGCTCGACGCGGCCGTCGGCCTCTACGCCTCGGGCGCGGCGGGCGGCGAGATGCGGCCGATCGCCTATGTCTCCGCCTCGCCGCTTTCCTTCCTGGTTTCGGTCGAGGCCGCGGCCTCCTTCCCCGGGAAATCCGGCGCCGATCCCTCTTCCTCCGCGCGGGCGGAACTACGCAAGAGCTTCGCCGTCGGGGACGGATCGCTGGAGCTCGCCGCCGCATACCGCGGACTATTCCCCGGGCGCGACGAGGACGGCATCGCCGCGCTCTTCCTGGGGCCCGATCCTGAGGACCTGTCCTACCTGCCCTTCGCTCCGTTCTACGGCAGGCACTACGCGGAGCTCTCGCTGTACCTGGAGGGAGGGGGCGCCTATTCGCTGTCGATCGCCGCGGTCATGGCTCTGCCCTCGGCCAGCCTGAGCGCCGAGGCGCGTGCCGAGGCCTATATCGGCGACGCTTGTCTCTTCATCCGGGCCCGCGGCGCCTTGGGCGGCTCGGGCGGTGAGTTCCCCCTCGTCGCGCGCCTGTCCGGGAGCCCGGGACTCGAGATCGCCTCGGGCCTGGAGATCTCATTCTGATTTCGTTAAGGAGACTGAGATGGCGCTAATAGAGATGAAGGACATCGTGAAGGATTACTCGCGCGCTGAAGGGAGTCAGCCTCTCCGTCGAGGCTGGCGAGTTCCTTTCGATCGTCGGGCCCTCGGGCTGCGGCAAGACGACGATGCTCAACCTGATCGGCTGCATCGACAGGCCGACCGCGGGAACGATCGCCTTCGACGGCCGCGAGATCGGGGCCATAGGCGACGATGCTGAGGCCGAGCTCAGGCTGGCCAAGATCGGCTTCATCTTCCAGAGCTTCAACCTGGTGCCCGTGCTCACGGTCGCCGAGAACATCGAGATCCCCATGATGCTGGCCAAGCGCCCCAAGGCCGAGCGCCGCGACCGCGTCGAGCGGCTGGTCGCCCTCGTCGGGCTTGAGGAATTCGCGTCGCACAAGCCCGACGAGCTGTCGGGAGGCCAGAGACAGCGCGTGGCGATCGCGCGCGCCCTGGCGAACGAGCCCCGGCTGGTCATCGCCGACGAGCCGACGGCCAATCTCGACGGCGCGATGGGCGAGGCCATATTGCGGGAGATGCAGGAGCTCAACGAGAAGCGGGGCGTCACCTTCATTTTCTCCACGCACGATCCCAGGGTCATGAAATTCGCGAAGCGGACCGTCAGGCTCCTCGACGGCGAGATCGACGAGGGAGCGGCCTGATGCTCGGGAAGATGGTCGTCCTGTCGGTCGCGAAGCGGCCCAGGCGCACGGCGCTCATCGTCCTGACGATCGCGCTGTCGGTCTTCATGATGGAGTTCGTGTCCGGCTGGGTCCAGGGATCCAAGGACCGCATGAACGAGAAGATACTGAACGAGAGCCCGCACCTGCTCGTAGAGCGCTCCGCGCGGCTGAAGTCGCTCGATCCGCTCGAGCCGACCGACCTGATACCGGCGTCCTCGGGCATAATCCGGAGCCTCGAGTCGGACGAGCGGGCGGCGCGGGTCGAGGAAGTGCTCCGCTTCGGCGCCCTCGCCGTCTCGGGAGAGAAGAACATCGGCCTCGCGATGTACGGCATCGAGGCCGGGACCGGCTTCTTCGCGCAGATCGCGGACGGGGTCGTCAGGGGAAGCTTCCCGTGGAGCGGCCCGGGCCTCGCCGTATCGGTCAGGACCCTCGAGCTGATAGGGGCGAGCGGCGCGGAAAGCCTCGTGATCCTGGTCGAGGACGCCTACGGAGCGCCTTCTTACAGGGAATTGCCCATCGCCTGCGTCTTCCGGACCGCCGATAGCCAGTACGACGCCCAGACCGGCTTCGTCGACTTCGCGTCCGCGAGCGACCTCGTCGGGACCGAGGGCGCCTCCGAGCTCTGGGCGAGGCTCGAGGACCCGAACCAAGCCGAGGCCGTCCGGGCCGACATCCTTCCCGCGCTGGGCAGGGCGGACTGCGTCGCCCGGACCTGGCAGGAGCTACAGGGAAGCCTCCTCGTCATGATACGGATGTTCGGATTCTTCGCGCTCGTCATGAATTCCTTCGTGCTCGTCGTCGCCGCTACGGTCATCACGAACGCCATCCTCATGAACGTCTTCGAGAAGCAGGGGGAGTACGGGACTTTACGGGCGATCGGCCTTAAGAGGCGCCAGCAAATCGGGCTCGTCCTGGCCGAGGGCGGCGTCCAGGGCCTGGCCGGCTCGATCGTCGGGGCCGCCCTGGCCCTGCCCGTGGTCCTCTTCCTACGGGCGAAGGGACTGAATATCGGCGAGGCGAGCCGACTCTTCGGCGGCGGCGACGCGATGTACTTCGGCCTGAACCCCATGGGCTCGGCCTTGAACCTCCTCTTCGGCGTCCTCATCGCCGTCGCGGGCAGCCTCTACGCGGCCTTCGTCGGATCGAGGGCCTCGGTCGCGGACGCGCTGCGGGGAGCGTAGGAGAAGAATATGAACATGCTCGGATTGGCATCGCGCAACGTCTTCCGCCACAAGCGGCGCGCCGCCCTCAATTCGGTGGCGATAGGCCTCGGCGTCGCCCTCATGCTCGTGTGCCTGGGATGGGTGCAGGGCTACGCGACCTATATCTACGGAGCGGTCAAGCGCTTCCAGGCCGGATCGGCGCAGATCCTCCGCTCGGGATACCAGGACGAGGCGGAGCGGCTTCCCCTCGACCTGACGGTCGGGGACTACGAAAGGGCGCGAGGGGCCCTGCTGAAGCTGCCCGGCGTCTCCGGAGCGAGCGGGCGGATCGACTTCGCCGCGAGGATCATCGCACCCTCGGGGTCGGTCCGCCTCCTGGGCCAGGGCATCGATGCCGAGGCCGAGGCGGGCGTCACGACGCTCTCGAAGATGATCAAGGAAGGCGAGTACCTCGACTCCTCGCCGGGGCTGCTCCTCGGCGCCGAATTGGCGCGGAAGCTGAGAGTCGGCGTCGGGACGACCGTCCTCGTCTCGGCTACGGATCGCTACGGCGTCGAGAACCGCGTCGCCCTGCCGCTCCGCGGCCTCTTCTCTTTCGGCTACGCCGCGATGGACGACAGTCTCGCCTTTATCGACTTGAGCTCGGCCCAGCTGCTCCTCGACCTGGGCGACGAGGCGACCAGGATCGTCCTGGCGGGGGAGGACGACGCGGCCGTCCTGAGGGCGGCCCGCTCCTACGCCGCCGGGGCGCTCGACGCCGAGGGCTCGGCTCGGCTCGAGGCATACGATTGGAAGGAGTTCGCCAAGGGAACCGTGTCGGCCGTCCGGACGGACGCCGGGAGCTTCTACTTCTTGGCCGTCATCCTTTTCGCGATGATCGTCGTCGGCATCCTGAACTCGATGTCCATGTCGGTGCGGGAGCGCCATCGGGAGCTGTCCGCCCTACGCGCCATCGGCTTCCGCTCGAGGGACGTCGGCCGCCTCGTCCTCCTTGAGAGCGTCGCGCTGGCGGCGCTGGGGACCGCGGCCGGGCTCCTCGTCGCCGCTCCGATCGCGGCCTGGCTGGGAATCGCGGGAATAGACATCGCCGGCATGGTGCCCAAGGACTTCCCCGTTCCCTTCGGCGAGATCTACCATGCGGACTACCGTCCGTGGCACTTCGCGCTCAGCGCCGCCGTCGGCCTCGGCTCGTGCCTGGCCGGCTCGCTGATCCCCGCGCGAAGGGCCGCGCGGCTGCCGATAGCCCAGACGATCGGGGCCGGCGTCTAGCAGGTTGATGACAAACTCGATGCTTGTCATCAACCTGCTAGGCAATTGCTCGAAAAGCTTGCGCTTTTCTGCGCAATTGCAACACCAAGGAAGCTGCTGACAAAGGCGCTTTCGCCTTTGTCAGCAGCCTGATAGCATGGACGCGCGCTTTTACCGCGTCGACGTTTACTGGTTCTCGGGGAGCGGGAATACGCTCATCGTCGCCGAGGAGATCGCCGCCGCCCTGGCCTCGCTCGGCTCGGAGGTCGAGCTGAAGGCTCTAGACCGCAGCGATCCTCGAAGGGTCGATCCCGAGCGGGCCCTCGGCATCGTCGTTCCCGTGGCGGGGCAGGGCACCTATCCCTTCGTCTGGGACTTCCTGGAGGCGCTTCCCGGATCCGAGGGAAGAGCCTGCTTCCTCGCCGATACCCTGGGCTCCTACTCGGGAGGGATCGTCGGTCCCGTCGGCAGGATCCTGAGGCGGAAGGGCTACGACATCGCGGCGGCGATCGAGATCCGGATGCCGAGCACCCTTAGCGTAAAAGAATCGAATACCGAGGTTGACGCGGCCTTGGTCGAGAGGGGCCGGGAGGAGGCTCGGCGCTTCGCCGCCGCCCTGGCCGAGGGGCGGGGCCGGTGGCGCGATATTCCCGTCTATTCCGACCTCATGAGCCTTTTCTTCCGACGCAGGAAAGCGGTCGAGCGTTGGAGGAGATACTTCCCGCGGAGTGTCGACTCGGGCGCCTGCCGGAGCTGCGGGCTGTGCGCCAGGCTCTGCCCGGAGCGCGCTATCTCGACGGACGCGGCGACGGGGCTGCCGATCGTCACGGGAAGCTGCGTTATCTGCAAGAGGTGTTCGGCCTTCTGTCCCGCGGGGGCTATCAGGATCGGCGCGCCCGGGGCGGCTTCGTACCGAGCCGTCCCGCTGGGCGAGATGCTCTCTGCCCTCGGCGAGCGGGCGGCCGCTCCCGGCCGCCCTTGACGCCGGGCGCGTAGAGATTCGATACTCCTCTTATGCGCGACAAGATGGTTAAGGTCAATATCGCCCAGCGCGGCAAGACCGACGTAGCGGTCAAGCTGTCCATCGCCTCGTACTGCCAGATCGGCATCAAGTCCGGCAAGGGCGGGGACGGGGTCCACGAGTACTGCGAGCGCTTGCTGAAGTCCAGGGAGAAGGGCGGCCAGTAGGGGCGGCCGGCGGCGCCGCCGGCCGCCGCGCCGTCCTGGGCCGCCGCCGGAAGTCGCGCCGGCCCGCCCGCTCAGCCTTCCAGGTCGGTGCCCTGCGTGCCCCGGCCCTTCTCGCGCAGGTTGCGCATGAAGCGCTGCATCGCGTCGCGGGCCATGTCCTTGCAGCCCAGGCCGAAGGCCAGGGCCAGGCCCAGGGCGATCGCCGCGAAGATGATCCCGAGCATGCCGCTGATGATCGACTTCCCCAGCCCGATCTGGTCCAGGGCCAGGGCGGCGACCAGGATGTTGCCCGCCCACTTGATCGCCTTGGCCAGGAGACGCGAGTTCTCGACCGCCGCGTTGCGCGCTATCGTCAGGACGAAATTGGACAGGAAGGACACGATGATCGCGCCGACGACGACGATGAGGAGGGCGGCGAGCCAGCTGGTCAGGGACTCGAATATGCGCTTCGATATCTCGTTGACCGCGGCGATGTCCAGCTCGGCCGAAGCGAGGATCAGGGTTACGATCAGGGCGGCCCAGTAGGCGATCGTGCCGACCAGCTTCGAGGGCGAGTAGCTGACCCCGCCCTTGCGCAGGAACTCGCCGAAGCCCGTCTTCTCGCTCATCTTGTCGAACTTGGCGAGGACGAGGATCCTCGTCAGGATGAAGCGGGCGAAGATGGCCATGGCCCAGCCCGCCAGCAGGACGACTGCGGCGGCGACCGGCTTAGGCAGGGCCGCCCAGAACGCGTCCAGCGCCTCGAAGAATCCGCTCATGTTTCCCTCCTGATCGACCTCCCGGGCGCCGCGAAGCCGTCCGGCCGGGCCCCTCGCGGGGCGGCCCTTCGCTGCGCGCCCGCGTCACGCTTCCGGATCTATCGCTATCCTGTGGATCTCCCGGACGGAGAGCCCGTCGATGCCGAGCCGCTCCACGGTCCTTCCCTTGGCCCGGTAGTCGACGCCGTGGAGCATCGAGCCGAGCTCTACCATCATGTCTATCGTCGGCGTCGGGGCGCCGATCATGGCGCCGATCGATGAGATGGGCACGAGGCTCATGGGCACGTCCTCGAAGATGTAGCGGTGCGCGACGCTCGCCGGCGCCTTGATCCCGCGGTAGGCCTCGGTATTGTGGATCGCCTCGTAAAGGTCCGCTCCCGACGAGTCGTAGCTAAGGTAGAGCCACTCCCGGGCCGTCATGCTTCGGATGCCCAGGGCGCGGGCGACGGCCAGGCGCTCGGCGTCGATGCGCTCCAGGACGATCGCGTTCGAGGGAGTGATGCCCTCGAGATAGTAGTCGAAATCCCCGTGCGTCTCCTCGATCCAGCCCGCGTTGAGGATGGTCAGGGCGGGGTGGAAGACCGCTCCGATGTTCTCCAGGCTCGTCGCTAGCACGTTGCCGCCGGCCCGGAACTGCGGGAAGGCCGGCTCCAGCAGGGCGAGGACCTCCACGGTCAGGAAGGAGGGGATGGCCGCGAGCGCGACCCCGTTCTTGATCTTGTAGATCCTGCCCTCGAAGCGCGACAGCGCGCGCGAGGCGTAGAGGAAGGTCTGCGCCTCGGCGATCACGGGGAGCTCGCGCGTGCCCGAGTCGATGACCGCCTTGCGGAATTCGAGGGCGCCGCCCGTCCTCCCGGGATTCAGCACGACCACCTGGCCGGTCTTGAGCAGGGGCGACATCAGCCTGGCCAGGCCGAGGTGGGCGGTCGAGGGCGTGACCACCATGACGACGTCCGATCCCTCCAGCGCCTCGGCTATGTCGGAAGTCGCCAGCTCGACGCGGCCGAAGCCCTCCACCTCGCCGTTCATGACGACGCCGCCGTGCCAGCGGACGGCCTCGAGGTGCTCCGCGGTGCGGTTGTAGATGCGCACCGAGAAGCCCATGACGCCGAGGTGGCCCGCCATCGAGAGCCCGCCGTGCCCGGCGCCGATGACGCAGAAGCGTATATCGCGCCCCTTGGCCTTGGCCGCGCGGAGGACCGAGATCCTCTTCTCGTCCTCCTGCCTCACGCGCGGCCTCCCGTCCCGCGGGCCGCCTCTGCGGCCTCGGCGAGCCTGGCGGCGATCGGCACGGGCCGTCCCTCCTCGTCGACGACCGCGACGCCGCCGCCGACCGTCCCGGTCCTCCAGCGCGCCGCCTCGGCGAACTCCTCGCGCAGCGAGGCGAGGTCGGGCGCCACCAGGAAGCCGCAGGAGAGGGCGCGGTACAGGCCCAGGGGCGAGTAGGGATCGGGTATCGAGGACTCGATGGCGGCGACAGTCGCGCGCGCGTCGGCCAGGAGCCTCGACGCGAGGGCCTCGACCCGGCCGTCGCGCGACATGTCGTCGACCAGGGCGCGCTTCCGGAGCGAGCGGTACTCGGCGATCGCGCGGCGCGTTATGCGCGCGCTCTCGGCGACGACCTCGGGGTCGGCCAGGCGGATCGCCTCGGACCAGCCGACGACGTGGATGACCGAGGGGCTCGAATCGTCCCCGCTCTCGATGTCGTCCATGAGGGCGGCCGAGGCGGCCAGCTGGGCCTTGGCCTTCGCCTCGTCCCTCGAGAAATAGTCGAGCCCGGCGCGCGGCTGGAGGATGACGCGGAAGCCGGGGCCCTCGAGGCCGCGGACCATCGCGAGCAGGGCCCTCGCCTTGGCCAGGTCGTTGAGGCCCAGGGTCGACTTGGGCGTGTTCAGCATGATTTGGAGCACCAGGTCGCGGACGCCCGCGGCCTTGGCCGCGGCCGCCGCCAGGTAGCCGGACACTACGTAGGTGACGTCGTCAGCGCCGCGGAAGGCGAAGTGATGCGGCACGTTGGGCTCGAAGGGCTTGCCCGTCGCGGCGGCGTAGCGGATGACCTCGAAGTGCTCGCGCAGGTTGTCGAGCACGGCGTTCGGCCCCCGGCCGTCCAGGCGGCTGAACCACCAGAGTGAGAGGGCGTGCCAGGCGATGTCGATGCGCTCCTCGTACATGCGGGCCAGGCCCAGGATGCCCTTGGTTCCCGCGTAGGTCCGGACGAGCATGGGACGGGCCGCCTTCCAGACGGCCTCGTACTCCTCGGGGGAGTTCAGGGGAACGCCGCCCCCGTTCGGGGCCTCGCCCCATTCCTCGCCGAAGGCCGACTGGCTGAGCTGGGAGCTGCCGATCGACAGAACGTCGAGCATGCCCGAGGCCGCGATTCGGGCCGTCCAGTCGAGGAAGAGCCCGACCGCGGCCTTCCTGTCGGGCAGGTAGGGGCCGACGTGGGCGCGGAGGAGGGGGGGCAGCCCGCGCGCCTTCCCGTCCTCGACGCGGGAAGCCAGGCGGTCGCCCCGCCGGCCGTAGAGCGGGCAGGAGGAACGGTCTACCGGCCGCTCTGCCTCGTAGTCCCCCCTCGCGACGAGCTCCCGGCCGAAGGCCAGGCGCGCCTCGTCGTAGAGGGCGCCGGCCGCGGCCTCGGCGGGAAGGCGGGAGCGCGGGATGCCGAGCAGGTCGAGGCACTCGGCGTCGGTCTCGTCCCCGCGGAAGAGGCCGTCCACGCCGGGGACCTCGCGCTCGGCCGCGTCGCAGGCCGCCGGCAGCCCGGCGAAGTACAGGGCGCGGATCCGGCCTCCTTGATCGCCCATGAGGCGCATCGCGCGGAGCGCATCGACGAGCTTCCCGAAGAGCCGCGCCCCGTCCTCGGGATCGAGCCGGTAGCTGAATCCGAGGGCGGTGATCCCCTCGCGAGCGATCCAGTCGCGGATAACCCGCGCGTTGCCGGGAAGGGAAGGGTCGTCCGCCGCCCTGCGCTCTTCCTCGCCGGCCGCGCGGGCCGACAGTCCGCAGCTCGAGACCAGGCGTAGTATCGAGGCGATGCCGAGAGAGTGGGCGTCGATGGCGGGGCGCAGGAGCCCGAGCCTGTCCGAAGCGTCGAATCGTGCGCTCAAATGCCCTCCGTAGCGTCAAGTATCGCGCATTGCGCGTGGAGTCAAGATTGTAAAAGTAACCCGCGGCAGTGCGGCGGAGCCAATACCTTTTCCGGAATATCCGATACCGAAAGAGAATACGAAGATGCGCCAGAGGAGGCCCTACTTAAGGCCGCCCTTCAGCTCGAAGGAGAAGCAGTGCCGACCGGTCGCCGCGAAAACCTCCCGCGAGGGCAGGTCAGGACCCTTGATGCCGTACAGGAGGCAGGCCCGAGGGTGGGAGGGCTCCCAGGTTATCCGGAAGTGGACGCACTTGAGGCAGTTCGGCGCGACGCTCGCAGGCTTCGTGCTGTTCCCTCCCCTCCGGTCCCTCGCGAGCGGCGGCGCTTGCCGGGGGCCGGTGAATTCCGTACAGTATGATATCATGGATCGCAATTCCTTGATTCGGCGTCCCTTCAGGTACGGCTTCGGAAACGCGGCGATTTGGATCATCGCCCTCAACGTCCTCGTATTCGCGATCGAGTACCTTTTTCCCGGGTCTCGCTACAGCCCCGGGGCGGCCGACTACCTCGCCCTGAGGCCCTTCTCTTCCTACGACGGGGCGATTCCCCTCTCGGTGCTCCAGGGCGCGATCTGGCAGCCCATTACCTACATGTTCGCCCACCAGGGCCTCTCGCACCTCCTGGTCAACATGCTCGGCCTGCTCTTCTTCGGGACCGCGGTGGAGAAGGAGATCGGGACCAAGGAATTCCTCCTTTACTATCTCCTTACCGGCTTCCTCGCCGGCCTCTTCTCGCTCGCCGTCTACGCCTTCGCGGGGATGAACACCGCGCTGATCGGCGCCTCGGGCGCCGTCTTCGCCGTCCTCCTGGCCTTCGCCACCCTCCAGCCCCGGGCCCAGATACTCATCTGGGGGATCATCCCGGTCAGGGCGCCCATACTCGTCCTGGGCTACGCGGCCATCGAGCTCGCCTCCGAGGTCCTCGGCCGCGCCGACGGCGTCGCCCACCTGACCCATCTCGCCGGCTTCGGCTTCGGCTGGCTCTACTTCCTCGCGCGCTTCGGCGTGAATCCCGCGAAGCGCTTCTTCGCCGGGCGCTGAGCGTGGGCCGCCCCCAGCCGGCTCGGCTCGCGCTCCTCGCGGCTCTCCTGATCCCCGCATCCGGGCTTCCGGCGCCCGCCCAGATTTCCGGAGGCGTGCTGAGGGGCGAGTTCTGGGCCGATCTCGAGCCCGTGGCCAAGGCGGGGGACCCCTGGCCCGTCCCGCCCGAGGAAGCCGGCAGGCGCCTCCTGGCCGAGGCCGCCTGGGCCTTTTCGGGGACGGTGTACGGCTTCGAGTTCTCGTATACTCCCTACGACAAGGCGAGGGGCCTCGAGGAGCGCTTCGAGCTCGAGAGCCTGGGCTCGATCGGGCCCGAGTCGCTGACGCCGGCCGGGGCCGCGCGCTCGAAGTCCGGCTACGAGCTGCGCGCCTTCGTCGAGTTCCGGCCCGACGAGGCCCAGGCGAGGCTGATGGGCTCCTATCTCCTCGATCCCTGGAAGGGCGCCCAGGGACTAGGGAAGGCCGATATCTTCGGCGGGGTCGAGGCCCGGGCGACCGCCTACCGCGAGGCCCTGCGCGAGGCCGCCCGCGCCTACCTGCGCGATATCGTCCCGAACAAGCCGCGCCTGGTCAGGGGAAGGATCGCCTTCGAGAGGCTGCCCCCGCTGTCGCTCGTGGACGGCTATTACGTCGTCCGGGCGAGGGCGAGGATCATGACGCTGGAAGTGATTCCCTACTCGGCGTACTGACGCCGGGGAAAGGCGACGCTCAGTCGGCGAGGCGGTTCTTCTCGGCCGCCTCGTGGATGCGGTCGAGCTGGGCCATGATCTCGTCGACGATCGCCTGCTTCTTGTCGTCGCGAAGGCGGTGCTCGTGCTTAACCCTCTCGCGGAAATCCGAGCAGTCGACGATCGGGCCCGCCGTGTAGACGACGCGGTCCTGGCAGACGAGGTCGTCGACCATGGAGCCGTTGTTCGCGCTGAACCTGAGGATATTGCCGTTGATCGCGACCAGGCACATCTTCGAGAATGACTTGATGTAGGAGTCGATCTCCCTGACGCCCTTCTTCGTGCTGGGATCCCAGGGACGGAACCTGGTGCCGGAGGGGAAGACCAGGACGAGCTTACCCTGCTTCTTGAGGGCCGCGAGCTCGTGCATGGCGGCGCGGTTTATCGAGGCGCTGCGCATCAGCTCGGCTATGAGCTCCTTCGTGGGATCCTTGTACTTCTCCTTGATGATCTCGATCGAGCGGCTGGGGTAGATGACCAGTCGGGTATAGGCCTCGGTGAAGGCTAGCACGACGGGATTGGTCTCGTTGAGCTTGATGCCGGCAATGGCGACCAAGGCGTCGGCCACGGCGCGGCCGCGCTCGCCCTGCTGCCTTAAGAGGTAGTGGAAGGCCGGCAGGTCGAAGTTGGAGTAGTGCTCGAGCAGCAGGAGGCAGGGCTCGCCCGCCTTCGCGTACTCCATGAGCTCGTACAGGTTGTCGATCCCGTCTACCCGGGAGCCCGGAAGGAGGTTCTCTGAGACGATGGAGTCGATGAAGTGGAGGACGTCGGCGTTCCCG
>CAYPHO010000014.1:0-24449 GCA_964410245.1 uncultured Treponemataceae bacterium | reverse complement strand
TTCAATATCCGGAACGACGTCATCGCCCTCCTGAGGCTCAACCGCCTGTTCCGGATCCAGACGAGCGAGGACCATCAGCGAGAGTATAGCTTCGTCGTCATCGTAGGCACTTCCGACAAGCGGGTCGGCCTCATGGTGGACTCCCTCATCGGCGAGGAGGACGTGGTCATCAAGCCGCTGCGCGACCAGTACACGCAGTCGCCGGGCATCGCCGGGGCCTCCATCCTCGGCGACGGCTCGGTATGCCTCATCATCGACGTCAGCCAGCTCCTGGAGCTCGGCTTGAAGCGCGAGCTCGAGGAGCGCAGGCGCCTCGAGGCGACGATCCGATAGGTCGGCGGGAGCGGCGAATGACGGCGCAGCAGATAGAGAGGACGGCCGAGGCGGAAGCTGCTTCCGAGCAGGCCAAGAAGGCCGAGAAGGTCGACTTCAAGATGATCAGCTTCTCCCTGGCGGGGAAGGAATACGGCATCGACATCATGAGCGTGAAGGAGATCGCCAAGGCGGGGCGCTTCACCTACGTGCCGAACGCCGCGCCCTTCGTCCGGGGCGTCTACAACCTCCGCGGCGAGATCATACCGGTCATCGACATGCGGATATTCTTCCACCTGCCCGCGGAGCGGAAGCAGGACGAGGCCCTAGAGAGCCTCATCATCGTCCGGGTGGGGGACCACGTCTTCGGCATCATCGTCGACGCGATCGACAAGGTCGTCGGCATCTCGACCTCGTCGATCCAGCCGCCCCATCCCATTTTCGGCGACATCAACGTCAAGTACATAAAGGGGATCGTGGAGAGCTCGGGGAAGCTCTACATCATCCTCGACGTCGAGAGGATCTTTTCCGGCGAGCGCGCCGGGGAATCCTCGGCCGAGGAAGCCGCCCGGCCCTCGCCGCGCCTCGAGGCCGGGGAAAGGGCCGTCGAGGCCGCGCCCGCGAAGCCTTCCGCCGGCGCGGACATATCCGCGTCCTTCGTGCGCGAGACGCTGGCCGCCTTCAAGTCCTTCCACGTGACGCCGATTAACGAGAGCTGGTTCTCCTCGCGCTTCGCCGAGTGGAAGGCGATGCGCAAGGGCGAGGAGCTCCAGCTGCGCGAGGCCGCGGAGGCCGACGAGTTCCTCGAGGGCTTCTTCTCGCCCTGCTCGGGCCGGCTCTGGGACGACGATTACGCCGCCGCGATCGAGGCCTCCCTGCCGCCGATCGAGTCGAAGAATATCAACGTATGGAATCCCGGATGCGGCAAGGGCTACGAGACCTGGTCCTTCGCCTGCGTCATGAAGCGGAAGTATCCCGAGGCGCGCATAAAGATCTGGGCCAACGACTCGGACCTGCTGGCCATCTCCATGGCGCCCAACATGGCCTTCGAGGGCGCCGTGCCCGAGTACTGCCTGCCCTTCATGTCGAAGGGCCGCAACGGACTCGTGTTCGCGCAGGCCGTACGCGACTCGATCTTCTTCGAGTTCCACGACGTCCTGAACGCGAACACCCTGCCGTCGATAGATCTCGTGCTCTGCCGCGACATGCTGTCCTTCGTCTCGCCGGTCGACCAGAAGCGGCTCTTGAGCGATTTCACCGAGAAGCTGAAGCCGGGCGGGGTCGTCCTCTGCGGGGCCAACGAGGAGCTGGGCGAATCCTGGGCGGCCGTCGGCTCGGGGGCCGTCAAGGCCTACCGTAAGGAATAGGATTTCCGAGCCGCCCCGAGCGGCCCGATCGAGGAGAGCGCTATGAGAGTCGAGTACATCAATCCCTTCGTCGAGGCGGCGTTCAACGTACTGCGCGAGGTCCTCCAGTCCGACGTCAAGCGCGGGGAGCTCTACCTCAAGTCGACGTCGATGCCGGTCATGGGCGTGGCGGCCATCGTCGGCCTCGCCGGCGACGTCGAGGGCCGCGTCCTCTTCGACATGGACAAGGCGACCGCCCTGAAGATCGCATCGGCCATGAACCAGGAGCAGCTTTCACAGCTCGACGACCTGGTCAAGGCGACGATAACCGAGCTCGCGAACATGATCACCGCGCAGGCGGTCACCAAGCTCCACGACCTGGGCTTCCGCTTCGACCTGACGCCGCCCGCCATCTTCACCGGCGACAATATGGAAGTCTCGAATTCCGACGTCGAGGCCCTCATCGTCCCCATGGAGACCGGTCACGGCAAGATCGAGATCAACGTGGCCGTGCGCGAAAGGGGCTAGGGCGGGCGGCCCGACAGCCCCGCGTCCTTGACACCCGGCCCGTCGCGCTGGTATAAACGTTCCTGCTTCGAGTGTCCCGCCCGCCTTTCCGCGGGCGCGTTCCTAATGGGCGGTTAGCTCAGTTGGCTAGAGCACCAGTATGACACGCTGGGGGTCGCAGGTTCGACTCCTGCACCGCCCAATCTAGAGAACCCGTCCGATAGGACGGGTTCTTTCATTAGCGAGCGGCGCAGGAGTCGAAGGGCGCGAGCGCGCGCCTGAGGCGCGGAAGGACGGCAGGATGCCGTCCGCCAGCGAGCGCCCCGGCCCGGAGCGAGTCGCCAGGAAGGCGGCGAGCGAAGGGCGACTCCTGCACCGCCCATCAAGAGATTCGAGCCGCCGGCGGGCGGCTCGAATCGTTATAGGGCGGTACAGGAGTCGAAGGACGAGCGAAGGGCGGCTCCTGCATAAGTGAAGTCTTTTCTTGTATTATTAGCCTATGGTTTTGCTTTGTTTTGTCGGGGCCGCCTCGGGCGGATCGGAGGCGCGATGAGAGAGCTGTGGACCTTCGCCAGCGAGGAAAAGCTGGATAAATTCCGCGTTACGCTGGACGCGCATGAAATTCCCTACGTCGCTGAAGCGAAGGGCTCGAATCGGCATTCGATCTCGGTCGACGAGAAGGATTATCCCAAGGCGAGGAAGCTCCTGCTGAAGCACAAGGAACGCAGGACCAGCGCGGATTCCATGTAAGGGAGGCGTGCGATGACGGCGATTCCCCGGAGGGCGGCCCGCATGCTCGGGATCTCGCTCGCCCTCGGCTGCTCCCTGGGCGCGGGAGCCCAGGCCAGGATCCTCAGGCTGAGCATCGACAGCGCGTTTACGAAGAGGCCTATGCCCTTCATGGTCTGCCTCCCGGAAGGCTACGGCGGGGGAGAGCGCTATCCCGTCTGGTACGGCCTCCACGGCAGCGGCGGGAGCGAGATGATGTGGATCGACGCCGTCGGCGCCCCCGCCAAGGCCGACGCTCTCGCGGCCGCCGGAGAAGTAAAGGGCCTCGTCATGGTCTTCCCCTATACCAGGAACGACTCGATCAAGGAAGTCCGGGAAAGCATGGGCGAGGACGGCGGCTTCGGGGAGCGGAACATGGACAGGTTCCTCTGCGAGGAACTGATCCCGTATATCGACGCTCGATTCGATACGGACCCGAGCGCCGAGGGCCGGAGCATCGGCGGCTTCTCCATGGGCGGCGCGATAGCCCTGCGGATCGCGTTCTGCCACCCGGAGCTCTTCGGCAGGGCGGGCGGATTCAGCGCCGCGGTCCCCGTGAGCGATTTTACCGGCGATCGGCTCGAGTCCTGGCTCTATCCCGGCCTCGAGGCGCCGGCCGCCGCGAAGGATCTCTCGGGACTCCGGGTGTATCTCGACGCCGGCGCCCGCGGAGATCCCTTCTTCGAGGGATTGCGTTCCCTGGACGAATGCCTTAGGTCGAGGGGCGTCCGGTCCGAGTTCCACGCCTTCGACGGAGGACACGACCTCGCGCACATGGAGGCCGATTTCCGCGAGTACCTGCTGTTCTTCACCTCGTGACGAGTATCCCGTCGCTTCCGCCCGAGCCTCGATATATAATGAAAACGGCGCGCCGCAGGCGGCGAGCGAGGAGGAGCGGCTCATGCGCAAGGCAAAGATCGTATCCGGTTTATCCAGCCTGGCGATTATCGTCCTGTCGGCCCTGAACCTGCTGCTCAGGGATCGGATGTATCCGGACGAGGGCGCGAGCGCCCTCTTCTTCGCCAACGACATCGTCAATATCGCCTCGGCGGCCGTCTTCCTCCTCATCGTCATCCTGGCGAAGCCGCCTCGCGGCCTCTTCATCGGCGTCGATGCCGCCCTCGTCTACCTCGCTATCCCCCTCGTCCACATCTACGGGCTCTCTCCCCTCTCCCTGGCTCCGATCGCGGTCGCGGCCGCGTCGGCGTACGGGATAGCCGACGCCCTGAAGATCGAGGAAGTCCTGGTCAATGAGAAGGCGCCGATCAAGCTGGAGCATCTCGCGTATATCGCGATATCGGCCGTATTCTGCGTCCTGTTCATAGTCAGGGGGATGGGCGTCCTCCTCGCCGAGCTCCCCGACGCGGGCGAGCGCATTACCTCGATCGCCGACCTGGTCCTGGCCGCGCTGTGGCTCGTCCTAACCGGCGTCGCGATCGTCAACGCGGACAAGAGGGTGCCGGCCTTGACCGGGATCATGACGAGCGGGGCTGCCCTCGAGTTCAGCCTGATCCTATTCTTCGTCCTCGACGCGGCGACGAGGAAGGAAGGCCGCTCCGTCGTCGACATCGCGGTCGTCGCCGTCATGAGCCTGGTGTTCGTCGCTCCCGCGATCCGGCTGCTTAGGAAAGCGCGATGAATCGAAGGGCCGTCGTCGTCGGGGCGGGCTTCGGCGGCCTGTCGGCGGCCGCCCTCTTGGCGCGCGAGGGCCTCGACGTGACCGTGGTCGAGAAGAACGAGGGGCCCGGGGGCCGCGCCAGGGTATGGAGGAAGGACGGCTTCGTTTTCGACATGGGCCCGTCCTGGTACCTCATGCCCGAGGTCTTCGACGACTTCTTCGAGCTCTTCGGCAAGAAGCGCGAGGATTACTACAGGCTCGTCCGCGTCGATCCCTACTACCGCGTTTTCCTGGGAAAGGGCGACTATGTCGACGTGACGCCCGATATAGAGGAGACTAAGCGGCTCTTCGAGAGCTTCGAGACGGGCGCGGGAAAGCGGCTCGGCGAGTATCTCGACTCGGCCCGATACAAATATGACACCGCGATGACGGACTTCCTCTATCGGGAGTACCGGCGCCTCCCCCAGTTCTTCAACAAGAAGATCGCCGCGCAGGGACTGAAGCTGGATATCTTCTCCAGCCTGGATCGCTTCGTTCGGCGCTTCTTCGCCGACCGGCGGGCCCGCCAGATCCTCGAGTACGCAATGGTCTTCCTGGGGGCGAGCCCGGACAACGCCCCCGCCCTCTATTCCATCATGTCGCACGTCGACCTTACCCTCGGCGTCTGGTATCCCGACGGGGGACTCGGTTCGATCGTGAAGGCGCTGGAAAAGCTTTGCGTCGAGCAGTGCGTGAAGCTGGCTTACGATCGCCCCGCGACGGGCTACAGGTTCGAGGGCAAGAGGATCGCCGCGGTCAAGACCGCCATGGGCGAGATCGAGGCCGACATCGTCGTCAACAACGCCGACTACCGGCATGCCGACCGCGAGCTCCTGACGCCCGATCTTTCCTCGTATTCCGAGCGCTGGTGGAACAAGCGCGTCCTTGCCCCCTCGATGTTCATCCTCTACCTGGGCATCGACGGACGCGTGCCCCAGCTCGCCCACCACAATCTGTACTTCCAGGAAGACTGGTCGAGGCACTTCGGGATGATCTTCGATAGGCCCGCCTGGCCCGATGATCCCTGCTTCTACCTATCCTGTCCCTCCAAGACCGATCCTTCCGTCGCCCCGGCCGGCATGGAGAATCTCTTCGTCCTGGTGCCCGCCGCTCCCGGCCTGGCCGACGGCGGCGCTTTCCGCGAGGAGTACGCGGAGAAGGTGATCCGCCACGTCGAGGAGAAGACCGGCATCTCGATCAAGGACAGGATCATAGTGAAGCGCGTATACAGCCAAGGGAATTTCTCGGCGGACTACAACGCCTTCAAGGGAACGGCGCTGGGGCTCGCCCACACCCTCGGCCAGACCGCCATCTTCCGGCCCGCCACGCGATCGCGCAAACTGAAGAACCTATTCTATACGGGACAGTATCCCCATCCCGGCGTAGGCGTGCCCATGACCCTCATCGCTTCCCGCCTGGCCGTAGATGCGGCCCTGGGAACCGACCTCGCCGCCCGGGGTAGGGCGAAAGAAGCTGTTCGCCACGCCGACAGCCTGGCCTCGGGCGCGAAGGGCGAGAGATCCGCGTGAGGGGCGTCCATCCCCTGGTCGTTGAAGCCTTCAGGCGGGGCTCGAAGACCTACTTCAATTCCTCGGTATTCTTCCCCTATGAGGTGCGCCGCGACGTCTTCCTCCTCTACGGATTCGTCCGCGCGGCCGACGACTTCGTCGACGCCGTTCCCCAGGACGCGAAGGGCTTCTACGATTTCCGGCGCCGCTACGAGGAGGCCCGCGCGAAGGGCGGACTGACCGGGGATCCGATCATCGACTCCTTCCTGGACGTTTCCCGCCGCAGGGCCTTCGAGGAAGCCTGGACCGACGCCTTCTTGGATTCGATGGAAGCCGATCTCTCGAAGTCGCGCTACGAGACGCTGGACGAGACCCTCGGCTATATCTACGGCTCGGCGGAGGTGATCGGGCTCTTCATGGCCGCCGTCATGGGCCTGCCTCCCGAGGCGCGCGCGTCCGCGGCGGCGCTGGGCCGCTCGATGCAGTACATCAACTTCATCCGCGATATAGCCGAGGACAACGGCCTGGGCAGGACCTACCTGCCCCTCGCCGGCTCGGGCCTGGCCGACCTGAGCGAAGAGACCGCCCGCGCGAACGGCGAGGCCTTCATCGCCTTCATGCGCGCTCAGGCCGAGCTGTACCTCGGATGGCAGGCCCAGGCCGAATCGGGCTTCGGATACATACCCTGGCGTTCCCGAGTCCCCGTCATGACGGCATCCCGCATGTACAATTGGACGGCCTCGGCGATCCATCGCGATCCGTTTATCGTATATGATCGGAAGGTGAAGCCCTCGAAGGCGAGGATCCTGGCCGAGCTCGTCTTGAACGCCTTCAGGGCGTTGCGATATCGCCGGCCCCGGGCCGCCGCCTAAGGAGACCGCATGGGCATGGAATACTTCGGCGGCCGGGCTTCCGAGCTCCGCGCCTTCCTCGAATCGCGCCTCGCCGCGGACGCGGAGGAATTCGCCTTCCTCGAGCCCTGGGGACGCGACGTTCCCCGCCGCCTCTCGGCCTTCGCGTGCGGGGGCAAGCTGATCAGGGGCGGATTGGTATTCCTGGGACAGGAGGCTGCCGGGAGCCGGCCCGGCAGCGAGGCCCTCGTCGTCGGCGCGGCCATGGAGCTCCTCCAGTCGGCCTTCCTCATCCACGACGATATCATGGATCGCGACAGGCTGAGGCGGGGCATGAGCTCGGTCTTTTGGCAATACAAGGAGGAGGGCGACGCGCGCGCCCTCGAGGACGCCTACCACTACGGCGAGTCCATGGGCCTGTGCGCCGGAGATTGCGCCTTCTTCCTGGCCTTCAGGCTCCTCATGTCGGAGGGCCTCCCGCCCGGGCTCGCGGCCTACTGCAGCCGCGAGGTCTACGCCGTCGGCCTCGCCCAGATGAGGGACGTCGATTACGGGACCTTCCCGGATATTCCGCCGGAAGCCGACATCATGACCCTGTATACTTGGAAGACGGGGCGTTATTCCTTCTCCCTCCCGCTCGCCTGCGGCGCCATGCTCGGCGGCGCGCGTCCCGAGCTGATATCCGCTCTGGAGCGCCTGGGCGAGTCCCTGGGCGTCGCCTTCCAGATGCGCGACGACGAGCTGGGCCTCTTCGGCTCGGAGGCGAGCCTGGGCAAGCCTATCGGCTCCGACGTACGCGAGGGGAAGAAGACGCTGATCGCCGCCTTGGCCTACGCGCGGCTCGACGCCGGCGCGCGCGCGCGCTTCTCCGCCATCCTGGGAAATCCAGAGGCGGACGATGCCCAGGTCGCCGAGCTGCGCGCCCTCGTCGAGGATAGCGGCGCCCGCGCCGAGCTTCGGTCCCGCATGAAAGAGCTGGAAGCCCGCTCGGCCCGCATCATCGAGGGCCTCGAGATCCCGGCAGCGGCGAAGGAGAACCTGGACGCCCTCCTTCGCTTCATCGGCGCGCGGAGCGCTTGACTATCGGCCCCGGCCGGAGCGGGAGGCGCGGAATGAAAGATGCGATTCGGCGCGCGGCTCGCGCGGCCATGGAACGGCCGGATGTCGCCTTCGCGATCCTTATCGGCGGCCTCTATCTCGTGGGAATCCTGTCCCATATCTGGCCCGCGACTCGCGGGCTCATGGTCGCCTCGACGCCCTGGTTCCTCTTCGCGACCGGGGCGGCCGCCCTGCTCCTGGCCCTGCCGCGCGATCGGCGATCGGCCTTCATCGCCTGGGCGCTCCTGTCCTACCTCGTCACCTTCGCGCTCGAGGCGATCGGCGTCGCGACCGGCAAGGTCTTCGGCGCCTACGAATACGGCCTCGCCCTCGGCGCCCACGTCCTCGGCGTCCCGCCGGTCATCGGCTTCAACTGGGTCATGATCATCCTGGCCTTCGCCGGCGCCTTTACCCGGATGCCCGGCGGGCGGATCTACGGCCCCGTCCTCGCGGCGGCGGCCGCGACGGCCTTCGACTGGGTCATGGAGCCCGCCGCCCTCGGCCTGGGGTACTGGGCCTGGGAGGGCGGCGCCATACCCATGAGGAACTACGCCGCCTGGTTCCTGATCGCCCTGGCCAGCTCCGCGGCCTACTCGGCGCTGGGACTGAAGCCCGCCCGCCGCGCCCCGCTGATCCTGGCGGCCGCGCAGCTCGCCTTCTTCGGCGTTCTCAGGATCGCGCTTTTCGGCTAGGATATGCTCATGAAGGTCCTACTGGCGCGGGAATACGGCTTCTGCAACGGAGTGAAGCGCGCCCTGGCCCAGCTCGACAAGGTCATCGCCGAGCATCCCGGCAAGCCCGTGTTCGCGATAGGCGAAATAATCCACAACTCCCAGGTGATCCATCGTTACGAGGGCATGGGCGTGAGGACCGTCTCCTCGGTATGGGACATCGACGCCGGAGTGGGCGTCGTCAGGGCCCACGGGCTGCCGTCCTCCGTGATAGAGGAGGCGCGGGAGAAGGGCTATGAGATCATCGACGCTACCTGCCCCTACGTCAGGCTCATATCCCGGATCATCAAGAAGGAGATCGAAGCGGGGTCGAGCATTTTCCTCTTGGGAGAGCCCGAGCATCCCGAGGTCATCGCGGCGACCGCCGATTACGCGCCTCACGTGACGGTTATCGACCACGAGCGCTTCAGCCCGCTCGATTTCGCCTGGCCGAAGGGCAACATCGTCCTGCTGTCCCAGACCACCATGGCCGAGGAGACCTTCGTGTCCGTCGCGGCCGAATTCGTGCGGCATTGCAAGCGGGTCACGGTCTGCAACACCATCTGCCGCTCGACGCGGGATAGGCAGGGCTCGGCGCTCGAGGTCGCCGCGAAGGTCCAGGCGATGATCGTCATCGGCGGGAAGAACTCGTCGAACACGAAGCGCCTCGCCGAGCTCTGCGGCTCGGTAGTCAGGACCATCCAGGTCGAGAGCGCCGGGGAGCTGGCCGCCTTCGACCTGGCCGGCCTGGAGTCGGTCGGTGTGACGGCCGGCGCCTCGACCCCGGAAGAGAGCGTCCGGGAGGTCGTCGGCTACCTTGAGTCGCTGTAAGCGGCGGCGCGGTGGCGCGCCGCCGCCCGCGGCGTGTTGTGTATATCGGTATATCCGAAAAGGGGGACGGGATTGAGGAAGGTCGTAGTACTGGCCGCCGCGGCGGCCGTTTTGGCGTTTTCCGGCTGCGCTAGCTTCTGGAAGACCCTAGGCGTCGCCACGGTCGCGTCGGTCGACGAGAAGTCGGCCCGAACCGATCAGGAGAACGAGGCGCTGAAGGCGAAGGTCGCCGAGCTCGAGGCGACGGTGGCCAGGCTGACGGCCGCCGTCGATAAGCTGGAAGACTCCTCCGACGAGGTGGCCAGGCTCGAGGATCTCGTCGCCGACCTCGAGGACAGGATCGACCTCATACCGCAGGCGACCTTGAAGAAGATCGCCGACATCCTGTCCCGGGCCTCCAGGACCGAGGCGCCGTCGAGGGCCGCGGAGGACGCCGCCTCCGAGTGAGCCTCGCTCGGGCGATCATGCGGTCTTAAAGCAGCCTACCGCCTCTTCCATCCGCTTGATCGTATCGGTCGTTCCCTCGGCGGCCCCGGATAGGCGCTTGGCGCAGGAGCCGACGCTGTCCGTGCCGGTAGACATCTCCTCCATGCTCGCCTGGATGCCCGCGGTCGCCTCGCGCAGGCGCGAGATCTCCTCGAGCACCGTCCGGTTGCCCGCGCTCATCTCGCGCGAGCCCAGCCGGACCTCGGCCGTGACCTCGTTCATGGACTTGAGCGCCTCGAGGATCTGGGTCGAGCCTTCCTTCTGCTCCAGCATTGCCTGGTGGACCTCGCGGACGAGGGCGTCGGTCTCGCCGATCTTCTCGGCCACGTCCGCGAACGAGGCCTCCGAGGATTTCGAGGACGCGACGACCTCCTCGATCGCCTGCCTGACCTGGCCCAGCTCGTCGCGGATCCTCTTGGACTGCGCGGCGGAAGTCTCGGCGAGGTGCCGGATCTCGTCGGCGACCACCGAGAAGCCCCTGCCCGCCTCGCCGGCGTGGGCGGCCTCGATCGCCGCGTTCATGGCCAGGAGGTTCGTGCGGGACGAGATGTTCGCGATTACCTTGTTCGCCTCCATCAGGGCCTCGGAGCGCTCCGAGATGAGCTCGACGCGCTCGCGCGCGGCCGACTGCTCCTCCTTCCCGCTCTTCGCCGCCTCGAGAAGCGAGCCGAACTGGCCGGCCATCTTCTCGATCGAGGACGTGACCGAGCCGATATTGCCGACCATCTCCTCGATCGAGGCCGAGGCCTGGGCGACCGACGCGGCCTGGCTCGATATGAGGCTTTCCATCGATTCGATGTTCTTCGCGATCTCCTCGATGGCGCTCGAGGATTCGGAGACGCTCTGCCCCTGCGCCAGCGCCTTCTCCCTGGCGCTCGAGACGCTCTCGGCGATCTGGGACACCGCCCCGGCGCTGTCTTGAGAGCTCAGGCGGAGGTCGTCGCCCAGCATCGTAAGCTTGGCCTGCGCGATCTTGATGTCGGCGACGCTCTCGGCCAGTCCCTGGCAGAAGGAGTTGATCATGCCCGAGATCGTTCCCAGCTCGTCGACCGAGCCTATCGAGATCCTGCGGGTCAGGTTCTTCTCGGCCGAGGAGAGCTGCTCGAGCTGGGCGATGACCGAGCGGTAGATGAGGGCCGTCGCCGAGGTCCACAGGCTTACCAGCGCTATCACGACGGAGAAGAATGCCAGCGCCGTCAGGATCGTTATCAGCGACACGCCTCGCGTCGAGAATAGCGAGGTCAGGCCCACCGCGAAGAGGAAGGTCATGAGGCTCATGAAGGTCGGGATGATGAAGTTCTTCCGCTTCTGGCGATAATCGCGCAGGTCCCGCGGATAGGCTACCAGCCGCTGCTCGAGCAGGACCTTCGTGCCCAGGCGATCCGAGAGCACGAAGATGTAGGCCGCGTCGAGCATGCCGATCGAGACGAGGAAGAGGAACGACGGCGTCCGCCATTCCGGCCGGAGGCCGAGCGCGCCGCCTATCGTCAGGAGGGCCGCGATCATCGCGGTGGCCAGGCCTATGAAGAGGACGAGGGACTTCAGCGGGGTGCCGCCCATGTTCGAGAGGGCCGCCTTATTCTTTTCGGCGTCCGCCTGGAGCTCGCGATAATCCGCGTCGTAGGCCTTCGCGAGCCGTCCGAGTAGCGCCGCGCAGGCGATCGTGAAGAGCGCCCCCGCGACGGCCGCTAAGGCGAGGATCCTCGAGGCCGGGACCTCCGGGCCGCGCGCGAGATCGAGTACCGCCGCCGAGACGATGGCGTAGAGCACTGCACCTACGATGACGATGATCCTGAAGGTGGTGGACCGGCGCTTCATCGCTGCTCCTTGGGCAAACCGTTTTTCCTATGCGATGTACAGCATAAACCGCCGGGCTTGCCGCCGCAACGGGCCCGCGCGCCGCGCGGCCGGCCCGCTCAGACGACGACCAATCCCGAGGATCGCAGGACGCCGATAGCGGCGCCGGGAAGGCCCAGGCGCGAGCGCAGGGCGGCCCAATCGGCGCCCCGGGGATCGGCGGCGAGGCGCCCGATCGCCTCGGCGAGGGCGGCGGCCGCCGCCCTCGTCAGGCCGAGCCTGGCCATGTCCCCGCGATAGGCCCAGGCCAGGCCGCCTGAGGGGGAATCGGCCGAGGCGAGCGGAAGGCCGGCGATCCAGTGCGCCCGGCCCTCGGCCCGCGCCCTCGCGGCGCCCTCCTCGGCCTCGGCTGCCGCGATGAGCGATTCCGCCAGGCCGGGCTCGATCGACGCGGCCCGGGACGCGCCCCTAAGCCCCGCCTCCTCGAGCGAGCGCCCCGCGGGCTCGTCCGCCGCCGATCCCCGCATCCAGGACTCGAGGACGGCGGCGAGGGGGCCGTCGTACTCGTCGTAGGCTTCCTCTCCCTCGAAGGCCAGGTCGTTCGAGGCGAAGGGGCGACTCTCGTCCCGGGGCCCCAGCCCGGGCCGCCCGCCATCGCGCCACTCGCGGTACATGCGAGAGTGGCGGGTCAGCACGAAGCGGTGCCAGAAGGCCGAGTCTATCAGCCCCGACGCGAAGAGCTGCCGGCAGACCTCGGCCGAATCGACGATGCTCCCGCGATCCTGGCCGGGGAAGCCGTAGATCAGGTAGGCATGGACGAGCAGGCCCGACTCGCGCATGGCGACGAGGCATCGCGTTAGCCCGGCCAGGTCGAAGCCCTTGTCCGTCATCTCCAGTCCCCGCTCCGTGGCGATCTCGACGCCGCCCGATACGGCGACCAGGCCCGACGCTGCGAGGTACTCGCAGCGGTCCGCCGTCCAGGATGCGTCGAAGCGGACGTTGCCCCAGAAATGGAAGGGCGTCTTTCCCGATGCGGCCCTCTCCCTGTTGCGCCCGGCGAAGTCCAGCAGGGCCGCCATCGGCATCGCCTCGTCGACGAAGTGGAGGCCGTAGAGCCCCGTCCTCGCGGAGGCCTCGTCCGCGGCGGCGAATACCGCGTCCAGGTCGGACCTGGCGTAGCCGGCGACGTAGTCGAGCTCGGTGTCGCAGAACTCGCAGCGCGCCCAGTAGCAGCCATGCGCGAGGCGGTACTTCAGCCAGGGCGAGTCGGACCAGAGCCGATGCATCGGATTCGACGAGTCGAGGACGCGCAGGTAGCGGCCGAAGTCGGCCGAGGCGTAGTCCGGGGCGATCGATCGGACCGCCTGCGCCTCCTCGCGCCCGAGCCGAGCCGCTTCGTCGCAGTCCGCCCGGCCTCGCGCTCGGCCGCGGGCCTCGTCGCCCTCCGGGAAGCCCGCGGCGGCGACGACTCCCTCCCCGTCGCGGTACATAGTCTTGAAGAGCCTTGTCTTGGGCGCGCCGGCCTCGGCTTCCAGTATCGAGGCGAGGGATCCGTAGCCCGAGTCGAAGGACAGGTAATCGCAGTAGTCGAAGATGCCGGGGTCCTCCAGGCCGCGGAGCTCGGTGGAGACGTAGCCGCCGCCGAAGGCGATCCGCGTATCGGCGCCGAAGGCCCCGCGCGCGGAGCGGGCGCAGGCCAGGGCTCCCAGGAGGCAGCCCGGGAAGGGAATCGAGACGAGGAGCAGCGAGGGCGCTTCCCCGAGCCTGTCCCATTCCTCCTCGAGGTAGGGCCCGTAGGCCTCTTCCAGGACCGGCGACGACCCGAGGGCCGCCTCGACCTCGGAGAAGCTTCCCCTGCTCGTCGCGACGCGCTCCCCGTAGCGGACCGTCGAGAAATTCGGATCGTAGGCGAAGGACGCGAGGTCGGCGAGGTCGGACAGGATGGCGGTCGCGAGGATGCGCGACTCGTCGGGGGAGATCCTCAGGGACCTCGATTCGAGGAAGGCCGAGGCGCGCTGGCCGCGGGGGAGCTCCGCCGCCTGCGCGAGGCGATGCGCGAAGGCGGGATCCCCGCCCGCGAGGTAATCGACGAGGCCGTCGATCAGCTCGAGGTAGAGCTTCTCGTAGGAAAGGTAGCGTTCGAGCTGGATGCGGTCGCCGTCCGGAGCGCCGTCCAGAGCGCCGCGCGCCGCCTCGAAGATCCTGGGCAGGAAGCTCCTCGAGAAGACTCGCCTGTATGTCTCGATCGAATGGTCGCGAGCCTCGGCCTCGATTCCCCTCGAGCGGAGGAATGCTTCCAGGAAGTGGATGGCCGGGTAGGGAGCGTTGAGCTGGACGAGGGGCGGCTGTACGAGAAGGGCTTTCATCGCGAGCGAGTATAGCCGCCCCTCGGCCTCATTTGATAGCGAAGGAGGCGCTGCCCCTCGCGCGGTGCTTCACGCGGAAATCGGGCGAGGCCGCGTACGAGAAGATGATCTTGATCGAGCCGTCGGATATCGCGGCGGACGAGGGCAGGGCGAGCTCGAGCGTCGTCGCGCCGCCCGAGGATCCTAGCGCCCATGACGCCGCGACCGCGTCCTTGGCCGGCGCAGTACCGTGCCCGGCGGCCATGAATTCCGAGAATGCGGGCTTCCCGTCCCGTATCGCCCCCATGTACAGGCGCGAGCCGATCATGGCGAGGCTGCCGGTTCCCAGGCCTACCCAGCCCGAAGTCCGGGCCTCGACCGCCAGGTAGAGCTTCCCGTCGGAGCCGAGCGTCGCGCCTATCTTGATCCCGTTGACCGTCGTCGAGTACTCGTATTCTCCCGCCGAGATCGAGCCGTCGATCCCGGGCGCCTTGGCGCTCGGCGTAAGGCTCGCCTGCGCGTCGGCCTCGATGGCGGCTATCATCCCGACCAGCATGAAGATCGCGGCTTTGTTCATCGTCGGCCTCCTAGTATTAGAAAAGTAATATATAGGCCGAGGAAATCAAATTTCCGACGGAGTCCGACCCGCGGCGTCGCGGGCGGCCTAGCCGCAGCAGGCCGAGCCTTTCGAGTCCTTCGAGCCGCAGTCGCAGGATGGCTCCTTTCCCGTCAGCTTCCCGATGATGATAGCGGCGGCGCAGCCCACGCCCGCGCTTACCGCGAGCGCCGAGGCCGGGCAGTTGCGGGCGCAGGCCCCGCATTCCATGCAAAGGCCCCGGTCCCGTACGCGGGCCTTCCCGCCCTCGATCGCGAAGACGCCGTGCGGGCAGACATCGACGCAGGCGCCGCATCCGACGCAGGCCGATTCGTCCAGCTTCAGGGTCTGGCCGTTCTTGAGGTAGCGCAGCTCTCGCATTCCGTCCTTCCTTACAAGCCGAGGAGCCGCGAGGCTCCGCCCAGGATGAGGCCCGCCGCCGCGCTGGCGATCATCGGGACGATGCCGCGCTCGACTTCCAAGAGGGCGCCGCCCTGGCTCGTGAATGTCGAGCTGCCGGTGAAATTCATCGCGATGAAGGAGGCGACAGGCGTCGCGGCCAGGACCAGGGCCGCCCCGTAGGCCCAGCCCGTCCCTCCCCCGAGGACCGCGCCAAGGGCGCAGGCGGCCGACCAGATCGCGCCCAGGAAGGCGCCCTTGACCGAGAAGGCGCGAGTCGGCAGGAAGGGCAGGAGGGCGGGGAAGGCGAGGGCGCCTACCGCTATCGATCCCAGGAGGGCCGCGGCCGTCCAGGCCAGCCGGCCGCCGTAGCCCGGCCCGAGGGGGAGCGCCGCCGCGGCCGATAGGAGCGCGGCCGCCGCCGCGAAGGGCCAGGCGTTGGCGAGCTCGATCGGGGCGATCCTCATGCGGTCGGCCAAGGCGAACTCGACGCGGCGCATACGCTCGTCTTTCCTCATGCCGGCCGCCAGGTAGGCGGGAAGGTCGGCGGCCCGCACCGGGCCCCAGGCGACCTTGAAGCGCCCCAGGCGGGCGACCTGGGGGGCCGAGACGCCGGTCGCGCCCAGCTGGGGCAGGATGAGCGCGTTATGCGATACTATCTCGCCAAGGCGCAGGCGGGCGATCTTGTCCAGGAGCTCGGCCGTGCCGAAGGTTCCCTTGCCCGCGGCGCACCATACGTTGACGCCCTTGGTGTCGAGGACGAGTATCCATGCGTCGACGCCGCCCAGCTCGCGGCGCAGGGAGTCGAAGCTGAGCTTGTAGTTGGCCGTGACCAGGACGGGCGATCCGGGGCCCGGGGCGCCGGCGGCGTAGAGCCCGGGCGTCACGGCGTAGCGATCCCGCCCGATCCCCCACCTGACCTTCAGCGCGCCGATCCCGTCCCCGCGCGACAGCCTCGTCGAGACGACCGGAATGGATCGCGAGCCGGATCGCGCGTAGCCGATGACGTACTCGGGCCTCGGATCGAGCTCGCGATAGCCGGCCAAGGCCGACTCGCGCTTCCCGCCGCTCCCGACGCCCATCGGGCCGGCGCTTCCCGCCGGGGCGAATTCCATCATTCCTCCCTCGGGCAGCGCGAGAGCCCGGTCCTGAGCCCGCGGAGGGCCCGCGCCAGCGAAGCCACGGTCTTCGCGGCCGCGGTCCCGTCCCCCAGGCCCTCGGCGGCCAGGGCGGATTCGTAGCGCTCGTCGCAGCTCCGATCGATCAAGTCCGCCTTCTCGCGGCCCCGGGGCGATAGGTCCAGTATCTGCCGGCGGCGGTTGCCCGGATCCTCGGACCGGGTCGCGAGGCCGGCCTTAACGAGGCCGTCGGCGGTCCGGCTCAGCGTGCTTTGGTCGAGGGCGAGGCTCTCGGCTAGGTCGCAGGCGGAGGAGGGACCGCGCAGGCCCAGCTCCAGGAGGAGTCGGCATTGCGCGACCGTGACTCCGCAGCACTCGGTCTCGGCTGCGATCGAAAGCTCGATCTCGCGCTCGAGCATGCGTAGGGACCGCCTAAAGGCCCGGATCGGGCTCTCTGTAGCGAAGTTCGGCGTTTTTTCCGACATGTGTAAGATACATATATTGCAAGTAGCATGATACGTCAAGCGTCATTTCTGCTATAATCCCGCCTCATGACGAGAACCGTAGTCGTAGCCGACGGCATGGGCGGGGGCATCGGCGCCCAGATCATCGCTCGCCTCCGCAAGGACGGCGTCGCCGGAATCTCCATACTCGCCGTGGGCGCCAACGCGGTAGCCGCCCAGCGCATGGTCGACGCCGGGGCCGATCGCGGCGCCTCGGGGGAGAACGCCTTCCGCGTGACCCTGGCCCGCGCGGACTTCGTACTCGGCCCCATCGGCGTCGCGCTGCCCGATTCCATGATGGGCGAGGTCACGGCCGAGATGGCCCGCGCGGTCATGTCGTCCCCGGCGCGCAAGCTCCTCCTTCCCCTGTCCCAACCCCACCTCGAGATAGTCGGGCTGGCTCAGCGGAACGTCGCCGACCTCGTGGCCGATGCCTGCTCCGAACTCGTTCGGCTATTGGGACAGGCCGAGTCCTGACTCAGGATTGACCCGGCCTCGAGCGGTTCCGTATACTGCTCGAGCCCGGCGCGAAGCCCGGCTCGAGAACGGCCTCCGCGGCCCGATTCTCACGGGACGGACGAATCCGTTCCGCCGCCTCGGAAATACCACAGCGAATTCATCCTCGAAGGATGCCTGGAGACGAACTCCTTAATGCTTTCCGAATAAGGAGCCTCTATGCACATGGCAGACGCGCTTATCTCCCCCCTAGTCGGAGGGGCGATGTGGGCGGCGACGGCGGGAACGGCAGCCTGGTCGATCAAGAAGATCAAAGGCGACATCGACGATAAGAAGGTGCCCCTCATGGGCGTGCTCGCCGCCTTCGTCTTCGCCGCGCAGATGATCAACTTCTCGATTCCCGGCACCGGATCCAGCGGGCACATCGGCGGCGGCCTACTGCTCTCGATCGTGCTGGGACCCTACGCGGGCTTCCTATCCATGGCCTCGGTATTATTGATACAGGCCCTGGTCTTCGCCGACGGCGGCATCCTCGCCTACGGCTGCAACGTCTTCAACCTCGGCTTCTTCACCTGCTTCATCGCCTATCCCTTCATCTACAAGAAGATCGCGCCCGAGGGCTCGTCCGCCTCCCGCAAGTCGGGCGCGGCCGTCGTCGCGGCGGCGCTGGGACTGCAGATGGGCGCCTTCGGCGTCGTCCTCGAGACCCTCTTCTCGGGCAAGACCGAGCTTCCCTTCGGGACCTTCGTCCTCCTTATGCAGCCGATCCACTTGGCGATCGGGCTGGTCGAGGGAATCGTGACCGCGGCAGTCGTGGCCTTCGTGGCGAAGTCGGCGCCCGCTATCCTGGACCGAGCGGACTCGCGCGAGGGCTTGGCGGGAGCCAGGACGGGCAAGATCGTCGCGGTCCTGGGCGCCGCCGCCCTGCTCGTCGGCGGCGCTTTGTCCTGGTTCGCCTCGGCGTATCCGGACGGCCTGGAATGGTCGATGGAAAAGGTCGCGGGGACAGCGGAGCTCGAGGCCGAGGGCGCGCTGCACGAGAGCGCGGCGAAGCTTCAGGAGAAGACGGCCTTCATGCCCGATTACGGCTTCAAGGCGGCCGAGCCCGCCGCCGCCGAGGGCGCGAGCGCTGCCGAGGGCGGGGCCGCGGCTGCCGATAAGGCCGCCGCGTGGCCGGCCGTCGACGGCGGCACGAGCGCGGCGGGCATCATCGGCGGGGCCCTGACCCTGGCCTTGGCGGCCCTGGCGGGCATCGCGATCCGCGCTTTCAAGCGACGGCCGGTCAAGGGCGAGGCCAAGGCCGCGTGAGCACGATAGCGCGCTCGCTGTCGAGCCTGCGCCTCCTCGAGACGCTTTCGCGGGGGGACAGCCGTATCCACTCCCTTCGTCCCCTCGCGAAGCTGCTAGCCACTCTTCTCTTCCTGGTCGCGCTGACTTCGACGGGCTCGCGCGAGGTCGCGGGCCTCGCTCCCTTCGCCCTTTTCCCGATCCTGGTCCTCGCTCTCTCGGACCTGCCGGCCGCCCCGATATTCGCGAGGCTGGCGGCCCTCTCTCCCCTCGTCCTCGTCATCGGGGCGCTGAACCCGATCTTCGACCGCGTTCCCGTCGAGTTCGGCGGCGCCCTGGTCGCGGGCGGCTGGCTCGTCTTCGCGTCCATCGCGATCAAGTCCGTCCTCGCGATCTGGGCGTCGATACTCCTCATCGCGACGACGGGCATGGACGGGGTCGCCGAGGCGATGCGCGAGCTCAGGCTGCCGCGCGTCTTCGTCCTGCAGACCCTCCTGGCCTACCGCTACCTGTCCCTGCTCATGGAGGAGATCGGGACCTCGGTGCGCGCGCACGAGCTTCGGTCGTCGGGGCGGCGCGGGATCGGGAAGGAGGCGCGGGGCTCCCTGCCGGGACGCCTCCTGGCCAGGACCTACGAGCGGGGCGTCAGGATCCACGAGGCCATGCTCCTGCGGGGCTTCGACGGCGAGTACCGCACGGGCAGGCCCGGGCGGCTCCGGGCGGCGGATTACGCCTATCTCGGCGCCTGGGCGGCCTTCTTCGCCGCCGCGCGCTTCATCGATATCCCCGCCCTGATCGGGAGCCTCGCGACAGGGGGCCGGCCTTGAGCGGAGTCCGGATCGAGGCGCGCTCTCTCGGCTTCGCCTATCCCGACGGGCAGGCGGCGCTCGACGGCGTATCCTTCGCCGCGGGCCCGGGAGAGTGCGTCGGCCTGGTCGGCCCGAACGGGGCGGGCAAGTCGACCTTGCTCCTCCTCCTCGTCGGGATACTCTTCCCCTCGCGGGGCGAGGTCCTCGTCGGCGGCGAGGCGCTCGCGAGGCGCGGCCTCGCCGCCGCGCGCCGCCGGCTGGGCTTCGCCTTCCAGGACCCGGACGACCAGCTCTTCATGACCACTGTGGGCGAGGACGTCGCCTTCGGGCCCCGCAACATGGGCCTCCCCGAGAGCGAGGTCGCGCAACGCGTCTCCGACGCCCTGTCGACCGTCGGGATCGCCCATCTCGCCGACAGGCCGCCCTTCAGGCTCTCGGGAGGCGAGAAGCGGGCCGCGGCGATAGCGACCGTGCTGTCCATGGGGCCCGAGGCCCTCATACTCGACGAGCCGACCTCCTCGCTCGACGCCCGCTCGAGGCGAAGGCTCATCGGCCTCCTCGCGGGACTCCCCCATACGAGGATCGTGGCGACCCACGACATCGACATGGCGCGGGAGCTCTGCGACCGCGTCGTCGTCCTCTCGGAGGGCAGGGTCGAGGCCGAGGGGCCGACGGACGAGATCCTCGGGGACGAGGCCTTGATGGAGCGCGTCGGCCTGGAGAGGCCGCGCGCGCTCCTGCCCTGCCCGCGTTGCGGGGCGGCGCCGGGCGGCCCCGACGTGAGTGTCGCGGCGCCGAGCGCGCCCGCATCGGCCGGGCCCACTGACCCGCCGGCCGCGCCGGCCCCCTTGAGCGCCGGGCTCGCTGCCAAGCTCGATTCCCTGCGCGCCGCGATGCGGTCTCGGGGCAAGGCCGCGATCGCCTTCTCCGGCGGGGTCGACTCGAGCCTCCTCGGCGCGATCGCGGCGGCCGAGCTCGGCGGTAGCGCGATCGCTATAACACTGGCCTCCCCCCTCATGCCGGCCTCCGAGCTTGCCGAGGCCCGCGCGATCGCGCTCCGGGCCGGGATCGAGCACCTGGTGATCGAGGAAGCGGATATCGACGAAGCGGTCGCGCGTAACTCGCCCGATCGTTGCTACCTCTGCAAG
The DNA here is from genome assembly GCA_964410245.1 of uncultured Treponemataceae bacterium. Lineage (GTDB taxonomy): Bacteria > Spirochaetota > Spirochaetia > Treponematales > Rectinemataceae > CAZXXZ01. Next base: position 3,918 of record CAYPHO010000014.1, on the reverse strand, counting down.
AAGCGCATCTTCGAGGCCATGTCGGCAGCGGCCCGCGCGCGCGGCTTCGAGGCCGTGCTCGACGGTTCGAACGTCGACGACGAGCTCGACTATCGCCCCGGCTCGCGCGCCCTGGCGGAGCTGGGCGTCGCGAGTCCCCTGCGCGACGCCGGCCTGTCCAAGGACGAGGTTCGCGAGATATCGCGGTTCCTGGGGCTTCCGACCTGGGACAAGCCCGCCCTCGCCTGCCTGGCCTCGCGCGTGCCCTATGGAGACCGCATCGACGCCGCCCTCCTTAAGCGCATCGAGGGGGCCGAGGGCTACCTGCGCGCCCTGGGCTTCAGGCAGGTCCGCGTCCGCGCCCACGGCGGCCTCGCGCGCGTCGAGATCGCCCCCGAGGAGAGGCGCGCTCTCTATTCCGAGGCGCTTATGGACGAGGCCGCCCGGAAGCTGCGCGAGCTCGGCTTCGAGTACGCCTGCATGGAGCTGGCCGGCTACGAGCGCGGCGGCCTTAATCGAGCGATACTCGGGGAAAGGAAGGAATGATGGCGGCCCGGAAGATCCTCCGCTACGAGTGCTTCTCGGGCATCTCGGGCGACATGCACCTGGGCGCGATGGTCGACCTCGGCGTTCCCGAGGACCATATCCGAGCGGAACTCGCGAAGCTTGGCTTGGGCGGCTGGCGCCTGAGATTCTCGCCCGGCTCGAAGATGGGCATCCACGGCACCAGGGCCGACGTCGAGCTCCTGCCCGAGAGCGCGGGGAGGCCCACGCCCGGGGCGGCCGGCCTTCGCCCGGCGGCCAAGGGCGGCGCCCGCCTGGCGCCCGCCGGCGCCGCCGCCCACGAGCACCGCGCGTACCGGGATATCAAGAAGATGATCGGGGACAGCGCCCTCGCCCCGGGCGTCAAGGAACGGGCCCTGGCTATCTTCGCCAAGCTCGCCGAGGCCGAGGCGAAGGTGCATAACGCCGCCGTCGAGTACGTCGGCTTCCACGAGGTCGGCGCGGTCGATTCCATCGTCGACATCGTCGGAGCGGCGATCTGCCTCGATTACCTGAAGCCGGACCGCATAAGCTGCTCGCCGGTCGAGCTGGGGGGCGGCTTCGTGAAATGCCAGCACGGCCTAATCCCGGTTCCCGCGCCCGCCGTCGTCGAGCTGCTCAAGGGCGTCCCCGTCACGTCCGGCGCGGCGGCGATGGAGACGACGACGCCGACCGGCGCGGCCATCCTGGCCGCCTCGGTGGACGAGTACTCGAGCGATGTCGGATTTCGCATAACGCGCACAGGCTACGGCGTCGGCCATCGCGACGCCGAGATCCCGAACCTCCTGCGCGCTTACCTGGGCGAGCGGCCGGCGCCGGCCCCGGCGGCGGCATCGGCAGCGCCCGGCGGCGCGGCCGCTCCCGCGCCCCATGCCGTCCCGGAGGGCGCGCCCGGACTCCCGCCCCTCGAGGCCGCGGTCCTGGTCGAGTGCAACGTCGACGACATGAGCCCCGAGATCCACGGCCACCTCATCGACCGGCTCCTCGAATCCGGGGCGGTCGACGCCTGGATCACGCCTATCGTCATGAAGAAATCGCGCGCTGCCGCGACGCTTTCCGCTCTCTGCTCGCCCGAGGCCGAAGCGGCGGTGACCGAGCTTCTCTACCGAGAGACGACGACCTTCGGCGTCCGCAGGCGCGAGGTCGCGAAGCGGCCGCTCGATCGGGAGATGAGGACCGTCGCGACGAGCTGGGGCGAGGTCCGCGTGAAGACCGGCTACCTGGGCGGAAGGGCGATCAAGTCGAAGATCGAGTACGAGGACCTTAGGAAGATCGCGCTGGAGCGCGGGATGGCGTTCCGCGACGTAGAGGCCGCGGTCCGCAAGGAGCTTGATAAGGAATGAACCGAGAGAAGATCGCCGAGATCCTTACCGCGTTCAAGGACGGGCGGCTCGACCTGGATGGCGCGGTAAAGGAATTCCGCGACTTCCCGACCAAGAGCCTGGGCTACGCGACCCTGGATACGCATCGAGAGCTGCGCGTGGGCTTCCCGGAAGTCGTCTACTGCGCCGGCAAGAGCCCGGAGCAGGTATCCGGCATCCTCGCCGAGCTGATGGCCGGAGGGCGCGACGTCCTGGCGACCCGGGCGAGCGAGGAGCATTTCGCGGCCGCGCGCTCCCTGTCGCCGGATTTCGCGATGGATTCCCTGTCGGGGACCATAGTCCTGCGGCGCTCGCCGCCGCCCGACCCTGCGGCGCCCTATGCCGCCGTGGTCAGCGCGGGCACCTCGGACGCGGCGGTAGCGGAGGAGGCCGCCGTGACCATCGAGGCCTTCGGCTTCCGCGCCGAGCGCGTCGCCGACGTCGGCGTCGCCGGCATCCACCGGCTCCTCGAGCGCCTCGAGCTGATCCGCGGCGCCCGGGCGGTCGTGGCCGTCGCCGGCATGGAGGGCGCCCTGGCCAGCGTCCTGGGCGGACTCGTGGAGGCGCCGGTCGTCGCCGTCCCGACCAGCGTCGGCTACGGCGCGAGCTTCGGGGGCCTCGCGGCCCTCCTGGCCATGCTGAACAGCTGCGCCTCGAACGTCTCGGTCGTGAACATCGACAACGGATTCGGCGCCGGCTATATCGCCGCCGCGTCCCTTAGGAACCTCATGCAACGCTGACGACCGCTTCACCTTCGGGGCCCTTCCGTGCATAGTCGACTCATAATCCTATGACCGAAGACAAGACTAAAATCCCCATCGCCGTCCTCGCCTTCCCGATGATCGTCGAGAACTTGGTCAGGACCTCGCTCCTCGTCGTCGACCAGCTCATGCTCAACCGCTTCTCGGAGAAGGCCGCGGCGGCGATGAGCTCGGTCAACCAGTTCGCCTTCTTCGTGCAGCTCCTCTACTTCATGGTCGGGGCCGGGGTCAGCATCCTCGTCTCGCAGAACCTCGGCGCGGGGAAGAGGGAGGAGGCGAGCCGGACCGCCATGGCCGGGCTGGTCATCATGGTCGCCTTCTCGGTCATCGTCAGCTCGGCGGCCGTCCTCCTGGCGCGGCCCGTCCTCGGCCTCTACGAGCTCGAGGACGAGGTGCGGGCGATGGCGGTGCGCTTCCTTACGATCTACGGCGGGGGATCCTTCTTCATGGCGATGAACCTGGGCCAGGCGAACATCCTCAGGGCCTACGGCCACGCCTACGATCCGATGGCGGTCAACGGCGCCGCCCTGGGCCTGACGGTCCTGGGGAACGCGATATCCCTGTACGGCCTCTTCGGCCTTCCCGTCACGGGAATGACGGGAGTCGCCGTCGCGAACGTCGCCGGGCAAGCCTTCGCCTTCGCGCTCTCCTCCTGGCGCATCCGAGCCCGGCCCGAGATCAATCTGCCCTGGCGCGACCTGGGCAAGGTCCCCAACCGGGTCTACGCCTTGATACTGAAGGTCGGCGTCCCGACGGCCGGCGAGAACCTGTCCTACAACGTCGCGCAGATCTTCATCGTCGGCGTCATCTCCCGCATGGGCACCGAGGCCCTGGCCGCCTACGGGATCGCCATCTCGCTCTCGCGCTACGTCTTCGTGACCGGAATCGCGATCGGCAACGCGGGGCAGATCAAGGTCGGCTATTACGTCGGGGCCTCGATGCCCGACGAGGCCTACCGCCGGGTCTGGCGCTGGTTCGCCGCGGCCTTCTCCATCTCGGTCCTGCTCGTCCTCGGCCTGAACCTCCTCAAGGGCGTCATCCTTCCCCTCTTCACCAAGGAGGCGGCGATCATCGCTTACGCCTCGGCGGCCCTCCTCATCGGCCTGGCCCTGGAGCCCGCCCGCAACTTCAATACGGTCATAATCCCCGCGCTCAAGGGCGCGGGCGACACGATGTTCCCGATGCTGATCGGCGTCTGCGTCCAATGGGCGGCCGGCGTCTTCCTGGCCGAGCACCCGGTGATCGGTCGCAAGGTCGCCATGAAGGCGATCCAC
>CAYPHO010000013.1:0-24726 GCA_964410245.1 uncultured Treponemataceae bacterium | reverse complement strand
CTCCCGTCGCGGGCCTGCCCCTCGCCGCGGATTCCGCTATCGGGAACCTCCTGGTCGGCAAGGAAGCCTATAGTTTCGGCTATCCCCTGGGAGCGAATACCAACGATCATTTCGACGAGGTCGCGGTGACCATGAACAAGGGAATGGTCTCCGCCGTCCGCGACGCCGAGCTCGGCATCCAGCATTCTGCCGCTATAAGCTTCGGTAATTCCGGCGGCCCCCTCGTCGATCCCTCCGGCGCCGTGCTGGGCATCAACACCGCGATGATTACCGAGGGCAACAGCCTCTACTACGCGATCGCCGCGGACAGGATCAGGAAATTCCTGCCGGAGGAGATCGCCCTCAAGAACGCCGCCTTGGGAACTACCGCGCTTGCCGCGGAGCGCGGGATCTCGAGCTATGCGGTGAACGAGAGGGGCGAGATCGAAGTGTCGTCGACGGTGTTCGTCGACGCGGAGCCTGGAGCCGATATCTTCATAGACGGGGTGCTGATCGGCCGCGCGCCGCTGAACGTTACGATACGCAAGGACTTGAGCGACTTCTACCTGCGGGGGAAGGCGGGCGAGTTCTCGGGGAAGCTTCGGCTGGTCAAGCAGGGCGGGGGCGCGGCTGTCGTCGATCCGATCCTGTCGGCTCGAAAGCTGCTCCTGCGCCTCGAGACCGAACCGGCCGGCGCGCGCGCTTTCGTAGACGGGGATCCCGTCGGGACGACGCCTTGCGCGACGGCCGCGATGAGCGGCGAGCGCTTGCTCCGCTTCGAGCTCGAGGGCTACCGCTTCGCGGAGCGACGGGAGCTCTTAAGGCCCCAGGACGAGACGACTGTCCGCGCGGAGGGACGCCGGGTCTTCCCGGTCGAGATCCGGGGGCTTCACGCTAAGTTCGGTTTGAGCCTCCAGTTCACGCAGAAGGGCGAGAAGCTCTCCTTTCCCGGCGACGCGGCCGTCGCGCTGCCGGGAGGCGCCTGGTCCTTGCGGATCGATGGCGACGAGTCATTGGCCGGGGTCTCGATTCCCCTCGTCGTCGGAGAGGACGGGGAGCCGACGGTGATCGATGTCTCGAGCGCGCGGCGGAACGGAATGATCGCCATCATAGGGGCGACGCCGAGGACGAGAGTCTGGATCGACGGTATCGAATGGGGCGGAGACGTCACGGAGCCCCTGAGCATGACTATGGGCTACCACGATATCTTCGCCTGGGAGGACGGGAAACAGCCTCTGATAAAGCGCGAGGCCTACGTGGGAGACGACGGCGTAGGTACCCTTCTTTGGTCGCCGACATCGGGCTACGACGCCAAGGCGGCTAAGAAGGCCTGGATCGGAGGGGCCTTCGGGGTCGTCGGCGCGGTCGCGCTCGGCGCTTCGATATACTTCAGTCGGGATGATGTCGCAATTGCCAAGACCTCGAACTATGGTGAGTACGAGCAGTGGAAGATCGATATGGCCCAATACGGATTCTTGGGTATTTGCTCGATGATCACTTCATTTTTCACTGAGATGTCCGCCGTGAAGGAGTACCGATCCTATACGAGCCAAAAGGAGATGTTCTTCGAAGCCGTCAATGACCGGAGCGGGAAGTGAAGTCCTTGGCCGGGTCAGGGGTTGACGGTGACTGTGAATGATCCTGTTTTATTGCTGTAGCCAGTAGTCGCGGAAATTGTCGTCGATCCCGCACGAGAGCCTCGTATTATTACTTTTAGGTCATAGCCCGAACTGTAATAGCAAGAAGCTATATCAGCATCGGTTGAGACCCACGACAGCGACTCGTCCGTATCGGGCGATAGGCGGGCTTGTACTTCCTTCTGTTCCCCGACTTCAATCTGAAGGGATGAAGGAGAGAAGGAAATGGTCGGATTCGCGGCCTTTGCATAGCCTAAGTAATCCAGAGTGGGTTCGCAACTCGCCAAGGAAAATATTAAAACCGCCGCGGCAAGCGCGATCAGGTTACGCGTTTTCCCGTTCATCTCGTAACGATTCTATCATGGATCGAGGGTTCTTTCCATCAGTATCGGCTTTTCGCGAGCCGGGGCGCGCCGCTTAATCGCCCCCCCCTCGGTCGTTTCGGATATCGCGCATAGGGTTTTTCGCCTAGTGCCGAGCGGCTATGCGTCCTTGGTTGAAACTGAGGCGCGCCTCGCACTAGATTCAAGGCGGAGGCCACACATGTTGCGCGTCGCTAATCCGGTACTTCCCGGTTTCCATCCCGATCCTTCCATTCTCCGCGTCGGGGACGAGTACTTCATCGCCAACTCGACCTTCGAATGGTATCCCGGCGTGGAGATACACCGTTCCAAGGACCTCGTAACCTGGGACCGGGTTCCCTCGCCCTTATCGGAGAAGCGGCTCCTGGACATGGACGGCGCACCGCCCTCCTGCGGGATCTGGGCGCCTTGCCTCTCCTATAGCGACGGCCTCTTCTGGCTGATCTACACGAACGTGCGGACCTGGCACGGGCCGTGGAAGGATACGCCGAACTACCTGACGACCGCTCCTTCGATCGAAGGCCCTTGGTCCGACCCGGTCTTCTTGAACTGCTCGGGCTTCGATCCCTCGCTCTTCCACGACGAGGACGGGCGAAAGTGGTTCGTCAATATGGAATGGGACTACCGCCTGACTGGTCCCAAGCAGTTCTCCGGCATCCTCGCGCAGGAGTACCTGCCCTCCGAGAGGCGGCTGGCCGGGCCGATCCGCAAGATATTCAAGGGGTCCGAGCTCGGCATGGTCGAGGGCCCCCATCTCTACAAGCGAGAGGGCTGGTATTACATCCTCGCCGCCGAGGGCGGGACCGAGTACGCCCACGCCACGACGCTCGCGCGCTCGCGCTCCCTTTTCGGTCCCTACGAGCTCCATCCCTTCAATCCCCTCATCAGCTCCTACGCGCATCCCGACCTCCGGCTCCAGAAGGCCGGGCACGCGAGCTGGTGCGATACGCCCGACGGCAGGACCTACCTCAGCTTCCTCTGCGGCCGTCCACTGCCGGGCACGCGAAGCTGCCCCCTCGGCCGCGAGACCTCCATCGTCGAGCTCGAGTGGAGGGAGGGCTGGCCCTACGTCAAGCACGAGGACGGGAAGGACTTCGAGGACGGAGTCTGCCGCAATTACCCCTCTTCTTCCTTCGAGCCTCCGCTCATCAAGGCCGAGTACGAGAAAGCCGGAGCCTTCCCTCCCGCGGCGAGGAGCGTCGAGTACCGCTTCGGCGGCCCGGAGATCCCCGTAGACTTCAAGAGCCTCAGGACCGAGCGCGATCCGGATACCTATTCGCTTACGGCCAGGCCCGGCTGGCTGCGCATGCGGGGCGGGCAGTCGCCCATCTCCTGCTTCGGGCAGTCCCTCCTGGCGCGCAGGCAGACGGACTTCGACTTCGACGCGGCCACGCGGATCGATTTCTCCCCCGCGAGCTTCCAGCAGCTGGCCGGCCTATGCTGGCGCTACGACGAGGAGAACCAGTACCTGCTCGCGATCTCGCGCGACGAGGGCCTGGGCCGGGTACTGTTCGTCATCACCATGATCAACCACGGCTTCGCCCGCTCGCTCGAGACGAAGATCCCCGACGAGGGCCCGGTGTGGCTGGGCCTTTCGGTGCGGGGCGCCTCGGGAAGCTTCCGCTACAGCCTCGACGGCGAGAAATGGAACCCGCTCAGGCCCGTCCTCGACACGACGGTGCTGTCCGACGAGTTCTCAGGCCTCGGCTTCACGGGCGCCTTCGTCGGCATGTTCTCGGTCGATACCGAGGCGAACCGGGCGGCCGCCGATTTCGAGAGCTTCTCGTATAAGGTCAGGTAAGCGGCATGGCTAATGATTCCGGGGCGCGCTCGGCCGGCGAGGACGGCTTCGCCGGCGCCGAGCGCGAGCTCGACGCGGCGATACGGAAGAATAGGCTCGTCGAGGCAGAGCTCGAGCTTCGCTCGGGCGGGAAGGCCTTGGCGAATATCGAGGTCGAGGTCGAGCAGACGGCCCATCGCCTGCTCTTCGGGACCGGCGCGGGCTACGGGCATTTCATGCTGGCGGCCGGCCTCCTGCCCGAGTCCGATCGCGAGAAGGTGGAATCGGGCAACGCGCGATTCTTCGAGCTCTGCAATCAGGCGACGCTGCACTTCTATTGGCAGTTCTTCGAGCCGGAGCGCGGCAAGCCCAGGACCGAGGCCCTCGAGCGCGCGGCGGCCTGGTACCGGGAGCGCGGCGTCGCGCTCAAGGGCCACACCCTGTGCTGGCACACGCTGACCGCGCCCTGGCTCCTCGAGATGGACGAGGACGGGATCCTGCGGGAGCAGCTCGCGCGCATCGGCCGCGACGTATCGGCCTTCAAGGGCCTGGTCGACGCATGGGACGTCGTCAACGAGGCCGTGATCATGCCGGTCTTCGACAAGTACGACAACGGCGTCACCAGGCTCTGCCGCAAGCTCGGCCGCGTCGGCCTGGTCAAGGCGATGTTCGACCGCGCCCGGGAGGCTAATCCCGGCGCGACGCTGCTCCTCAACGACTTCAACACCTCGCCGGCCTACGCCGCGCTGGTGGGGGACTGCCTCGAGGCCGGGGTCGGGATAGACGCCATCGGGATACAGAGCCACATGCACCAGGGCTGGTGGGGCCTCGAGAAGACCAAGCGGGTCCTCGAGCGCTTCAAGGGTTTCGGCCTCCCCATCCACTTCACCGAGGTCACCCTGGTCTCGGGCGAGCTCATGCCCCCCGAGATCGAGGACCTCAACGACCACAAGGCCGCGTCCTGGCCCTCGACGCCGGAGGGCGAGGAGAGGCAGGCGAGGGAGGCCGTCCTCTTCTACAAGTCGCTCGTAGCCGAGCTCGCGGTCGAGGCGATCACCTGGTGGGACCTCTACGACGGCGCCTGGCTCGGGGCTCCCGCCGGCTTATTGCGCAAGGACGGCTCGCCGAAGCCCGCCTACGAGGCCCTGAAGGCCCTGGTCAAGGGCGAGTGGTGGCTTAAGCCGACGAGGATGCGGACCGACGATCGCGGCCGCGTCAAGGTCAAGGGCTTCGAGGGAAGCTACCGCGCGTCCGCCCGCGGCGCGAGCGCGGACTTCCGGATCGAGAAGGGCCGCGGCGCGGTCGAGCTGAGCCTCTAGCCCGGCCTAGAAGCCGGGGGCGCGCCTATACGGCCCGTTCAGCAGTTCGATGGGGCCGGGGAGGACGCGGCGCGACCTGAAGACGATCTTCGCCGCGAGCAGGGAAGCGTAGTATCGCCGTTTCTTCCTCAGCTCCTCGCGCTTGATCAGGTAGTCGAACCCGCTCCACACGAAGAACCAGGAGGGGATCAAGAGGAAATCGTTGAAGAGGGGCAAGGAGAGGACGCTCTCGACGATCAGGTTCGCGCTTATCGAGAGCGCGAGGCCGATGCCGATGAAGGCCAGGCCTCGCCGAAGCGTATGCCTGTCCTCCCGGACGTAGCTCGCCTCGCGCTCGGAGAAGAATGATCGCAGGCGCTCGACTATCGGCGGCTCGGCGGCCTTGCGGCGCCGGCGCTCCGGCATGAGCAGCACGATCGAGACCTCCGAGCCGTCCTGGTCCTTGCGCAGGCGCAGGCGGAGCTCGTCGAGGAAGTCCTCCGACAGCGATCTGTCCGCGTAGCCCCTGATGTCGAAGTCCGAGAAGATGTCGTCGTACTCGTCGAGGGAAATGACCACTTCCATGTCCGGCTCCCGTCCTCATTCTATATCAGATGGGGCCCGGGCATCAGTACGGCATGAATCCCCGTATCGCGATGGATATGCGAGGCGCCGAGCTCGGCCCGCCGTCATTCCCCTATTCCGGACAGCCACTCGAGCGCGGAAGAGTCGTCCTCGAAGGTCCGCACGTCGATGCCGAGGTCGACGTAGCGCGCCGCCAGCCTCTTGGCCATTACCCGGCCCAGGACCTTCTTCGGCGGGATCAGGGCCCAATGCCTCCAGCCGGCGGGCATCAGCCGCTTCTCCCAGTTCTCGGCCGCCCAGATAAGGTCGTCGTAGCTGAAGGTCATCATCGCGCGGTCGTCGGAAAGGTACTTGTCGCATCCGTTCTCGACGAAGGAATCCGCCGCCTTCGCCATCAGCGACCTGAAGCGCTCGTTCTCAACGCTCCGCTTGATGACGTGATGTATGGTCCCGATCTCCGGATACAGGTACAGCGCGACGAGCTCGTCGTCCAGGATCGTCTTCCTCTCTAGCATAGTTACCCTCTCATCCTTCCCTAGAGGCTGAGCCCCCGGTAGCGCATATACAGGAACAGCGTCGCGGTCATGAGCGCGTGCGCGTAGTCCTCGGCCCCCACCAGGTCGACGGCCTCGCGCTCGGGCACCAGGCTCACCTCGATCTCCTCGTTCGCGTCCAGGTCCTGCGGGCGGGCCGGGACGCAGCCCTCGGCGACGAAGGCGTGGAAGGTGTTGGTCATGAAGGCCGGATTGGGCGAGAGCATGCCCAGGGGCACTATGATCTCGGCCTTGTAGCCGGTCTCCTCGGTCAGCTCGCGGCCGACCGCGACCGCGGGATCCTCGCCCCTCTCCACGGCGCCGCCCGGGAATTCGAGGCAGAGCCTGCCCGTCCCGTGCCGGTACTGGCGGATCATGACTATCATGCGCCCCTCGGCCGAGTCGACGACCGGGATGACGCCCGCCCAGTCGCAGGAGTCGACGAGGTAGAAGGTCCCCGACTTGCCGCCCTCGGATACCCGGTCCGAGGAGCGGACGCCGAAGATCCTGTAATCGGCCAGCTCGCGCGAGGCGGTCTCTTTCCAATGGCCGGCCCTTCCCATGGCCGGGCTCAGCCTTCGTCGTTGAGCGAGCGCAGCGCGGCGTCCAGCCGGGCCATGCAGCTTCCCGAGCTGTCGCCGAGCGAGCGGACCACCCGGGCGCGCTCCTGGAGGTCGGAGAATAGGGCCGCGATCGAGGCGAGGTCGGCCAGGGCCGCGTCGGCCTTGCGCTTGACGGCGTCGATCGCGAGATTGTTGCCCTCGACCATCCTATCCACGTCGCCTACCGCGTCCGCCATGCCCGACGAGCTCTCGACGACCGCGGTGACGACCTTGTCGATCTCGGAGGTGCCGGCGGAAAGGTCGCTCGTCCCGGCTATGATCTCCTCGAAGGCGGCGCGGGTCTCTCCGACCCGGGCGCCTATGTCGCCGAAGGCCGAGCCGATGCCGTCGCCCGCCTGGGACGCCTCGCCCAGGTCCGCCAGGAAGGCCTTCAGGCCCTCGGTCACGGCCTTGATGTTGTCGCCCGTCTCCTCGGCGAGCCTGCGGATCTCCTCGGCGACGACCGCGAAGCCCTTGCCCGAGTCGCCAGCGTGGGCGGCCTCGATGGCCGCGTTCATGGCCAGGAGGTCGGTCTGCTGGGAGATGGCGGTGATGATGTCTACGAGCTGGAGGAGCGAGTCCGCGCCGGTCGACAGGCGCGCCATCGCCTCGGACGCGAGGCCCGCCGCCTCCTCGCCCCGCTCGACGCTGGAGGCCAGCGACTCGACGCTGGCCTTGCTGCGCGCCGAGAGCGAGGAGATGCTCTGGATCGAGGCCGTCATCTCGTTGACGGCCGAGGAGGCGTCGACCGTGATCCGCCTGTTCGACTCGCTCGAGGCGCCCAGCTCGGTCGTCGCGGACACGATCTCGTCGTTCGCGCTCTTGGCGTCGCCGATGTCCTTCGAGAGCGCGTCGATCCCGGAGCGCGAGGCCTCGAGCTTGGAGCCCATCTCCCTGAGCCCGCCCTCCATCGACTGGGCCTCGCCCACGAGCTTGTCGCCGACGTCGAGGCCGTCCCGGAGGGTCGCCATCACGCGCCCGAGCTCGTCGACCTTGCCGGCCGAGTCCTTGGCCTCGGCGCGTAGCCGGGCCGTGTAGGAGTTCATGAGCGTGATCAGCTGGTAGGAGACCACGCAGGTTGCCAGCATGCCGCAGGTGCCGTTGATGACGCCGGTATTCGCCGAGGAGAGGATGATCGGGTTCTCGGTCGATATCAAGAAGCGGATGCCGATATTCGAGGCGATGGCGAAGGCGGCGGTCGCGATCACGTGCCACCTGCGCCCGAATACGGCGACGAAGAGGATCATGAAGACCTGGTAGAAGATGTAGCCCGAGAACGCCGTTTCCGGCGATACCAGGGCGCTCGTGTACCGGACGACGGCGAAGGCCAGGATGGCCGGCACGGCGAAGACGCTGATGGAGAGGCCGTACTTGCCCGTGCGGAGCGTGAAGAGGCTCGCGACTATGAATGCGGCCATGCCCAGCGCCCCGGTGAGGCCGCGCCCGACCAGGTCGGCCGAGCAGCCCAGGAGCGTGTAGCCTATCGGAATGCAGGCTGCGATCGCTGCCATGAGGAAGCAGAAGAACATATAGGCCCGGGCCTTGCCGCGATCGATCGGATCGCGGCCCTTGTATTTCTCCAGGAAGAAGGAATCGAGCATCTGGGCCTCCATGGGCTTCCCGCGGGTCGCGGGAAGCGGCTCATGCTACGCGTTATACGAAACAAAAATATTATAATTTATCGCGGACCGCATTTCAAACCATTTTCTCGCCGGCCGGGCCGCGCTCCCGCCGCTTGCCCCTCCGCCTCCGGGCCCCGTATACTCGTCTGGCAGCCGGAGGAAGGGCACAATGGGCGAAAAGCGGATCGGCATAGGCATCGTCGGGGCGGGGGTCGTGGGCGGAGGGGTCGTCAAGGTCCTCCGCGGCCGTGAATCTTACTTTGGCGAGGAATTAGGGCTGCCCTTGAGGCTCGTCCGCGTCGCCGACAAGGATACGGGCCGATTCGCGTCCCTGCCCACGGGCGACGCCGCGCTGTCCGGCTCCGCCGACGACGTGCTGGGCGATCCCGCGGTCGACATCGCCGTCGAGCTGATCGGGGGCACCGGATTCGCGAGGGAGTTCGTCCTGTCCGCCCTCCGGGCCGGAAAGCAGGTCGTGACCGCGAACAAGGCCCTCCTCGCCACTCACGGCCCCGATATCTTCAAGGAAGCCGAGCGCAACGGCGTCTCCGTGTACTTCGAGGCCTCGGTCGGCGGCGGCATGCCGGTCATCAAGACCATCAGGGAGGCCATGGTCGGCAACCACGTGTCCTCGGTCCGCGCCATCATAAACGGAACCTGCAATTACATCCTGACCCGCATGACCTGCGAGGGCCTGAGCTTCGGCGAAGCGCTTAAGGACGCCCAGGCGCGGGGCTACGCCGAGGCGAATCCCGAGCTCGACGTCGGCGGCGGCGACTCGGGGCACAAGGTCGCCATCATGGCCAGCCTCCTGTACGGCGGGCACGTGCCCTTCGGCCGGGTCGCCGTCGAGGGCATAAAGGATATCGCGCCCGAGGACATCGAGTCCGCGGCCGGGCTCGGCTACGTCGTGAAGCTCCTCGGGGTCATCCGGCGCGACGATCCCGCCTCTCCGATCGAGGCCCGCGTCCACCCGGCCATGCTCCGCAAGGACCATATCCTCGCCTCGGTGTCCGACGCCTTCAACGCGGTCCTCCTCCGCGGCGACGCCGTCGGCGACATACTCCTGTACGGGAAGGGCGCGGGCGAGCTGCCGACGGCCTCCGCCGTCGTCGGCGACATCGTCGACGCGGCCCGCGACATCGCGGGGGGGACGCCGCAGCGCATCCCGATGGGCTATTACGGCTCGGCCGAGCCGCTGCCGATACGGGGGATCGAGGAGCTCGAGTCCCGCTACTACCTGCGCTTCTCGGTCCTGGACGTACCCGGGGTCCTCGCCGCCGTCGCCTCGGTCTTCGCCCGGCACTCGATCTCCATCGCCTCGGTAGTCCAGCGCGACTCCGTCGAGGGAGAGAGCGTCACGGTCATCTTCGTGACCCACCGGGCCGCCGAGAGGAGCCTGCGCTCCGCCCTGGCCGAGATAGAGGCCATGGACTTCATCCGCGCGAGGACCGTGGTCGTCAGGATAGAGGACTAGGGCAGCTTCCAGGACCGCGCGCCGCCGGGGCCTATCGAAAGGACGCTCATCGCCGACCGATCGCGCAGGTACAGGAAGCCGAAGGCGTAGAAGCGCCCTCGGGACTCGCCGATCGGCGCGTACAGCCCGGTGTCCAGCGCCGCCTCGCCCAGGGGCGCGGGGGCGGCGGCCGCGGGATCGAAGGCCATCATCGCGATCCTCGTCGAGTTTCCCCGGCCGGAGGCGACGGGAAGCCAGGCGAGGCCGCCCAGCGCGAAGCCGGAGCCGTAGAAGCAGGACCCCGGGAAGCCGGGCCTCACGCGCTCCGGCCCCGACGAGACGCCGCCGCCCTCGCGCTCCGGGCGCAGCGTGAAGCGGAGGACCTCGCGCGCTTCAGTCCTGGGCATGGCCGGGCTGGCGTAGAAAATCAGGCGCGTCCCCGCTGCGACGACGCGGCCGAAGTCCCTGTCCTTCGGGATCGTCGCGATGACCGCCGATTTCCCCGTCTCCGGATCGATCTCGTACAGCCGCGTCGAGGCGTCGGCCCGGTCGGCCCCGGAGAGGTACCACCGGCCCGACGCGTAGGCGCAATCCGAGGGGAAGCAATCCAGATATAGCTCGGCCCGCTTGCGAGGCGCGCCGTCGAGGTCGTAGAGGGCGAAGGCGAAGCCCTTGCCCGGCTCGAGGTCGGCCGACCTGGCCAGGGCCCGGGACCGCGTCAGGAAGACCTCGGCCGCGTCGATCCTTCCCAGCGCGGCGAGCGAGGCGCCCCTCGCCCGGTAGATCGTCCCCGACTCCCGCTCGAAGGCGACGAATCCGCCGGGGTAGGCGAAGGAGTCGCGCGCCCGCGCTAGGCCCGGCCAGGAGCCGGCCCGACGCGGGCCCGACTCCCCGAGCTCGAGCACCGCGTCGCCGTAGGGGACGTAGAGGGGCGCCTCGGCGGGCGGCGCCTCGGCGAGCTCCGTGTCGGCGAGCGCCGTGTCGGCGAGCGCCGTGTCGGCGAGCGCCGTGTCGGCGAGCGCCGTGTCGGCGAGCGCCGCGGGCCCGAGGCCGCCGAGGGCCAGGGCGAGGCAGGCCGCCGCCGAGGCTCGCGCCGCGCGGCCGGCCCCTCCCCGTAGATACGCGTTGAGCGACACTATTTCCTGATCGCCTCGTAGGCCTTGGTCAGGTAGGGCGAGCAGAGGATCTCCTCCGACAGCACGATCTTCGCCCTCGCGTCCGCGATATAGTCGTTGATCGCCTTCTTCCTCTTCGAGGAGCTGTAGAAGTACTTGACGCTATAGTACGCCTTTACCAGGCTGTAGAGGCCCGACTTCGTGAAGTCGATCCGCGGGTCGTTCGAGTCGATATCGATGCCGTACGCGCTCCAGACGCGCCAAGCGACCTTGGTGCAATACCAGGTGTAGTTGTCCGGCTTGGTGACGATGTCGAAGATGTTGATCGTACCTTTGAAGAATCCGTAGTCCTGCTGGCTGTCGGGGAGGTTGCAGTAATAGGCGATAGCGGATTGCGCCGAGTTCAACCTCGAGGCGTTCACCGCGAAGCTCGGATTGAGCACGCAGGCGTTGACCTGGCGCTGCCAGTCCCACGCGCTCTCCCATCCCGCGCCCTTCTCGACCGCGGTCTCGAGCGAGGCCGCCGAGAGGTTGTTCGGATCGAACTTGTCGAGGTCGAGGACCGCGCCGTGGTAGTAGGCGCCGGGGAAGGTGTCGGGGGCGACCCAGTCGATGATGGCCGAGACCGCCGAATCGCCGCCGCCCGATAGGTAGACCGCGCCGTCCACGTTGAAGGGCATGTCGGTCAGGGGATCGTAGTCCGAGCCGCCCGAGGAGAAGAGGGATCTCGCCTCCGTCATCCGCGGCGCCATCTCGGCCGCGAGCGAGGTCCCGTACTTCTCGTCGTAGGCGCGCATGGCCTCCAGGGACGCCGCGCCGTCGCCGGTCGCCATCGCGTCCATGACGGCGGCGAAGTCGGCGTCGAGCTCGGCCTCGTCGACCGGGCCGGCGCCCTGGTTCGCGCATCCTGCGAGGAACAGCGCGAGGGCGGCGAGCGCGCATACCCATACTCTTCTCATAGGTCACCTCTCGAGAAAAGGATATGGGAGTATCTTAGCCGAGCCTCCGGGAAATGGAAGGGAGAAAAGGAAGGGCCCGGGCTCCCGCGGCGGGCCGCCCGGGCCCTTAGGGACGCCCGGGCCGAGGCCTCTAGGACAGGCCCGAGATCCGGCCCTCGCCGTCCACGTCGATCGACTCGGCGCTTGGGACCTTGGGCAGGCCGGGCATGGTCATGATGTCCCCTGTCAGCGCCACCACGAAGCCCGCGCCCGCGGAGACCTTCGCGTTCCGGACCGTTATGCGGAAGCCCTCCGGCCGCCCGAGCTTCTTCGGATCGTCCGAGAACGAGTACTGCGTCTTGGCCATGCAGACCGGGAGCTCCTTGTAGCCGAGCTCCTCGAGCCGCTCGATCTCCCTGGACGCGGCCGGCGCGAAGTCGACGCCGTCGCCGCCGTAGATCTTGCGGACGATCGTCCCGATCTTCTCCTTTATTGATAGGCTTCGGTCGTAGAGGGGGCGGAAGGGCCTCTCGGGGCCCGAGGCCAGCCGGACCACTTCCTCGGCGAGCTCGACGCCCCCGGCGCCGCCCTTCTCCCAGACCTCCGACAGCGCGACCGAGGCGCCGGCCCCGGCGCAGGCATCCGCGACGAGCTTGAGCTCCGCCTCGGTGTCCGCGGGGAATCGGTTGACGGCGACGACGGCGGGCAGGCCGAATTTAGCGGTCACGTTCTCGACGTGCTTCAGCAGGTTCGGGAGGCCCTTCTCCAGGGCCCGGAGGTTCTCCCTGCCCAGCTCGTCCTTGCGGGCGCCGCCGTGCATCTTGAGCGCCCTCGCGGTCGCGACGATGACCACGGCCGCCGGATCGAGGCCGGCCATCGGGCACTTTATGTCGAGGAACTTCTCCGCACCGAGGTCCGCGCCGAAGCCCGCCTCGGTCACGACGTAGTCGGCGAGGCGCAGGGCCGCCCGGGTGGCCGCGACGCTATTGCAGCCGTGCGCGATATTGGCGAAGGGGCCGCCGTGCACGAAGGCGGGCGCGCCCTCCAGGGTCTGCACCAGGTTGGGCTTGAGCGCGTCCTTCAGCAGCGCGGCCATCGCGCCCTCGGCCTTCAGCTGGCGCGCGGCCACGGGAGCGCCGGCCGCCGTGTAGCCGATTATGATGTCGCCTAACTTCTTCTTGAGTTCCGCGAAGCCGCGCGACAGGCAGAGGACCGCCATGACCTCGGAGGCGGCGGTGATGTCGAAGCCGTCCTCCCGGGGAAAGCCGTTCGCCTTGCCCCCCAGGCCGTCGGCCACGAAGCGGAGCTGGCGGTCGTTCATGTCCATGCAGCGCTTCCAGGTGATCTGGCGGACGTCGAGGCCCAGGGCGTTGCCCTGGTATACGTGGTTGTCGATCATGGCGGCGAGGAGGTTGTTGGCCGCCGCGATCGCGTGGAAGTCGCCGGTGAAGTGGAGGTTGATGTCCTCCATGGGGACGACCTGGGCGTAGCCGCCGCCCGCCGCCCCGCCCTTGACCCCGAAGACCGGGCCCAGCGAGGGCTCTCGGATCGCGATCATGGATTTCTTCCCGATTTTCCTCAGGGCGTCGCCCAAGCCGATCGTGGTGGTGGTCTTTCCCTCGCCGGCGGGCGTGGGCGTGATGGCGGTGACCAGGATCAGCTTGCCCGGCTTCCTGTCCTCGATGGACTCGAGGAATCCGTACTCGATCTTCGCCTTGTATTTTCCGTATAGCTCCAGGTGCTCGCTCCCGATGCCGACCGACGAGGCGATCTCCTCGATGCGCTTAAGCCGGGCCGCCTGGGCTATCTCGATGTCGCTCTTGAAACTCATACCGTCCTCCGTGGCGTGAACAGGCTGCTGACAAGCATCGAGTTCGTCATCGACCTGCCAAAGACCGCCTATACTAACCCGGCAGGGCCTTTCGTGTAAGCGGCGGGCGGGGCGATCCGATTGCATCGGCGGGTCGCGGCGAGTAGATTAAAGAGGATGGAGCGAGAAGCGACGTCCGCCCGCATACTCCTCGTCGAGGACGAGGCCATTATCGCCATGGCCGAGAGGCGCCTCTTCGCGGGCGCGGGGTATTCGGTGGCGACGGCCGGCGACGGCGAGGAAGCCCTCCCGCTCGCCCGGAACGGGAGCTTCGACCTCGTCCTCATGGACATCGATCTCGGGCGGGGAATGGACGGAGGCGAGGCCGCGCGCAGGATACGGGAGGAGGGCGGCCCGCCCGTCGTATTCCTCTCCTCGCACTCGGAGGAGACGGCGATCTCCAAGACCCGGGACTCCGGGGCCTACGGCTTCATCCTCAAGGGCTCGGGCGACCGGATCCTCCTGGCCTCGGTCCGCATGGCGCTCGAGCTGTCGTCGGCCCTGCGCGGCCTGGCCGAGAGCGAGTCGCGCTGGGCCAGCCTCGCGCGGAACGCCGCGGACTATATCGTCTCCATCGGCCCGGACAAGCGCATCCTCTTCTCGAACAGGCTCCTCGGGGGCGAGGGCGGCCCGGGGCCCGGCGCGTCCTTCTCGTCCTTCGCGCTTCCCGAGTCCAGGGAATCCGTCGACCGCGCCATCGAGCGCGCCTTCGCCGAGCGCGTCTTCACGAGGCAGCTCCTGCGGGCCGCCGGCCCCGGGGGCGAGACGATCGTCTACGAGGCGCTCTTCGGCCCGGCGGGGGCTCCCGGCATGCCCGAGTACCTTACCGCGGTCCTTCGCGAGGTCGTGAACGAGGGCGGCTCCCCCGCGGCCAGGACGCCCTCGCTCGAAGGGCGCCAGGCCGTGCTCGCCGCGGCGATCTCGAGCCTGGACTTCTCCCGGTTCCGCCCCCTCGTCGAGGGCCTGCACGAGCTGACGGGACTTCAGGTCTCGATCGTCAGCGGCGAGGACCGCTTCCTCGTCTCCACTCCCTTCGCTCGCGCCTGCGCGGCCTTCCACAGGTCCGCGCCGGCCAGCCTCGCGCTCTGCGACGCATCCGGCCGCGCCGCCCAGGTCGCCGAGCCCGAGCCCGGCGGCCCCGGCTGCGTCGAGCGGCTCTGCCCCCTCGGCCTGCGCGACATCTCCACGCCGCTCGCGGTCGAGGGCATTCGCTGGGGCACCCTCTTCGCCGGTCAGTTCCTGTACGACGACGATGAGGATCCTCCCGGGGCCGCCGCGGGGCGCGCCGAGGAGAACGGCTGGGACGCCTCGGACTATCTCGCGGCCTTGGGCGAGGTGCCCAGGTTCTCCCGTTCCCGCATGGCCGGGATAATGACGCTCCTGGTATCGATCGCCGGCCTCGTCTCCGACCTGGTCTCTTCCCTCTATCGGGAGCGGACGCAGGCGAGCCGCGCGCGGGACGGGAGCCGGGCCCCGGGCTGTACCTAGGCGATAGGCGATCGCGCTCCGGCCCTCGGCCTTGCCCCGGCCCCCGCCCTGATGTATCCTGTCCTGATCACCCCGGATCGAGGCCCCTATGAATCGTACATCGCGTTCATCGCTCGTCGCGCTATCGTTCCTGCTTTGCCTATCCCTTCCCCTGACGGCCGCGCCCAAGGCGCCAATCGAGAAGGCCCTTGTCGACAAAGGAAAGCTTTACGAGGCCGCCGTTCTCATCGAGAAGAAGGCCGCCAAGGACCCGGAGGCCCAGAAGCGCGCCGCCGAGCTGTACCTGAAGCTCGCGCTCTACGACAAGGCGGCCGAGCGCTTCAAGGCGGGCGGCATGGACGATGCCGCCGCGAACGCGGCCGTCATGGCCTCCGCCCTCGAGCAGGGCCACCGCGCCGTCGCGTACCGCTACGCGAAGGCCTTGGGCAAGCAGGCCGAGCTGGCCTCCCGCTTCGCCGAGCTCGAGCTGGCGGCCGGCCGCGGACGCGCGGCCCTCGAGTGGGCCCGCGCCTCGGGCGACGCCGCGTTGGTCGATCGAGTCGGCAAGGCGGCGTACGAATGGATGGTCGCGGTTCCGGGCAAGCCTTACTTCACTGGCGATCTCAGCAAGTATTCGTATTTCTCCCACGATGGCCGCTTCCTCGTGTCCAGCAAAATAGACGGAAGTACGCGCCTTCGCGTTATCGACCTCCAGGCTCCGAGGGATGCGACCGGTCTCGCTCCGGCGCGCGTCGTGACCGCGGCGTCGGACCTGTCTGCCGATACGGGATACAAATTCGAGCGAAAGAACCTGAAGGGTTGGGCCGTCGATCCTGAGGGCTGCGTCCTGGCTCTCTATCTGCGCGTTCCCGATCCCAAGTCCTCGAGTCAGCGGAATCCAAAGACCTACAAGCCCCGCGGTCCCCATGTCTACCAGCTCCGGCTCGAACGCCTCGATACCGGGCTCGAGATCTGCACGACGACCCTCGGCGGAGACTTAATGGACAAGGACGACAGCGATGTGGTGACGGAGAACCGTCCTCTCTGCTACGTCGGAGACCGACTCTGTCTCGTCAATGCGTACACCTATATGCTTATCGATCCCTTCACCGCGGAGATCGCCGTGAAGAAGATCATAAGCTTCAAGACAATCGGCGAATGCGATTGGCTTTATCATGTTCCTGGCAGCAAGGAGATCATAGCCGGCTACAGATATTCCGCCGCCATGGAGTTGGATGCTGCGACATTGGAGAAGCTCGACGAGTCCGGCGAAGACAGTTGGTATTACAAGCGGTATTCTCCATCGTTCGCCTCGCCCTACCCGCCAGTCGGATACGATGTGAACACGGAAATCGACTACAAAGCGGCCTTGGCCCTGGCCAAGGAATTCGGCCTCATGGAAAGTTTCGCCTCCTTGGCCGGTCCGCTCATCGCGTCGGGAGACTACGAGAGCGCCCGCATCGTTATGTCGGGCTCGGGCAAGAGCGAGGTCGAGATCGCGGCCGCGTTCGCCGACGCCTACGCCGCCGCCAAGGACTTCAATAAGGCCCTCGAGCTTTACGTGAAGGCCGGTAAAGCCGATAAGGCGAAGGCCCTAATCGACGAGAATGTCGCCGCCGCGGCCGAGCAATCATATGCCGAATACGGTAAGGCCTATACGGAGGCCCTCGGGCACTATAAGGCATTGGGCCTTAATGCAAAGCCATTGCAGCTCGCCATGGCCCGCTATTGCGAGGTGCGTCCCTACTACATCGGCGAGGCCGTCGACATCTACATCGCCGCGGGCGCTCCGGAAGAGGCGCGGCGCCTCGCCTTCGACCGCGCCGCGATCGACGCGCACCTCAACATACGGACCGGGACTAAGGACCCCTGGCGCGGCAAGGCCGACGAATGGTGCATGACCGTCGCCAAGAAGGCCGGCATGGACGAGAAGAAGGCTTCCCTGCTCATGGCCGCGTTCTACGAGGAAGAGAAGATCATGGACAAGGCCGCGAAGTACTACCTCGCGGGAGGCGATATGAAGAGCCTTCGCCGCCTCGCCATGGCCCGCGCGAAGGAGGGGGACTTCGACGAGGCCATAGCCCTCGCCGAGCCTGCCGGCAAGTCCGCCCTCGCCGAGATATACCGAGTCGCGGCCGACGCGCGCCTCGCCGCGCGCGAGTACGACGAAGCGCTTCCCTGGCTCGAGAAGCTCGGGGACAAGGCCGCCGTCGCGCGCGTCGGGGACCAGTACTATAAGGACGGGAATTACGAATTCGCGGACCGCTACTACTCGAAGGCCAAGGCCATGGGCTGGAAGGCGGATTCGGCTAACGCCAAGGACGCGGCGCGGTACATGGCCGTCATCGAGGGCCTCAGGGGGGTCCGGCTCTCGGTGAGGCTCAGCGAGGACACCATCAAGCGGATCAACTCGGGCGAGCTCAAGCAGCTCTGGCCCGTCCCCAAGGAAAAGCTCTCGGATCCCGGCTACGCCCAGCTCGACAAGCTCGCCAGGGCGCTCGCCGCCCTCGAGTCGAAGCCTACGTCCAAGGAAGCGGCGCGCTGCGCGACGAACCTTACGCGGGAATCCAAGGACGAGATGGGCCGCGGGAACTACGCTCAGGCGAGCCTGGACGCCGAGATAGCGGGCTGGTACGTCTATTACTCGAAGTACCTCGCGATCATGGGACGGTAAATAGCGGATAGTCCGATCGCCGCGATAGGCGATCGGGCCATGCGCCTTCGGCGCCGACAAGGCGGTCAATCTCTGGGGCGACGCGGATTCCTACACCGCCATCATCCTCTCGGGCAAGCAGTTCTATATCCAGGACGAGCGTGGCAGGCGCGGTCCCTATGCGCAGGTGCTGCCCTTCCAGTCGGAGAATGGATCGCGCCGAGCCTGGGGCGCCGAGGGCGATAAGAAGAAGGGGTATACCCTCATCGGCGACGAGGGCCGGCGATTCGGTCCATACAGGAGTCTGCGCTGGAGCACGGGGGGCGACAGCCTGTACGGTGACATGAGGGCGCACCGCGCCGGCGTCATGATCTGCGAGCGGCTGCAGGGCGGCATCGCGACTCACTTTTTTTCCGACGGCAAGCGGTTGTCGCTCATGTCCTCGGTGGACCAAAGAGGAGGATCGATAGATTTCAGTCGCGATGAAAAGCTCGCGGCCGTCGTCTCGCGCTACATGGAAGACGATAGGAGCGTGGTAAGCATCGGATCCTCGCAAGTCGCCGTGCCCAGCAAATGGATCATCCGCTTCGGCTTCCGCGGCGATCCCGAGAGCTTCTGGTATGCGTATGGAATCGAGTACGACTTGGGGAAGGACGATAAGGGAAACCCGAAAAGCAAGACGATATACAACCTGATGTCCATATCCAGCGACGCGACCGATCGGGCAGCGAGCGTGGCGCAGGGAATCGAAGCCTTCGGTAGCGGCACCGAGCAGCTCAGGCTGAGCGATGACCGCTCCGGAATCATCATCAAGTACCGGACCGCTGAAGGCGGCTATATCTTCACCGGCCGCCAGATCTTGGGACCCTTCGAGTGCGACGAGGAGTGGCTCGAAAGCGAGTTCGACATCTCGCCCGACGGCAAGGAACTCGTTTACTCATTCAAGAAGGACGGCGCTTGGTACATCGATTTCAAGGGCAACGTTGCCGGACCCTTCGATAAAGTCATTGATTGCCCCTGGTCCCTCAAGGACGGGACGGGCCGAGCGTACGCCCTCGTCATGAAGGGCGGCAAGGCCTACGCCTATGAGGACGGCCTGGAGATCGGAGGCCCTTGGGATAGCGCGGAGAGGCTGCCGAAGGCCGCCGGGCTGCCTTTCTTCCTCGCCGAGGCGGGAGGCGAGCATTATCTGTACCGTTACGGGGAAAAGATCGCCGGACCATTTCCCAAGGAATCGCCGCCGATATACGCTGTTTCATCAGGCGGTCATTGGGCGGCCTTGATGAAAACGGGCGAGATGTTTTCCGAGACGAATCCGCAAAAGGAATGGGTCGTCGTCGACGGCAAGAAGCAGGCCGAGTTCTACTATGTGGATTTCCCTCGATTCTCGCCCGACGGACGGACTCTCGCCCTGCCCACCTGTTCCCTCGCCCTCGAAGAGGAGCTTGTCGTCTCCGACGACGGGCGGATCGTCCAATTCGCCGCGGATTATCCGCATGAGTATGAGAAAACGCCGATCCGCGTCAATCGCGTGGTCGTCGACGGCAAGGTCTATGTGGGATTCTACGATACCGCGTCGAAGACCGCGCTGATCTGGGACGAGAAGGCAAAAGGGGGCAAGCGAGTGGCCGCCGGCCGCTGAACGCGCCCGTAGAACCCTGACGGAATCCGACGCGGGCTCGGTATATACTCGGGGCATGGACCAGACGATAGAACTTAAGGACCCCGAGGTCTTCCCGGACGAGGCCGTCCTAAAGGATCTCTTCGGGCGGGGATACCCGGCCTACCTCGCGCTGCTGGGCCTCCTGGAGAAGCACGGGATCTCGGCCGAGTGGATCTACTACCGCGACGTCAGGGCCTGGCTCTGCAAGGCTTCCCGCAAGAAGAAGACCATCATCTGGATGTGCGCCTGCCGGGGCTTCATCCGCGCCACCTTCTACATCCCCGCCGCCCATATCGAGGGGCTTTACGGCCTGGGCGTCTCGGATGAGGCCGAGGCTCGGATTCGCGGGACGAAGGACACCGGCAAGTCCAAGGGCGCTATCTTCGAGCTGCGGAGCAAGGCGGTACTCAAGGACCTCGAGAAGGTGCTGCTGTACAAGCTGGCGATCTCGTGAGTCGCCCGGCCGGTCAGCCCCGGCTCGCGATGAATCGCCGCAATCGCTCCATGCCCTCCTCGATCTCCTCCACGCCCAGGTTCCCGTAGCCTATAAGGATGTCGCCCTTGAATCTCCGCGCCGCCGATCGCGGATCCGAGATGTAGCGCTCGACCGTAGCGACCTTGACGCCGAAGGCCGGGGCGCCGTCCCAGCCTAGCCGGGCGGCCGGGCTCCGGACCGATCCCGCCGCTCCTCGGCGGATCCGGATCCGGATGCGGCAGTGGCAGCCCGCCTCCGCCCCGGCCGCGATGGCCCTCTCGCCGAGGAGGGACTCGACGCCGGCTGCGACGAGGTCCCTGCGCCGGGCGTAGAGCCGCTTCAGGGCGAGGGCGCGCCGCTCGTAGTGCCCATCGCGTATGAACGAGGCGAGGGCCTTTCCCGGGATGCTCTCCATCCAGTCCGATATGCCCAGGCGGAAGGCGGCGAAGCTCTCGGAGAGGCGCTCCGGCACGACGAGGTAGCCGGTCCTGATCGCGGGGAACAGGGTCTTGTTGAAGGTGCCCGAGTAGAAGACCCGCTCGCTGTCGAGGGTGGCGATGGGCGGCACGGGCAGGCCCCGCAGGCGGATGTCCCCGTCGTAGTCGTCCTCGAAGATCCATCCGCCCCGGGCCTCCGCGGCGGAAAGGAGCTCGAGCCGGCGGGCGATCGGCAGTATGCCTCCGGTCGGGAACTGATGCGAGCTGGAGACGAGGAAGAGCGCGCTGTCCCGCGAGTCGGGAATCGCCCCCGTCGCCATGCCCTCCTCGTCGACCGGGACGTAGCCGATCCCGTAGCCCGCCGCGGCCAGTTCGCGCTTGAAGGAGTTGAGCAGGGGATCCTCGAGGAGGGCCGAGGAGGTCCGCCTTCGCAGGAAGCGGGCGACGAGCGAGAGCGCGTGCGTGATGCCGCGCGTGATGAAGACTTGGTCGGGATCGCAGGCGATGCCGCGCATCCTGTAGAGCAGGGCGGCGATCTGGCCGCGCAGTCCGCGATCCCCGCGGATGTCGGAAAAGGACAGGTCCTCGGGCCGAGCCTCGTCGAGGGCCCGGGCGAAGCAGCGCCTCCAGGTCGAATAGGGGAAGGAGGCGAGGTCCGGGATGCCGCAGGCCGAGGCGAAGTCGATGATGCGGCCCTCCGCCGGGGAGGGGCGGCCGGCGGGGGCCGAGGCGAAGTCGATGATGCGGCCCTCCGCCGGGGCGGGGCGGCCGGCGGGGGCCGAGGCGAAGTCGATGATGCGGCCCTCCGCCGGGGAGGGGCGGCCGGCGGGGGCCGAGGCGCGGGCCGCTGCGGCGACGAGGGCGGCCGAGCCCCGGCCCGAGGGCCCGCGCCGACCCGGGGCCGCCTTCCTCGATATCCCCTCGCCGAGATCGGTCACCGTCGTCCCCGAGCCGACGACGCCGGTCAGGTAGCCCTCGGCCTCGAGCTGCTCGTAGGCGTCGATGACGACGTTGCGCGCCACCCCGAGCTCCGAGGCGAGGAGCCTGGTCGAGGGCAGGCGCGCGCCCGATGGGATGTCGCCGTCCAGTATCCGCTTCCGCAGGCACTCGCAGAGCTGGCGCACGAGCGAGAAGGGCGAAGCGCGGTCGAGGACGATGCCGTACATGAAGTGGCTCCTCTCAAAGTAGTCCTGAATGGATCTTCTATAGGACCGGTTCTGCTCATACTATACATCCGCCGGCGGAATCTCAAGCGACGCGCGAGGAGGGGTTATGGATAGGAAGGTTTTGGGCGGCAGCGGCGTCGAGGTTAGCCGAGCCTGCCTGGGGGCGATGCTCATGGGCACGCGCATGGGAGCGGACGAATCGTTCAATGCGCTCGACCTCTTCATGGAGCGCGGGGGTAATTTCATCGACACCGCGAACTGCTACGCCTGGTGGATAGGCAAGGGCGAGTACGTCGGCGACGAGAGCGAGAATGTCCTGGGCGCGTGGATGGCCGAGCGCGAGAACAGGGACGACGTATTCTTGGCGACCAAGTGCTCCGCGCGCATCCCGGACTCCAAGGGCATCCGCGACGCGGCGGGGAATCCGCGCTGGGACGAGGTTCCCGCCGCCTACGAGGGCGCGTCGCGGCAGGCGATCCTGAAGGCCCTGGAGGGAAGCCTTAAGCGGCTGAGGACCGATCATGTCGACCTCTACTACGTCCACGTCGACGACCGCGGGACGCCGCTCGAGGAGACTTTGGGTACCTTGAGCGACATCGTCGAGTCGGGCAAGGTTCGGTACATCGGCTACAGCAACGTCAGGACCTGGAGGCTCGAGCGCATCCGGTCCATCTGCGAGCGGAATGGATGGGCGTCTCCCGTCGCCGTCCAGCAGGAGTGGAGCTACCTGAGGCCCGCGCCGGGCGCGGACATCGCCGGCCACGCGGACTACGAGCTCTTCGACTGGCTGTCGGCGAATCCGGGCGTCGGCCTCGTCGCCTACTCGCCCCTCCTGAAGGGCATCTACTCGAGCGAGGAGAAGCGGCTCGCGTACTATAACTGGAAGCTATACGACACCGAGGACTCCGCCGAGCGCCTCGCCAGGCTCGCGAAGCTGTCCGAGGCGACGGGCTTGGACGGCAACTCCCTGGTCCTGGCCTGGATGCTCGGCCGCAGTCCCTCGGCCTTCCCGATACTGGGAGCCAGTTCCCTCGAGCAGTATAAGCAGAACCTGGACGCCTGCGAGCTGAAGCTCGACCGGGAGGCGATCGACTACCTCGAGGGGAAGCTTCCCTCGCCGTGAGCGGCCTTCGCTATGAGCGGCCGTCCCCGTAAGCGGCCGGCGCCCCGCCGAAGGGCGCCGCCCGCCGCGTCACGATCCGAATATCGCCGCGGCCCGCCTCATGTTCTCCCGGATGCGGACGCCGAAGGGGCAGCGCGCCTCGCAGTCGCCGCATTCCACGCAGGCGGAGGCGCCGGCGCCCAGGGCCCCGTACTCCGCGGCCAGGGCGGCGGCCCCGTCCCCGGGCTTGCCCGCGGCGTCCGCGAGCCTGGTAACGGCCGCTATATCGATGCCGGCGGGACAGGGCAGGCAGTGATCGCAGTACATGCAGGCCCCGGCGACGCTCCAGCCCCCCGAGCCCAGGACGGCGCCGAAGTCCCGCTGGGCCTCGGACGCGCCCGTCCAGGCCAGGGCCGCCTCGACCTCCGCGACGGACCTGCAGCCGGCCAGCGCCACTGCCACGCCCGGCCGCGAGAGGGCGTACTCGATGCACTGGACCGGGGTCAGGGCCGCGCCCGCGGGATTATCCGGCTTTAGCGCCCATCCCGCCGCGTAGGGTTTCATCGCGACGACGGCCACGCCTCTTCGGCGGCACTCCTGGAAGAGCTCCCTCCTCGCGCGCAGCTCGAGGGCGGCCTTGTCCTTCACGTCCTGGTAGGGCTCGATCTTCCATAGGGACATCAGCTCGGTCTCGCCCGGCAGGACGTCGAAGAGGGGATTCACCGGGAACATTAGGACGTCCACGAGGCCGGAGCGTACCGCGAGCGCGGCCGCCCCCGTCTTGTGGCTGGACATGCCGACGGCCCTGGCCTTGCCCGCCTCCTTCCAGCGCCGCGCGATCTCCAAGGTTCCCCCGGGGGCGGAGACCTCTTCCCACTCCGAAGTCTCGTCGACGAAGTGGACCATGAGGATGTCCAGGTAGTCGGTATCGAGGCGGCGCAGGAGGTCCTCGGCGTGAGACTCGGCCATGCCCGGATCCCGCGTGCGAAGGTACTGCCCCTTCTCGTCGAGGCAGGCGCCGATGTGCCCCTGGATCTGGAATCGGCCGCGCCGCCCCTTGATGAGCCGGCCCATATTGTCCCGGACCGCGGCCTGGGGCATGAAGAGGTCCATGTAGGACATGCCGCCCTCCAGCGCCCGCTCGACGACGACCTCGATATCTCCGTAGCTCGCCTTCTCCAAGTGCTCGAGCCCCAGGCCGATGGCCCCCGTCTCTATGCCCGTCTTGCCCAGCGCGATACGCCTCATGCCCGCCTCCCGACGAGCGATGGTAGCATGGCCAGCCCCGCGAGGCCATGGCGCTCAGGCGGCCATCACGCCTTGACTCGCCCGGGCGCCGAATTATGCTTTGCGTATGCCGATCGCCGATGGCAGGGCGCGCAAGAAGCTCCTCCTGGTCGAGGACGAGGCCTTGATCGCGCTCGCCGAGAAGGGTTCCTTGGAGGGATACGGGTACGAGGTCGCCACGGCCCTCAGCGGGGAAGAGGCGATCGAGGCCGTGGCCGGAGGCGCGGACGCCGATCTGGTGCTCATGGATATCGATCTGGGCCGCGGCATGGACGGGACCGAGGCCGCGGCTCGGATACTGGCGCTTCGCGACCTGCCCATCGTCTTCCTGTCCTCCCATACTGAGCCGGGGATCGTCGAGAGGACCGAGGCGATCACCTCGTACGGTTACGTGGTGAAGAACTCCAGCATCACCGTCCTGGACGCGTCCATCAAGATGGCCTTCAAGCTCTTCGAGGCCAGGCGGGGGATCCTGGAGAGCGAGCGCAAGCAGGACGCCCTGATCGCCAACATCTCCGACGTGATCGTCATCTTCGACCGGGACGGCTACACGCGCTATACCAGCCCGAACGTCCGCAGGTGGTTCGGCTGGGAGGCCGAGGAGATCGTCGGCCTCCCGGCTATGGAGATAGTCCATCCCGAGGATCGCGCCGCCTCGCGGGAGCACCTGGATCGGCTCATGTCCTCGGGCGACGGGGC
>CAYPHO010000012.1:22144-24887 GCA_964410245.1 uncultured Treponemataceae bacterium | reverse complement strand
CGTCGCCGATCTTGACCATGTCCTCGGGCTTGTTGATCTTCTTGACCCAGCTGAATTCGCTGATGTGCGCGAGTCCCTCGATGCCCTCTTCAAGCTCGACGAAGGCGCCTACCGCGGTCAGCTTGACGACCTTGCGGGTCAAGCGCATTCCGACGGGATACTTCTCGGAAACCTGGTCCCAGGGATTGTCCTGGACCTGCTTGAGGCCGAGCGATACCTTGCCGGCCTGGAGGTCGTAGTTGAGCACCATGCAGTCGACGATGTCGCCGACGTGGAGCATCTCCTCGGGCTTGCGGACCTTGCGCAGCCAGGAGAACTCGGAGATGTGGGCCAGGCCCTCGATCCCCTCCTCCACCTCGATGAAGGCGCCGTAGTCCGTGAGCTTCGTGACCTTGCCGCGAACGACGTCGCCGATGTGGTAGCGCTCCTCGAAGGTGGACCAGGGATCGGGGGTGAAGTGCTTGAGCGAGAGGTTGATGCGGCGCTCTTCGGGCTCCATGCGGATGACCTTGAGCTCGATCTCCTGTCCCTTCTTGACGAAGTCCTTGGGCCTGGCGACGTGGCCCCAGCTCATGTCGTTGATATGCAGGAGGCCGTCGAAGCCGCCCAGGTCGATGAAGGCGCCGAAGGAGGTGAAGCTCTTGACCTCGCCCTTGACCGAGTCGCCGATCTGGGTCTTCTGGAAGAAGTCCTCGCGGCGGCGGTCGATGTCCTCTTCCATCCACTTGCGGCGGTTGAGGACGATGTTGACCTTCTTCTCGGAGTAGAGCCGCTCGAGGTAGAACTGCGACTTGACGCCGATGAGCCTGTCGCCCTTCTCGACGCGCTGGACGTCGGCCTTCGAGGCGGGAAGGAAACCCCGGAGGCCGTGGCCGAGGTTGACCTCGAAGCCGCCCTTGATCTCCTTGTCGATGGTCCCGTCGACGGGAAGGTGGTCCTTGAACGCGTTGGAAACGGTACGCCAGTATATTTTCTCGTCGGCCCGCTTCTTGGACACGACGATCTCGCCCGAATGGGTCTCTTTCTTGACGAGGATCACGCTGACGACGTCGCCGATCTTCGGGACGTTGTCGCCGAACTCGATGACGGGAATCTTTCCCTCGGACTTGTAGCCGACGTCGATGAAGATGAAGTCGTCGGTCACTTGAATGACATGACCGTCGACTAGGTCGCCCTCCTCCAGGCCCTCAAGACTCTTGAGGTACTGCTCCTGCAATTGTGTCTGGATGTCGTCCTTGGAGGGTACGGCGGCACCCATTTCCACTTCCTTAGCGGCCATGATCTTCCCTTAATTGAAGGATTTTCCCGTATACTTTGTCATAAACTTCCTGTATGGTCAAGTGAGAGCTATCCAAATAATCCGCGTCAGGAGCTAATTTTAGCGATCCCACCGACTTGCCGCGATCGATCTCGTCGCGCATCTCGATGTTGCGGCGGATCTCGTCGAGCGAAGCTCCGGTGAGTCCCTGCTCGAAGCGGCGGAGGGCGCGCGACTCGACGCTGGCGTCGAGGTAGAACTTGGCCTGGGCGTCGGGGAAGACGACGGTCGTCATGTCGCGGCCCTCGACGACGGCGTCCGTGGAGCCCGCTATCCTGCGGACGTGGCCGTTGACGATCTCGCGGAGCTCGGGAATGGACGAGACCTGCGCCACGAGGGCGTCGACGGGGCCGGAGCGCAGGCGAGGCTCGGCGTCGGAGCCGTCGAGGAAGAGCCTGCCCCCGCGATACTCGATCGAGGCCTCCCGCGCGGAGGCGACGAGGGCGCCGCGATCGGCCGCGTCGATGCCGAGCCCGAGGGCGCGCAGGGTCATCGCCCTGTACACGTTGCCCGAATTAACGTAGGTGAAGCCGAGCCGCTCGGCGACCAGCCTGGCGATGGTGCTCTTCCCCGATCCTGCGGGGCCGTCTATAGCGACGATCATGCGTTCCTCCCTCGGGCCCCCGCGGCGCGGGACTTGAGCGCGGCCACCTCGCCGGCCGAGATCTCGCGGGAGGAGCCCTCCGCGAGTCCCTCGATCGATACCGGGCCGATCCGCACCCTTCGCAGGACGAGGGCCTTGCGGCCGTAGCGCTCGAGGAAGCGGCGGATTTCCCGGTTCTTGCCCTCGACGAGGACGACGCGGGCCGAGGCGGGACCGGTCCTGCGAGCCTCGAGCGCGCGATAGGCGACGCCGTCGACGATCGCGCCGCGCCGGAAATCCTCGAAGAAGGAATCGGGAAGGGGCGCGTCGGCCGAGATCTCGTACTCCTTCTCTATCCCGCCCGAGGGATGGAGAAGGAGCTTGGCGAGCTCGCCGTCGTTCGTGAACACGAGGAGGCCGGAGGACCATTGATCGAGGCGGCCGGCGTTGTAGACCCGCTCGGCGACCTTGCCCTTGATTAGGTCGCAGGCGAGCGGCCTGCCCTCGGGATCGGACATGGCGGAGATATAGCCCGGGGGCTTGTTGAGGAGGATGTAGCGGAGGCTCGATCCGGCGGCCACGGGGACGCCGTCGAGCGCAACGATCGAGCCGGGAGCGACGCGCGTTCCGAGGATCGATACGACCGCCCCGTCGACGCTGACCCGACCCTCGAGGATGATCTTCTCGCAGGCGCGCCTCGAAGCGACTCCCGCGCGGGCTAGGTAGGCCTGTAGGCGGGGAGAACGCGACTCCTCGTCATCGGCGCCCGTGGACGCGTCATCCATCCCTGCCCTCGCGATTTTCCTCGTCGGTCGCG
The DNA here is from genome assembly GCA_964410245.1 of uncultured Treponemataceae bacterium. Classification (GTDB taxonomy): domain Bacteria; phylum Spirochaetota; class Spirochaetia; order Treponematales; family Rectinemataceae; genus CAZXXZ01. The sequence goes on along the minus strand of CAYPHO010000012.1, from coordinate 22,169 downwards.
GGCTCGGATGCGGGCTCGGATGCGG
>CAYPHO010000012.1:0-22044 GCA_964410245.1 uncultured Treponemataceae bacterium | reverse complement strand
CTGCCCTCGCGATTTTCCTCGTCGGTCGCGGGCTCGGATGCGGGCTCGGATGCGGCTTCGGGAGCGGGCTTGGGCGCGGCTGGTTCGGCGGGCTCGTCGGCCTCGGGCGCTGGTTCGGGCGCGGGTTCGGCGTTGTCGGCTTTCGATGCGGCAGCGGCGGCCGCGGCGCGCACCGACTCGGGAACGTAGGGACCGTCCCGGCCGGCGACCTCGGGCCTCTCCTCTCGGGCGCCCTCGAGCGAGAAGCGGTCCTGCTCGAGCTCGTCGAGGCGCGGGAGGTCGGCGATGGATCCCAGGCGGAATAGCTTGAGGAATTCCTTCGTCGTGCCGTACTGGACGGGCCGGCCCGGGGCTTCCTTCTTGCCGACTTCCTTGACCAGGTCCTTCTCGAGGAGGAAGCGGATCATGCCGTCGGCCGAGACGCCGCGGATCGCCTCGATCTCGGGCCTCGTGATGGGCTGGGAGTAGGCGACGATGGAAAGCGTCTCGAGGGCCGCGCGGGAGAGCTTAGACTCGTTCTTCTTCCCGTAGCGGTCCTTGAGCGACTCCCAGAGCTCGACCTTGGGCGAGAGGATCCAGCCGCCGCCCGAGCGGACGGGCTCGACGCCCCGGTGCGGGGCGGAGCATCCCTCGGTCAGCAGTTCCAGGGCCTCCTCGACGACGTCGCGCGAGAGGCCCGTGATCCTGGCGAGGGCGTTCTCGTCCAAGGGCTCCGACTCGAGGAAGAGCACGGTCTCGACGAGGGCCGCTTCCTTCTCAAGCCTCGGTTCCATGCTGCTGTCCTCCCGCGTGCGGCCTGATCTCGATATCGCCGAAGAGCCTATGCTGGAATATTGAGATGAGCCGGTACTTCACCGCCTCCAGCAAGGCGAGGAAGGCGCAGACGATATCCATTGTGGAACGGGGCCTGGTGATCAGGTCCGTGAATGAGAAGGCGCCCCTCGCGTCGAGCAGCTCGCGGATCAGGGTAGTCTTCTCGTTTATGGAGACTTCCTCGTAGAGGTCGATGATGCGCTCGGAGGAGAGGTTCGTCACGAGGGAGGAGAAGGAGCGCAGTAGGTCCCATACGTCGATCTCGGCCCAGAGATCCGACTCCTCGGCGAATGGGAGCTGCCGCTGCATGCGCTTGCGCTCGACCGACCACTCGACCTCCATCTCCTTGCGCTCCATCAGCTCGGACAGGCGCTTGTACTTCTGGTACTCGATGAGCTTCTCGATGAGCTCCCGCCGGGGATCGTCGAACTCGTCCAGGTCGTCCTGGCCGGCCGGGAGGAGCATGCGCGACTTGATGTAGATCAGGGTCGCGGCCATCGAGTAGAACTCGGTCAGGTCGTCCAGGTCGCAGCCCGAGTCGGCCTCGAGGTAGCCGAGGTACTGCTCCGTTATCGAGGCGATGGGAATGTCGTAGATGCTGACCTCGTTCTTCCTGACCAGGAAGAGGAGGAGGTCCAGCGGTCCCTCGAAGTCCTTGAGGCGGAAGAGCCTGCCCTGGGCCGACTCGTCCCCGCCGAGGCCCGCGTCCGCCCCGGCGGCCGTCGCCGGGCCGCCCGGCGGCCCGCTTTCCGCGTTCGTATCGATCATGACCGCCAATGTATCGGCGATCATAGCCGGGCTATCCTAGAAGGTAAATACCCTGCTCGGGCAAGGAGCGCGCGATCTCGGCGTAGGACCTCCCCCCTCGGGGATCGACGAGGGCGGGCTCGAGCTCGAGGAGCGGGATGAGGGCGAAGCTGCGCTCCCCGAGCCGGGGATGGGGAATGGCGAGGCCGGGCTCGTCGAGGACGAGATCCCCGTACAGGAGGATGTCGATGTCGAGGCTGCGGGGGCCGTTGCGGATCTCCCTCGAGCGATCGCGGCCGAAGGAGGCCTCGATCCGGTTGACCGCGGCCAGGAGCTCGCGCGGGGGAAGCCCTGTCTCGCCCGCCGCGACCGCGTTGACGAAGTCGGGCTGGTCCTCGACGTAGAGGGGCTTCGAGCGATAGAGGCGCGAGATCCGGGCGCCCTCCAGGATTCCGTCCGCCAAGCGGGCGAAGGCCGCGCCCAGCGTATCGGACGCGTTGCCGAGGTTGGAGCCCAGTCCTAGGAATGCGCGGGCCATGCTCCTAGAAGAGGCCCTCGTCGTCCGCGCCCTTCGCGGCGGCCGGCTTGGCCGCGGCCGCCTGCTTGGGCGGCCTGCCCGGGCCCCGGGGAGCGGAAGCGTCGGGCCCCGAGGCCGAGGCGGCGGGCTTCTCCGCGACCGCGTCTTTCGGCGCCGCCGAGGGCGCGGATGAGTCTTTCGGCGCCGCCGAGGCCCCGGCCCCATCTTTCGGCGCCGCCGAGGGCGCGGCCCCATCTTTCGGCGCCGCCGAGGGCGTGGATGAGTCTTTCGGCGCTGGGTGCTGGGCAGCGTAGATGAGCTCGCGGACGCGCTTCTCTATCGCGGCGGCCGCCTCGGGATTCTGCTCGATGTAGAGCCTGGCGTTCTCCCTGCCCTGCCCCACCTTCTCCTCGCCCCAGGTGTACCAGGCTCCCTTCTTGTCGATGACGCCGTACTTGACGCCCGCGTCGATGAGGGAGCCCGACCAGGAGATACCCTTCCCGAACATGATCTCGAGCTCGACCTTGCGGAAGGGCGGCGCGACCTTGTTCTTGACGACCTTCACGCGGACCTTGTTGCCGACGGCCTCTTCCTCGCCGCCCTTCTCGATCGTCTCGATCTTGCGGACCTCGAGGCGCACCGACGCGTAGAACTTGAGCGCGTTGCCGCCCGTCGTCGTCTCGGGATTCCCGAACATGACGCCGATCTTCATGCGGATCTGGTTGATGAAGACGAGGATGGTCTTCGACTTGGCGAGGGTGCCGGTGAGCTTGCGAAGGGCCTGGCTCATGAGCCTGGCCTGCAGGCCCATGTGCGAGTCGCCCATGTCGCCCTCGATCTCCGCCTGGGGGGTCAGGGCGGCGACCGAGTCGATGACGATGATGTCGACCGCGCCGGAGCGGATGAGGGACTCGGCTATGTCGAGGGCCTGCTCGCCGTTGTCGGGCTGGGAGACCCAGAGGTCGTCGATGTTGACGCCGAGGTTCTTGGCGTAGACGGGGTCGAGGGCGTGCTCCGCGTCGATGAAGGCGGCGATGCCGCCCTTCTTCTGCGCCTCGGCGATCGCGTGGAGCGCCAGGGTCGTCTTGCCCGAGGACTCGGGGCCGTAGATCTCGATGACGCGGCCGCGCGGATAGCCGCCGATGCCCAGGGCCTCGTCCAGGAGGATGGAGCCCGAGGGGACGGCGTCGATGCCCTGGGCGGCGTCGTGCGAGCCGAGCTTCATGATCGAGCCCTGGCCGAATTGCTTCTCTATCTGCAGCCGCGCGGCCTCGAGGGCCTTGAGCTTCTCGTCGATGTCGGCGTTATGCGCGATTTCCTGAGCGGCGTCCTTCTTTGCCATGTTACCCCCATCCCATTACGCGCCGGGCCTGCCCGGATGATTCACGTCGAGGTACTATACATCCATTCCCGAGAAAAATGAACTCAGGTCTTGCGGAATATCTCCAGGGGCGATTGCCGGGAGGCTCGCAGTGCGGGGATCAGGGCCGCGGCGAGGCAGAGCGCCAGGCTGAGGGCCCCGACCAATGCGAGCTCGGCGGGGTCGAGGCGGACCGGTATCGACTCGAGGTAGTAGGCCGGATCGAGGAGGCGTATGGCCGCCGGCGCGCTCGGCGCGGCGGAGAGGGCCGACCAGAGCCGGGCGGCGATATTGACCGCGTATTCCGCTCCCGCGATGAGGTCGTTGACCCGCCAGGCGGCGAGCGAGCCCAGGCCGAGCCCGAGCAGGGTCCCGACGCCGCCGGTCCCCAGCCCCGCGAGGGTCAGGACGGCCGCGATGAAGAGCGGGCTCGCGCCGGAGCTCTTCAGCACCGCGATCTCCCGCCTGCGCTCGATGGCCAGCATGACGACCGCGGATCCGACGTTGATCGCCGCGACGGCGACCGCCAGGGCCATGACCAGGACGAGGAGGGCCCTCGTCGTCGAGAAGGACTTGAAGACGTTGCGCTCTACCTCGGGCCAGGCCGCCGTCGTCCACTCGCCGCCCAGGGCCTTCGAAAGGGCCTTCCGGGCGCCGCCGAGGTCTCCGTAGGGAGCGGCTACCTTGACGCCGACCATGCGGCGCGAGATCGAGGGATCGAGCACCCTGCCGCCGGCCTTGAGCGATACGAAGGCCCATAGCTCGTCGAGCTCCCGGTAGCCAGCCGATACGATTCCCCGGACCCTGAATACCGATACCTTCGGGGCCGGCGCCCTACCCGTCCCGTAGCGGGAGCGGCGCTCGGTAGCGAGGCTCACCACGTCCCCGACCTCCGCGCCGAGGCTCTTGGCGAGGTAATGGCCGAGGAGTATCTCGTTCGAGGAGCCGAGCTCCATCTCGCCCGCCTCGGGAACGAGGAAGCGCGCGACGCCCGCGTCGGCGAGGAAGGCGGGATCTATCGCCCGAAGCGCGACGCCCGAGGTCCGCGAGTCCTTAAAGGCGACCCCGTAGCCCTGTATCTCGGGGTAGGCGGCGACGACGCCGGGGACTTCCCGCGCATCGGCGGCGGCGGCCTCCATCTCGGCGATATCCGGGGCGGCGTAGGACTGGGCCTGGAGATGGTAGGTCCCGACCTCGATGTACCTGGCGGTGATGCCCTCGATCATGCCGTCGGCGACGACGAGGACGACGACGAGGGGCACGAGGCTGAGCGCGACGCCGAGGACGGCGCCGCGCAGGTAGCGCTCGCCCCTGCGGCCGAGCGGCCTCGACCCGTCGGAGGGGGCGCCGAGGAGGCAGCGGCCTGCGACCAGGGCCGCGGGGCCGAGCCTCATGCCTCGCCCAGCTTCCCGCCCGCGAGCTCGAGGCGGCGATCCGCGAGCCGGGCGATGGACGCGTCGTGGGTGACGAGGACGAGGGTCGTGCCGTAGGCGGCCGAGAGGCCGAAGAGGAGCTCGCGCACCGACACGGCGCTCGCGGCGTCGAGATTGCCCGTGGGCTCGTCGGCCAGCACCAGGGAGGGGCCGTTGATCAGGGCGCGGGCGATGGCGGCCCTCTGGCGCTCGCCGCCGGAGAGCTTGGCCGGGATATGGTCGAGCCGGTCGCCCAGTCCCATGTCCCGGAGGAGGGATGCGGCGCGGGCGTAGGCCGACTTCCGGCCCTCGCCGCGCATATAGGCGGGCAGGGCGACGTTCTCGAGGGCGGTGAAGTCCTTCAGGAGGAAGTGGAACTGGAACACGAAGCCCACCGCCTGGGCGCGGAAGGCCGAGAGGCTGCGCTCGGGTATCGCGGCGAGGTCCCAGCCGCAGACCTCGATCGAGCCCCCCGTGGCGCGGTCCAGGCCGCCGAGCAGGGAGAGCAGCGTGCTCTTGCCGCAGCCGCTCGCGCCGGTGATCGCGACGCGCTCGCCCGACCGCACCTCCAGGTCGAGGCCGTCGATGACGCGCAGGCTCTCGGCGGCGGTCGCGAAGGTCTTGCGTAGGCCGGAGCAGGCGATGAGGGCCTCACTCATAGCGCAGGACCTCGGCGGGGGCCAGGGCGGCCGCCTTGGACGCGGCGGCGCTCGCGGCGGCCGCGGAAGAGCCGACGGCGGCGGCGACGACGAAGAAGGTCTCGGGGAAGAGGACGCGCACGGGAACCTCCGCGAGGTAGAAGTACTGGGGCGAGAAGACGCGATAGTCGCCCTCGCCTCCCGATCCGGAGAGGGAGGCGATGAACCCGGAAGCGAGCCTCGCGGCGCTTTCCGCGAGGCCGAGTATCTCGTTGACGTTGGTCGAGATGAAGAGCCCGGCGGCGAGGCCGGCCGCCGCGCCGATCGCCCCGACCGCGAGGCCGTCGAGGACGAAGGCCAGCCGCACGGACTCGGCGCTCGCGCCGACGGCTTTCAGGACGGCGATATCCTCCGACCGCTCGGCCACGGCCCGGCGCATCGAGTGGAAGATATTGACGCCGACGACGAGGAAGATGAGGCCGATGAGCAGCATCATGATCGTCTTCTCCGTCCTGAGGGCCCCGAAGAAGGCGCGGTTGTAGTCGCGCCAGGCCTGTACGTCCTCCGCCGGCAGGCCGAGCCCGGATCGGATCCGCTCGGCGGCGATGCCGTCCGCGTAGCGGTCCTCGAGCTTGACGCCGTAGGTGACGAGCATGGGCCTGTCGGGCGGGAAGAGCGGGCCCGCCTCGCTTATGGATACGAGGGCCATGCTCGAGTCGAAGTCGTAGTAGCCCGAGCGGAAGGTGCCCGCGACGGGGATGCGGACTTCCCTGGCCTCGGCCCCCTCCTCTCCTCCCGCGGTGACGATGGTCAGGCGGGCCTCGCTCCCGACGGAGATGCCGAGATAGCGGGAGAGCTCGGCGCCGATCACGAGGCCGCCGCCGGCGGGCGGGAAATCGCCGTTCGGGAGATTCAGGGCCCTCATCATGGCCGGGTCGCGGAGGGCGGCGTCGGGGGGAAGCGCGCGGATCGCGACCGGGTAGCCCCGGCCGCCGGGGCCGGCGAGGAGGCACCTGGTCTCGGCGAAGGGCAGGACGCCGGCGACGCCGGGAGTCGACGCGATCGAGGCCGCGAGCGCCTCGTCGAAGCCGCGCGCTCCCCCGGAGGGCGGCTCCTCGGCCTCGATCCTGAGATGGAAGCTGGAGACCTCGAGGATCGAGTCGATGAAGCCGAGCTGGAATCCGTTCATGACCCCGAGCACGACCACGAGGGCCGCCACGCCGACGGCGATGCCCGCCGCGGCGAAGGCCGAGGACAGCCCGCCCCCGCTCTCCCCGCGCGCGGCGAACCAGCGCCTCGAGACGAAGGCGATCCAGGGCGAGGCTCTCATTCGTACTCCTTCTCGCGGATCCTCTCGCCGCCCGCGAAGAACTCGTCCTTGACCTTGCGGCCGGCCCGGTACGTAGCCTTCACGAAGAGCTCGCCGTCGCGATAGAGCTCCTCGATCCTTCCTCCCTCGACGTAGTCGACCGCCCCGATGATGACGCCGTCGCGCCTGGTCTCCTCGCGGGAAAGGGAGCCGTCGGGATCGTAGGACAGCCGTCGCGCGGCGATCCCGCCCTGGGCGAATCGCGTCGCCTCCTCGGCGAGGCGGCCCTCCTCGTCGTAGGAGTACTCGGACCGATAGATAGCGCGCCCGGCCTCGGAGACGGCCTTCGCCTTGCTCCGCCCCTCCTCGTCGTAGTCGACGATCGTAAGGAGCCCCGAGACGAGGTCTTCGGACTCGACGCGGAGGGGAAGGGAGCCCTCGCCGTAGGCGCGCCGCTCGAGCGCGATAGCCTTGCCCTCCCGCAGCGCCTTCAGCGCGATCGGCCTGCCACGGTCGTCGTAGGAGACCGCGGTCGTCGTCCCGGAGCCGCTGGTCCAGGCGCCGCTCGGCGCGCCGCCGGAGGACAGCATGCCCGCGGACTCCTCCCCGAGGCTCCCCGAGGCCGAGACGCCGAGAAGGCGGCCCTCGCGGTCGTATCGATAGTCGAGGCCGCCGATCAGCGCGCCGGCGGTGTCGCGGGACTCGACGCGCAGGAGCCTTCCCGTCCCGGACCGGAGGTAGGCGCGCTTCTCGTAGGGCTCGGGCGAGCGGGCTCCCGTGGAGGCCTCGATCGGGCCGTAGAAGGATTCCTCGATCAGCGCGCCCGAGCGGTCCAGGAGCCGCTCCTGGATGAGCGCGCCGCCCCGGTACTCGAGCTCCCGGAGGCCGCCGCCCGGGAGGGGCGATTCCTCGATCCTCAGGCCGGAAGAGGCTTGCGCGTCGTCGGCGCGCATAAGCCCGGGCGATACCGCCGCGATGAGGAGGATGACGGCGGCGAGGGCTGCCTTCCTCATTCGGCCTTTCCGATGAAGCCGTCCAGGAAGGCGTCGAGCTTGAAGGGAGCGATATCGGCGTAGCCTTCGCCCGTGCCCACGAAGGCCGTGGGGAGGCCGAGCTCCTTGGCGAGGCGGATAGTCATGCCGCCCTTCCACCTTCACCGCCTCGGCGAAGGTCCTCGCCTGCGCGAGGGCGTTCTGGCCGGTGGTCGAGTCGAGCACGAGGAGGCGCCGGTAGTTCGCGCCCGCCGCGCGGCTCGCTACGATCTTGTCGATCTTGGCGAGCTCGCGGACCAGGTCGGCGCGCGTATGCATTCGGCCCGCGCTGTCGGCGATGACCAGGTCGGCGCCGTCGGCCTTCGCGGCGTCGATCGCGTCCCAGAGCACTGCCCCGGGATCCGCGCCGGGCCCCTGCGCGACCACGCGGAGCCCGAGCCGCTCGCCGTGGATCTTGAGCTGGTCGATGGCCGCGGCGCGGAAGGTGTCGCCGGCCGCGAGCACGATTCCGGCGGCCTGGCCTGTCCGGCGGAAGTAGTCGGCGAGCTTCGCGCTGGTCGTGGTCTTGCCCACGCCGTTCACGCCCAGCATGAGGAAGACGTTCAGCTTGCCCGCCTCGGGACGGAGCTCGGCTTCCCTGCCGTATCGCCGGAGGATCGATTTCAGCTCCTCGCGCGCCTGGGCCTCGTCCCAGCCTCCCCGGCCGCGGCGCGAGCGCTCGAGCTCCTCGGCGACGGAGAAGGACAGCTCGGCTCCCAGGTCGCCCTCGACGAGGAGGTCGGCGAGATCGTCGTAGAAGGAATCGTCGGCCGAGCCGGCCCGAAGAAGGTTCTTGATGCGGTCGATGAAGCCCATTGCCCGATCTCTCCTCGTGGATCAGCGCGCCGCGCCGAGGTACTTGATGAGGTGGATGAACATGTTGATAGCCGCGGCGCCCGCGCCGGCGGCGGCGGCGATGACGACGACGTCGGCCGTCGCCCGGGCCGTTCCCGCGGAGGCCGAGGGCGACCGCGTCTCGGCTTCCGCGTACACGTTGCGCGCGCCGATGGATAGGGCCGTCGCGGGTATCGCGATCGCGAGCCATCCCAGGGAGGAGTAGAATCCGCCGCGGGCCGCCTCGAGCCTGCCCCGCGGCCCCAGGCCGTCGTCGAGGGGGAGCGCGATCTCGAGCGTCGAGTCGCCGGACTCGGGCAGGACGAGGCTGGCGCCCTCGCGGCCCGGGGCGATCGCCGAGAGGATGCCCCTCGTGCCGTCGAGGGCGATGGTCAGCGGGGCCTCGCCGAGGGGAACGGAGTCCAGCGAGACCGACGCCCCGGGAGGATCGACCAGCACGAGGGCGCTCCCGAGCGATAATGGGGAGAGGACGACGCTCAGGTTCCGCCGTTCCCCGGGGCGCAGGTAGATATCCTGCCGGAAGGAGCCGTAGCCCGCGGCCTCGGCGGTGATCGTCGCCTCTCCCGCGTCGAGGACGTAGGCGACTCCGGAGCGGTCGACTTCCGAGCCGTTCACGCGTACCCGGGCCGACGCGGGCGAGGCGTCGATCTCGATGCGGGCGAAGTCCCTGCCAGCGATCCAGCGCTCGAGGCGGGCCGCCAGCGCGGCGGCGAGGGGCTCGGGGTCCTCGACCGAAGCCGCGTCCTCCCAGGCGAAGACGACGCGCTCGACCGATCGATCGTAGCCCCGAATGGTCGCGAGGGCGTAGCCGGAGCGGATCTCGATCGAGCCCGTCACCAGGAGGTCGACGCCGCTCGCCTTCGCCGCGGAGGCGGGGCCGGACTTCGCCTCGATGAGCTCGCCCCTCGCGTGGCCCTCCCAGAGCAGCGAGGCGCGCGGCCCCGAATCGGCGCCGCCGCCCTCGGAGCCGCCCCCGGCGAGCAAGTCCTCGAGCTTCTCGCGCGATTGGGCGACGGCCTCGTCGGCCTTGGCCATGGCGGGCTTCCTCGCCTCGGGGGCCGAGGCCGGGTCGAAGAAGGCCGTAGACCGCGCGTCGAGCTTTGCGGCGAGCTCCGAGCCCGCGGAGAAGAGGGAGCGGAGCTCGGCGAGGGCGGCGGCCTCGCGGGCCTCCTCGGCGGAGGCGGCCCGGGGCGGCAGCGAGGAGAGGCGGGCGACGATGAGCGTCGGCAGGATGTCGCCGATGGAGGCGGAGGCCTCCGCCTCGCCGGAGACCGAGAATCGGGCGAGGCCGAGCGTCCATGCCAGACCCGCCTTACCCGAGGCCGCCTCGGCGCCGAGCTCCGGCGCCGGGGCCAGGGCTGCGAGGAGCAGGGCCGCGGCGATGCGGGCCGCGGGCGGCCTAGAGGTCCTCGTCCTCGTCCTCCGGGCCCGCCTGGGCCCCCGAGTTGCCTCCCTGCCAGCGCCATCGCATGAAGGACTCGATGAAGGGGTCGATGTCGCCGTCCATGACCGACTGGACGTTGCCGACGGAGAATTTATTGCGGTGGTCCTTCACCAGGGTATAGGGCTGGAACACGTACGACCGTATCTGCGAGCCCCAGGCGATCTCCTTCTTCTCGGCGGCGAACTTCGCGTTCTCCTTCTCCTGCTCCTGGCGGTAGTGCTCGTAGAGGCGCGACTTGAGGACGCTCATCGCGACGTCCTTGTTCTTATACTGGCTGCGCTCGTTCTGGCAGGTGACGACCATGCCCGTGGGCAGGTGCGTTATGCGAACCGCCGAATCGGTCTTGTTGACCTTCTGGCCGCCGGCCCCTCCCGATCGGTAGGTATCGATGCGGATGTCCTCGGGCCTGATATCGACCTCGATGGAATCGTCGAGCACCGGGAAGATGTATACCGAGGCGAAGGAGGTGTGGCGGCGCGCGTTCGCGTCGAAGGGCGAAATGCGCACGAGCCTATGGACGCCCGACTCTCCCTTCAGGAGGCCGTAGGCGAAGGCCCCGTCGATCTCGAGGGTCGCGGACTTGACGCCGCCCTCGGCCTCCAGGATATCCACGACCTCGGTCTTGAACTTCCTGCGCTCGGCCCATCTCGTGTACATGCGCAGGAGCATCGAGGCCCAGTCGCAGGCCTCGGTCCCGCCCGACCCGGCGTGGATGGTCAGGAAGGCGCCCGAGCCGTCGGCCTCTCCCGAGAGCATCTCGAGGATGACCGCCTTGTCGAAGCGCTCGGACACGTCCTTGAAGGAGGCGCGGATGTCGCCCTCCATCGAGTCGTCGCCCTCGTCCTTGGCCATCCGGAGCACCTCGTCGAGGGCCTCGGAGTCCGCCTTCAGGCCGGACCATGTCTCCAGCCGGTCCTTCAGCTGCTTGATCTCGGTCATCACGCGCCCCGCCTTGGCCCCGTCGTTCCAGAACCCGGGCTCGGCCGTGCGCGCTTCCTTCTCGGCTATGGCCCGCCCTATCGCGGCCGAGTCAAAGACGCCCCCAGATATCGAGGATCTCCTCGCGGAGCGTCGAGACGGGAGTCTGGATATCGTCGATCATCGTATTCCTCCGGAATTTATTGACGGGCGCGCCCGCGCCCGATGCCCGCATTCGCCCGCGCGATCGCCGCCGGGCCTATTCCCTAAGCTGCGACGGATCGCGCACGATTATCCTGCGCCACTTGTTGTCCTTGAGCACGGTCAGCGCGAGCGTGCCGTCCACCGGGTACTGGTAGAGCCGCACGGTATCGTAGGAGTCCGTGATCTTGTCGATGTCGCGCTTGAGGGCGGCGAGCAGCTTGTCGTTGATCGAGCTGCATTCGAAGCAGGCTTTCTGGACGCGCTCGAAGCCGTATTGCGGAAGGAGATTGTACAGCGAGGCCCTGGTGTCCTCGCTGCCCATGTCGCACACGACCGCAACGAACATGGGGCAATGGTACATAAATAAGGAAAGCTCGTCAATTCGAGGCCGAGGGCGCATCCGGGCCGATGATCGGCCGGCCGCGGATTGGCGAAGTTAGCTACTGGTCCGGGGCGGGAAAATCCGATAATGATATACGTATGCGAGTGTCCCAGCGCCTTGCGGCCGTCCTTGCGGCCTCGGCAGCCCTCGTCCTCGTCCCCGCGTTAGGCGCCCAGGCGGTACCCGAGGCAGCGGCGGAGGCCGTACCCGCCCCGGCCGCGGAGGCGGCGGCCCCGGTTCCCGAGACGGTATTCGCGCCCTTCCCCTCCAAGCTCCGGGCCGCGGTCAGGGGCGACGGGATCATCCTCACCTGGATCGACTCCGCCGACGTCAAGGGAAGCTATATCGTCTACCGATCCACCCAGCCCATCGTCTCGGGCAGCCTGGAATCGGCCGACAGGCTCGCGATCGTCGATCCCGGCGTCCAGGCCTACACCGATAAGCCCGGGGATTCCGAAAGCTATTATTATCTCGTCCTGGCCCTCGCCGAGGACGGCAGTCCCTATCAGGTCTTCATACCCGCGAAGAACGCCACGGCGGTCGCGGTCTCGGTCGATGCCGCCTCCCTGGCCCAGGCCGCCGCCCCCGCGCCGGCCGCGCCGGCCGTCGAGAGCCCGGCGCCTGCCGCGGCCGCAGCGGCGCCGGCGGCCGCCAAGCCCGAGGCCGCGCCTGCCGCGCCCGAACGCCCGAGCGAGCCCTTCGCCGATGCGCTGTCCGCCTCGATCAAGGACGAGGCCCTGATCCTGAGCTACAAGGCCCCCGCCGGCGCCAGGCTCGTATTGTATAGGGGAACCGGGCCTATCAGGGGCGCTGCCGATCTCCTCGACGCGACCCTGGTCGCGGCCTTCGCGGACAAGGGCGGAAGCTTCGCGGATTATCCGGTTCCCGGCGTCCAGTATTACTACGCCCTGCTCGGCGAGGAGGATCTCAAGGCGGGAATCGTCGCCCTCTTCCCCGGCCGGAATACCCTGGAGGATCCCGTCGGGCTCAAGGCGGCCGGCTCCTACTCGGGCTTCGTCGAGGTGTCGCCCAACTCGAGGACCCCGCCCCTGCCCTTCCTGATACCGGACGCGGGCTCGGCGAGCGGCTTCTCGACGCCGCGCGACGAGGCCCCGCCGGAACGCACGGTCGCGCCGGATACGCGCAAGGCCATCGATGCGATCCTCGCGGCGGCGCCCTCGATCCAGCCCCCGATGCCCGAGCTGAGCTTCCTACCCGAAGAGCTGTCCTCCTCCTCGGGAGGCGAGGATTACGCGCTGTCCGTCATCGTCAAGGGCCCGCTCTCGGCCAAGGATTGGGACGGGGCCGTCGATCAGCTCCGCAAGTACCTTTCCCTGAATCGCGGCGCCAAGGCGGGCGCCCGGGCCCATTTCTACCTCGGCCAGGCCCTGGCGTTCACGGGAGAGTACAGGGACTCCTTCTTCGAGTTCCTCTCGGCCCGGGAGCTCTACGCCTCCGACGCCAAGGCCTGGATCGAGTTCGTCCTCTCCAAGCTGAAGAGCGCCTCCTGACTAGCGGGCCGGCGGCGAGGGCGGGCGAGAGCCCGCCGCCGCCGCGGCGCTAGGGCTCGAAGGCGTAGACGGTCTCGTGCGCCCAGGCCTCTCCCGGCGCGAGGCGCGCGCTCGGGAATTCCGGGCGGTTCGGCGAGTCCGGGTAGAGCTCGGTCTCCAGGCAGAATCCCGAGTGCTTCGCGTAGACGCCCCCGCGCTTGCCCGCCGCTCCCTCGAGGAAGTTGCCCGAATAAAGCTGGACGCCCGGAAGGGTCGTCGAGACCCGCATGCGCCTTCCCGTCTCCGGCTCGAGGACGTAGGCGCAGTCGACGAGCCCCGGGCCCGGCCGATCGATCACGTAGCAGTGGTCGTAGCCGCCCGCGGCCCCTATGTCCTTCCCGATCTCCTTCTCCGAGAGGAAATCGAAGGGGCTTCCCGCGACATCCGCGAGGATGCCCGTCGGGATGAGGCCCGCGTCGACCGGCAGGTACTTCGAGCAGGGCATCCTGAGCCGATGGCCGAGGATAGTACCCCTACCCTCGCCCTTGAGGTTGAAGTACGCGTGGTTGGTCAGGTTGACGACCGTCTCCGCCTTGGCGCGGGCCTCGTAGGAGATGGAAAGCTCGTTGTCCCGGCTTAGGCGGAAGGTCACGGCGACGTCGAGATCGCCGGGGAAGCCCGCCTCGCCGTCGGGGCTGGTCCTGGAGAGGCGCAGGGCCGGGTCGCCCCTCTGCTTGAAGGCCTCGGCCTTCCATACCCTCGAATCGAAGCCCCCCGGGCCGCCGTGCAGGTTGTTGGCGCCGTCGTTGGCCGTCAGGCGGTACTCCTTGCCCGAGAGCTTGAAGCGCGCGCCGGCGATCCGGTTCGCATAGCGGCCCACCGTGACGCCGAAGAAGGGATGCTTCGCGGTATAGCCCGCGAGGGTCGAGAGGCCGAGGGCGACGTCGTCGAAGCTTCCCTTGCCCGCGGGCAGGAGGATCGAGGCGATCGTCGCGCCGTAATCCGATATCGAGACGGCGAGGTCGCCCGCCTTCAGTACGAACAGGGAGACGTCCTCGCCGCTCGCGAGGACCCCGAAACGCTTCTTCTCGATTGACATCGCTACTCCTTCGCGGGGATGCTTTATTCCAGCCTGAAATGGCCTCTTCGCAAACGATCGAAAAGCCTCGCGGGCAGGAAGGGCTTAAGGGCGGCCAGCGCCGCCTGGCTACCCCCGCCGGCCTTGATCCTGGCCGGCATGCGCCTCGAGCCGAGGGCCTTGTAGACGGCCTTCGCCGCGAGGAGCGGCGAGGAACCGTCCGCCTCGTCGCGGGACATCGCGCCGAGCGCGGCCTCGAGCCGCCTGCGGTAGGGCCCCGCCTCCGAGCCGGAGGCCGCGGAGCGCCGCTGGCCCAGCGCGGTCCTGAAGCTGATCGGAGTCAGGACGCAGACTTCGACGCCGAAGTCGCGCGCCTCGAGCCTGAGCGACTCGGCGAGGCCCTCGAGGGCGAATTTCGAGGCCGAGTAGTAGGCTTGGTAGGGGGCGCCCATGAGTCCCTCGAGGGCGCTCGCGACCACGATCCTCCCCGCCGCGACCTCGCGCATGCGGGGCAGGACGGCCTTGACGACGCGCAGGACGCCGAGGTAGTTGGACTCCAGCATCTTCCGCGCGAGCTCGACGGGGCCGTCCTCGACCGAGCCCGCGGCGGCTGACCCGGCGCAGCAGACGAGGGCGTCCACGATGTCCTCTTTCGCGAAGAGCCGGGCCGCGGCCTTATCTACGGAGTCGTCGTCCTCGACGTCCATCTGCAGCATCTCGAAGAACTCGTCGGCCTTGCGCGAATAGGACGAGGGCGAGCGGCAGGTCCCGTAGACCTTACAGCCCTTCTTCGCGAGGAAGGTCGCGCAGGCGTTGCCTATCCCGCTCGAGGCTCCGGTGACGAGGACGACTTTCTCCCGCAGATCCATAGGCGCGCATCCTATCCCGAATGCGGGACTCCGGCAAGGTGGATTGCTTGACATAAAAACCGGCATTGTCAATAATTCCGCGATGCAGAAAGTCGATTCGCCCCTCGTCCGCCGGCTCGCGCTCGCCTGCCTTTTCGCCGCCCTGTGCTGCGCCGGTGCCTATATGATCATTCCCCTGCCCCTGGGAATACCGCTGGTCGCCCAGAATTTCTTCGCGGTGCTGGCGGGACTCCTCCTGGGACCGCTCTGGGGATCCTTATCGGTGCTCTCGTTCATCGCCATCGGCGCCCTCGGCTTCCCGGTCTTCTCCGCCGGCAGGGGCGGCATAGCCCATCTCGCCGGGCCCACCGGAGGCTACCTCGCGGGATACGTCGCGGCCGCTCTCCTCGCCGGCCTCATCGCGCGGCGCCGCGGGACGGCCTCGTCCATCGCGGCCTCAGTGACGGGATTCCTCGTTATCCTGGCGCTGGGCGTCGCCCGCCTGAAGCTCCTTCGCAACGTCGGCTGGGCAGAGGCCCTCGCGGCGGGCGTCATACCCTTCCTGATCGGCGACGCGATCAAGGCGGCCCTCGCCTCCGCCGCGGCGATCGGACTCGGCCGCTTCGTCGACTCGCTGACCGGGCGGGGGAGACGGGATGCCTGAGCCCTCCGCGCCCGAGGGCGCGCCCCTCGAGGCGCTGGGCCTGGGCTTCCGCTTCCCCGACGGCGAGTGGGCCTTCAAGGGCGTCGACCTCCGGCTGGAAAGCGGAGAGATCCACGTCCTCGCCGGTCGCAACGGCGCGGGGAAGACCCTGCTGGCCAAGCACCTGGCCGGCCTCATGCGCCCGACCGAGGGGCGCGTCCTTTCCGGCGGCGAGGACCTCGCCGCGATCCGCGGCCCGGCGGCCCGGCGGGTCGGCTACGTCTTCCAGGACGCCCGATTGCAGGCGGTCGGCGAGACCGTGGAGGACGACGTCCTCTTCGGGCCCGCGAACCTCGGCCTGGCGAAGGCCGAGGCGAGGGCCAGGGCCGAGGAGGCGCTCGAGGCCTGCGCGCTCTCCTCGCTCAAGAAATCCTTCGTGCATACGCTTTCCGGGGGCGAGCAGCGCCTTCTGGCCATAGCCGGGATCCTGGCCATGCGGCCGGCGGCCGCCATCCTCGACGAGCCCTTCGCAAACCTCGACCGGGACGGGGTCGCGGCGGTGCTCCGCGTCGTCGCAGCGATGGCCGAATCCGGCATCGCCCTCCTCGTCATCACCCACGAGATCGAGAAGGCCCTCGGCCTCGCGACCCGATTCCACGTCATGGACGGAGGCGCCCTCGCCCTGTCGGGCAGCCCGGGGGAGGTCCTGGCCCGCGGCGTCGAGGCCTACGGGCTCCGCGATCCTTTCCGCCAGCCGCGCTCGGTCGCCGAGCTTACCTGGCTCTCATGAAGCCCGTCTCGGCCCTCGATCCCGCGTGCAGGCTACTCTGCCTCGCCCTGCTCTCGTCCGCGGCCCTCTTGGCCTCGCCCTGGGTCGCGCTCTTCCTGGCCCTCGCCCTCTTCGCGCTGCTCGCGCTCGAGGGGCAACGGCCATCGCGGATCCTACGGGAGTCCGCCTTCCTGGCCCTCTTCATCCTCTTCGCCGGCGTCCTCGAGTGCGTCGATATCGGGAGCGGCCCCTCGCTGAAGTTCTCCGCCCCCGTGGAAACGCCCGCGCTCGGCGCGCGCCTCCTCGCCGGCTACCTGGGGGGCCGCCTGTACTACGCGACGACGGGCGTGCCGCAGACGCGCGATGCCGCGACGAGGATAGCCCGAAGGTTGCCCGGCCTGTCCCGCCTGGATCTCGGCTTCGCCTTCTCGCTGATACTCGGCTTCATCCCGCTGATCATCGACGAGTGGAAGCTGTCCCTGGAAGCGGCCAAGGCGCGCGCCTACGGCCGCCACAGGGGCTGGTCCGGCGCCGGGCTGCTGGTGACCGCTTACCTCAGGCGGCTCATGCTCAGGGCGATCGCGGTACCCGAAGCATTGGTTGCCCGGGGCTGGTCGGGCGAGCGCAGGGTCGAGCCGGTGCGCTGGGGCTTCGCCGAGGCCGCCGCCAGCTTCGCATGCGTAGGGTTTCTGATCCTCTCGGCGCTTCGCATTGTATGAATTACTAGACGGGAAGGAGGCCCGAGGAGGGGCGGCGCCTGCCGTCGCTAGCGGCCGGCCTTCGGCTTAGCCCGCTCGAGGGCGGCCATGATAATGTCCACCTCGTGCTCGGCGCTCCACAGCTCGGTATTAATGACCAAGTCGGCGCAGGAGAGGTCGTCGTTATCGATACCGTATATTCTTTTATACCTCTCGTGGTCGCTTCTGTCCCTCTTTTTCGTGAAATCGATTATTCCCTCTAGCGATCCGCCCTCGCGGGCATGGATGCGCCCGGCGCGCACTTCGGCGGAGCCCGAGAGAAAGACGCGGAGCGCGGCGTCGGGCAGGAGGAACATGGCGAGGCGTGAGCCGATCACGCAGTCCCCGAGGCGCGCGAGCTCGACCTGCTTCGCGTCCAATTCCCTGTCGTATCGGTCGTCGGACGCGGCCATCTCCAGCATGCGCTCGAAGCCCACGCCGAGCTCCTCGGCCATCGCCCGGAAGGTGTAGTTGATGAGCTTCACGCCGAGGCGCTCGGCGAGGATGCGGCTGACCGTGGTATTCCCGCATCCGCTCTTTCCCGAAATGGCTACGATCCTGGGTGGCATCGCCTCGGCTCCTTACTCGACGTTGCGCAGCTGCTCGCGGACGTTCTCGAGGGCGTCCTTGAGCTCGACGACGGCGCGGCTGACCTCGAGCAGCATGCTCTTGGAGCCGATCGTGTTTACCTCGCGGTTCATCTCCTGGCAGAGGAAGTCGAGCTTCTTGCCGGGGGCCCGCTCGGACTCGAGGATCGCGGAGAAGGAGGAGATGTGCGCCGAGAGGCGGGAGAGCTCCTCGTTGATCGTGTACTTCATGAGGTAGGACGCGACCTCGGCGAGCACCCTGCCCTGGTCGATCGCGTCGCCGAGGGTCTCACGGAAGCGCGCGGCGAGCTGGGACTTGATCGTCGCCTCGATCTCCGGGGCCTTGGATCTGACCAGCTCGACCGATGCCGAGACCCGGGCCATCTGGGCCGCGATGTCCCGGGCGGTGGCCTCCCCCTCCCGCAGGCGGGACGCGTCGTAGTCCGAGAAGCAGGCCTCCAGCTCGGGCAGGAGGCGGGCCCACAGCTTCCCCTCGTCGAGCTCGCGCTGGAAGGCGACGACGCCCTCGAAGCCGACGATCGTCCCGAGCCGCGGGGCCTCCTCGATGCCGCAGGCGGCCGAGACCTCCCGCAGCACGCCGGCGACGGCCTTGGCGGCGGCGAGGTCGGCGCTCGCGCTGACCGGCGAGTCCAGCTCCCGCACGCGGAGCGAGGCCTCGAGCTTGCCGTGGACGACGCGATCGGCGAGGAAGGACCGAATCGGGGGCTCGACGCGGGAGAGGTAGGCGGGTACGTAGACCGAGATGTCGAGGTAGCGGTTGTTGTAGGACTTGAGCTCGAGGCTGCCGCGCAGGCCCTCGCGCTCGATCTCGCGATGCGCGAAACCGGTCATGCTCCGAATCACGTCGCCTCCGTCCCGCCCGCGAGCCGCCCTAGCAGGCATTCGCCGAGCTTCCAGTTATCGCCCGCGCCCATGGTCAGGAAGAGATCGCCGGGCCGCAGCTCGCCTTGGAGGAAGTCGGCGGCCGCCATCGGCTCGCCGTAATACCAGGTCGGCCCGGCTCCCCTGGCCTCGCGCCTCGCGCGGGCGGCCTCGTACAGCGAGCGGCCCGTTACCGTGCCGTCTGGAATCTCCCGGGCGGAGGCGTAAACCTCGTGCATGACGACCGCGTCCGCCTCGTCGAGGCAGGCGGCGAACTCGTCGAAGAGGGCCTTCGTCCGCGAGTACAGGTGGGGCATGAAGTCCACCACGAGCCGCCGCGAGGGCCAGAAGGACTTGATGCCGAGGATGGTCTCGCGTATGGCCGTGGGGTGATGGCCGTAGTCGTCCATGAAGAGGACGCCCCGGGCCTCGCCCAGGATCTCGGATCGCCGCTTCGAGCCCGAGAAGCGGGCGAGGGCCCCGGCGGCCGCGTCCAGCTCGCCGGCGGCGGGCGCGCAGCCGCGGCCGGCCGGCCCCGGGCCCGAGCCCGCCCGGGCCGCGCCGAGGATCGAGAAGGCGAGCGCCAGGGCGGCCGCCGCGTCGAGGACGAGGTGCCGCCCGGGCACGCGCAGCTCGAAGGCGCGGTCGAATCCGGCGAGGGCGAAGCGGGACACGCCCTCCCCCTGCTCGATCGAGGCGATGCGGAAGGGCCCCTCCGCCCTCTCGCCGTAGGGCGTCGCCGCGATGTCGGGCCGCTCGGCGAGGATCGCCCCGGCGGCCTCGACGGCGCCTCGGTCGTCGGAGCAGTAGATCAGCTCGCCGCCCGGGGGCAGGAGCCTGCCGTACTCGACGAAGGCCGAGAGGATGTCTGCGTAGGCCGGGAAGTAGTCCTGGTGGTCGTGGTCGACGCTGGTCAGCACGATCCGCCTCGGCTTGAAGTTGAGGAAGTGCCGGCGGTACTCGCAGGTCTCGGCCACGAAGAAGCGCTCGCCCAGGCGGAGCGTGCAGCGCCCGCCGAAGCTCGAGACGGCCGAGCCGACCAGGACGGTCGCGGGAAGGGCCAGGGCCTCGAGGAGGGCGCCGCACATGGCGGTCGTGGTCGTCTTCCCGTGGACGCCGGCTATCCCGGAGGAATCGAACATGGCCGAGTAGGCCCCCAGCGCCTCGGGATAGGACATGAGGGGGACGCCGGAGGAGATCGCGGCGGCGAGCTCGGGATTGCGCTCGGCCGAGTAGGCCGCCGAGTAGATGACCAAGTCCTTCCCCTCGACGCGCGGGGCCTCGAAGCCGCTCAGGACCTCGACGCCGATCGAGGCGAGGATGGCGTCCGTGTAGAAGCGGTCTGGCACGTCGCTGCCCGACAGCCGGGCCCCGGCGGCCGCGAGCAGCTCGGCGAGGGCCGCCATGCCCGTGCCCTTGGCGCCGACGAGGTGGATCCGCAGGCCGGACAGCGAGGGGGGGAAGGAGGGGCTCATGACCGGAGCTCGAGGGTCAGCGACAGGCGCTGGGAGGAATCGGGAGCCAGGTCGAGATCGTAGCCGAGGAGGAGGAGGCATCCCTGGTACATCGAGGAGGACCGCACGGGAGAGTGCGAGAGGACGAATGCCCGGTCCGATCGCGCCTCGATCTTCTCCTCCTTCGCGAGGTTCGAGAGCCGGAGGCCGACGAGGCCCTCGGCCCCGCACTCGGCGGCGGGATCCAGCTCGCGCTCGCCCCTGCCCTCGAGGGCCGAGAGCCCGACCGCAGAGGCGTCGGCGCCCGCGGCGAGGTTCAGCTCGACGCCGAGCCGCAGCGAGAGGGGCGCGGCGTCGCGGTTCGATATTTCGTACTCGACCGAGAGGCCGCCCTTGCGGAAGGAGTAGGTCTTCCTGATCGTCATGGCCTTGCGCTTGCCGCCCAGCTCGGCGAATCCCTCGCGGAAGAGCGCCGTCGAATGGGCCGGGCGCTCGGCCTCGCCCATCGAGTAGTACCCGTCGTAGAAGCCGCCGCGATCCTTGCCGAAGCGGCCCTTGTCGCAGACCCGGTCGCGGAAGCAGAGCATGCGCGGGCCCGAGGCGGAGCCGTCCATGACGTTGACGTAGTTGGTGCGCGTCTTGATCGAGTCCAGCTCGCAGAGGCAGGCGCCTCGGAGCTGGACGTATGCGTTGATGTCGGCGCCCTGGTACATGATCTCCTTGGAGCCGTCGAAGTTCATGTCGGAGCTGACGATCCCCGGGGAAAAGGAGCCCCGCTGCCTGGTGATCTTCTCGGCCTCGATGAGGGCCGAGTAGGCCGAGGCCCTGACGGGCAGGAGCGAGATGCCCCCTCCGGCCCCCTGCCAATAGGCGCCGCCGCACTGGCCGCGCCACACTTCCTCCTGGGCGGTCTTCTTCCTCGACTTGTCGCCGCGGAGCTGGCCGACCAGGAGCCTGACGTACTGCATCTTGGAGTAGAGGGCCATGCTCTCCTCGTGGCGGAGGAGGACGCGGCGCAGGCTGCCCTCGAAGGCGTTCACGGCCTCCTCGGGGGGGCGGGCCGCCGGCTTCGCGCCCTTGCGCGGCCTCGAGCCGTCCTCGCCGGCGGGCATGCTGCGCTCCATGAGGCGGGCCGAGGCGCAGCCGGGGAAGTAGGCCCTGCGGAAGTCGCGGACGCCCTTCAGGTAGCGCGATGGCGTCGTCGTCTCGTACTCGAGGCCCTCGCGCTGCAGGAGGGCGAAGGAGTGCTCGAAGAAGAGGTCGGGCGACTCCAGCCCCGAGGCCTTCCACATGCCCTTGAAGGCCTCGCCGGGATAGAAGATCGAGTAGAGCCTCTGCTCGCCCAGCCTCGAGGACAGGCTCTCGACGGCCTCCGCGAAGGGAAGGGGCGAAGGCAGGCTCTCGAGGGCGTCGAAGGCCGGGAAGACCGCGAGGCTGCGGCCCTGGTCCTCGGTCATTACCGGGGAGCCCTGATCGGCCCGGGCGGCGCCGGCGGCGCGGAAGTGCCGCTCTGTTAAGAAAGTATAATCGAATCCGCAGGCCTGGAGCGTCGAGGCGAGGCTGGGCTCCCACGCGTAGTCGGCCAGCCAGCATCCCCTGGGGCGCTTGGCGAAGGAGCGGCGGATCTGCGTCGTCAGGAGCTCGATCTGGCCGAGCCTGTCCTGGGCGGGTATGAGGGGCAGGAGGGGCGAGAAGAAGGCGCCGCCGAGCGGCTCCACCTGCTTGCGAAGGATCATCTCCTCCAGCAGCATGATGAACTCGGGATGCTTCGCGCCGAGCCAGCGAAGGACGGTTCCCGAGTAGTGGAGGGCGGAGAGTATCGCGGGGAAGCGGTAGAGGACGGAAAGGAAGGGCCGCCAGCAGAATTGATACGCATCCTCGAGCGCCGAATCTTCTATTCCTTCCGGCATAAGATTATAGGCGCCG
>CAYPHO010000011.1:0-27985 GCA_964410245.1 uncultured Treponemataceae bacterium | reverse complement strand
GCGCTCACCGAATTCGAGCTGTCGTCGAAGAGCTACGACATCTCCTTCGACTCCCTTCCCGAGAATTGGAGCGCCGCGCTTCCCTGCTCCGGGGACATGGCGCCCGTCGCCCTCGGCGAGGGACAGTACTTCGTCGCGGGGGACGACCGCTCGGCCTCGGGCGACTCGCGGCTCTGGGGGCCCGTGGGCCTCGAGCGCTTCAGGGCCAGGGTCATCGCGCGCTACTGGCCCCTGGAAAGGCTCGGCGCCCCCTGACCCGCGCCGAGGCCGAGGCAGCCGGCCTCGAGCCCCCCGAATCGCTCTACGTCCACGTCCCGCTCTGCTCGCGAAAATGCGCGTACTGCGACTTCTTCTCGGTCCCCGCCTCCTCGCTCGCGGACTCGGCGATCGATCGCCTCGTCGAGTCGACGCTCCATCGCGCCCGATCGCTGGCAGAGCGATTCGGGGCGCGCCGCTTCAAGACGGTCTTCGTCGGGGGGGGGACGCCGACGGCCCTTCCGCCCGCCGGCCTGGACCGCCTCCTCGAGGGCCTCTCGCGCCTCGCCCCCGACCCGCTCGAATGGACCGTCGAGGCTAATCCCGAGAGCCTCGGCCCCCTCCAGGCGGGAATAATGGCGGAGCGGGGCGTTACCCGGATCAGCCTCGGCGTCCAGAGCCTGGACGAGGGCGAGCTCGCGCTGCTCGGCAGGCGGCACGGCGCCGAGGACGCGATGCGGGCCATGCGGCTCGCCGCGGCCTCGGGCATGGAGGTCTCGGCCGACCTCATCGCCGGGATACCCTCGAGCGGGAGGGCCGGCGGGGCGAGGGCCCTGGCCGAGGCCGGCCGCGCGCTGATCGACGCCGGGGCCTCGCATCTCTCGGCCTACGACCTGACGCTCGAGGAAGGCACGCCGCTCTCGGAAAGGGCGGGGCGCCTGGACTTCCCCGGAGAGGACGAGTCGGCCGAGGCCCGCGCGCTTCTCGAGCGCGTCCTCGCCGAGTCGGGCATCCGCCGCTACGAGGTCTCGAACTACGCGCGGCCCGGCAAGGAGTGCCTGCATAACCTTGCCTACTGGCGCATGGATTCCTATATCGGCGCGGGGCCCGGCGCGGTATCGACCCTCGTCGCGGCCGCGAGGGAGTCGCCGCGCCCGGGGATTGACGGCGCCTCGCTTCGGATCGAGGAAGGGCGGGACTTAGCCGCCTGCCTCGCTGGCGGTCCCGACGCTGATACGGGCGGCCTCGCGCGGGAGACGGCCATCGCCCCGGCCGAGGCCGCCTTCGAATCGATCATGATGGCCTACAGGACGATCTTCGGGCTCGACGCCGCCCGCTTCCGATCCCGCTTCGGCCTCGAGGCGCGAAGCCTCATCGGCAAGACGCTGGGCTCGTGGAAGGATAGGCTGGTAGAGGGAGAGCCGTGGCCGATCGGCGCGAATGGGGCGGCCAAGGACGGCGCGGCCGCGAGGCATCCCGCCCTCGACGGCCGCGGCCTCGACATCCTGAACCGCTTCCTCGGGGATTGCCTCGCCGAGATGGAGTCTTCATTCCCGGGCCGCGAAGGGGCGGGGCGCCGCGGCCCGCCGGCGTGAGCGCCGATCGGAGCCAGACGATGGCCGTACTCTCGATTCAGTCGCATGTCGCCTACGGAAGGGTCGGGAACCGGGCGGCGGTCTTCGCCCTCGAGCGGATGGGCCTGGAAGTCTGGCCGATCAACACGGTCCAGCTCTCGAATCATCGGGGCTATCCTAGCTGCGCCGGGGAAGCCTACTCCGCGGCGCAGCTCCGCCTGGTCTGGGGCGGCGTGAAGGATCGCGGAGTCCTCGGCTCCTGCGAGGCCGTCCTCTCGGGCTACCTGGGCTCGACCGAGATCGGGGCCTTCGCCCTCGAGGCTGCCCTCGACGTCAAGTCGGCGAACGCCGGCGCGATTTATTGCCTCGATCCCGTCATGGGGGATTTCGGCAAGGGGCTCTACGTCGAGGAATCGATCCCCGCCTTCATGAGATCTTTCGCCCTGGGCTGCTCCGACATCGTCACGCCGAACCACTTCGAGGCCGAGCTCCTTTGCGAGCGCGCGATCGAAGACGCGGACGATGCCAAGCGCGCCTGCGACGAGCTCAGGCGAAAGGGGCCCTCGATCGTCCTCGTCACCGGCTTCGAGCCGCGGGGCCTGGCGCCCGGGCGAGCCTCCATGCTCCTCGCCTCGGATCGCGGCTTCCACTCGATCGAGACGCCCCTCCTGGAAGCCGATCCGCCCCTGCGCGGGACCGGCGACCTCTGCGCGGCGCTATTCCTGGGAAAGTACCTCTCGAGGCGCGATCCGGTCCTGGCCCTCGAGGAAGCCTGCTCGGGGCTTTTCGCAGTACTGGAGCGGACCATGGAGGCGGGAGGGGGCGAGCTCCGGCTCGTCGAGTCCCAGGATACGATCGCGAGCGGGGAGCGGCGCTTCCGCGCCGTCGAGGTCTAACGGCCGATCGCTGGCTCTCCGAGCCTAGCCGGAGTCAGACGAAGAAATCGTAGCGGTCGCTGACCCTCTCGGAATAGCCCGGCTCGAGGCCGACGTTGAAGAGGCGCTCGGTAAGCACGGTCGATGGAGGACCGTGGCCGGGCAGGATGATGCACTCGTCCGCCTGATCGAGGATGTTGGCCCTGAGCTTAGTCGAGAGCCTCGCGGCGTTGTAGCTGGAGAGGGTCTTGCCGATGAGGCCGGCGTGGAGGGCGTCGCCCGTGAAGATCAGGCCGTTCGCGAAGAAGGCCAGGGAATCGGGCGAGTGGCCCGGCACCGAGTAGGCCTCGACCTTGAACCCGCAGGTCTCCACCACGTCGCCGTCGCGTATCGGCTTGCAGGAGAAGCCGAGGACCTGGGCGTTCGCCGCGTAGACCTCGGCGTCGTAGATCTTGAGGAGGGTCTTCAGGCCCCGCACGTGATGCGGGTGGTTATGCGTGATGAAGACTGATTTCAGGGCGTAGCCGTTCTTCTCGATATGCCCGAGGAGGGCGGCGTTCATCTCCGCCGGGTCGACGACGAAGGCTTCATGCGTCTCGTCGTTGCCCAGGAGATAGACGTTCGAGAAACCGTAGAGGGAGTAGTGGTGGTACAGCTTCATTGGTAGATGTGCTCCAGGTCGCGGATCGCCTCCATCGTATTGGAGCCCTTGAACGAGGTCTGGGATTGCTTGGACGGGATGAAGTAGACGCGCTTCAAGTCGCAGTTGTCGAAGGTCGAGCGCTCGACCTCGCCCTTTATGAAGCGGGAATCGTAGAGGTTCGAGCCCGAGAAGGTCGAGTCCTTGATCCGGGCGCCGTCGAAGTTGCAGTGGATGAGCTCCGATCCCTCGAAGGAGGAGTCCGAGATGTCGGAGCCCCCGAAGGAGCAGAACTGGGCGTTCACCCCGGAGAAGTCGCAGGAAAGAAGGGCCGACGCGTCGAAGAAGCACAGCAGGAGGGTGCTTCCCGTGAAGAGGACGCTTTTCAGCTGGCAACCCATGAAGGAGCAGCCGACGAAGCGGCGCCGCGACAGGTCGAGGCTGTCGAAGCGCGCCGACGCGGCGTTGACGTCCTTCGCGCCGCCCTCGGCCGACAGGATAGCGGCGGCGGCGGACTCGGCGGGCTCTCGATCCTCGTGGTGCGAGAGGCAGGTCGAGAGGCCGTGGAAGACGACCGACCTGCAGCCCGGCGCCGAGCATCGCGTGAACGAATGCATGCGATTACCCTACACGAAGGCAGGATCGGGCACAAGCGCCCGATCTTGCGCCGCTCGCCCTCGGCGCGTATTATGGCGGCATGTGCTCATATTGCGGCTCGGCCATGAGCTCCGACGGCCCGCCGGGCTTCAACGAGACCTGCGAGTCCTGCGGCAAGGACCTGCATGCCTGCCTGAATTGCCGCTTCTACAAGCCCGGCGCGCGATGGGACTGCGCCGAGTCGATCGGCGAGCCGGTCGCCGATAAGGATCGCCGCAACTACTGCGATTGGTTCCAGACCAGGAAAGAGCTCCTCGCCGCGACGGAGGGCAGGAAGGCCGAGCGATCGGCCGCGGACAAGGCCCGCTCCGACCTCGACAAGCTCTTCGGCGGCTGAGGGCATGGACGAGCTCGAAAGGCCCATCGCCTTCCTGGATTCGGGGATCGGCGGGCTTCCCTATCTGGCCGCCGCGAGGGCCGAGCTTCCGTCGGAGCGCTTCCTGTACCTCGCCGACAGGGCGGGCTTTCCCTACGGCAGGAAGTCGCGGGAAGAGGTCCGCGACAGGGTAATCGGCCTCATATCGTCGCTGATCGGCTCGCGCGCCCCGAAGGCCATAGTGGTCGCCTGCAACACCGCTTCCCAGGCCGCCCTCAAGGATGCGCGCGCGGCCTTCCCGGGCTTGCCCATCGTGGGGACCGTGCCGGCGATCAAGCCAGCGGCCGAGGGCACGAGGACGGGCGTCATCGGCGTCATGGCGACCGAGGGCGCGGTCGCGGATCCCTACCTCGACGACCTGATCCGGAGGCATGCCGCCGGAGTCCGCGTGATAAAAGAAGCGGCCCAGGACCTCGTCGACTTCGTCGAGTCGAGGATCGGGGCCTCCGCCGCGGCGGAGCGAGAGGCCGCGGTCGAACCCCACGTCCGAAGGCTCCTGGACGGCGGCGCGGACAGGATCGTCCTCGCCTGCACGCATTTCCTGCACCTCCGCGACGACATAGCCGCCGCCGCAGGCGGCAAGGCGGAAACCGTCGATTCGCGCGAGGGCGTAGCTAATCGGCTCTCCGTCCTCCTCTCCTCCCTGAACCTGCGCCGCGACGGCCGCGGCGGGCCCGCGCCCTCGGTATTCCTGATCACCGGCGATCCCCCCGTCGAGGAGCGCTACGGGGCATTCGCGGCGAGCTTCGGGCTCGAGGGGCCCGAGCTATTCCCGGGTGGCTAGGGGAATGGAAGGCGTCGTACTCTCGGGAGCGAACAACCTCTTCTCGGTGCTCTGCGCGGACGGGGAGCGCAGGCTCTGCGCGATCAAGGGCAAGAGGATCAAGGACCGCGCGGGATCCTACAACGCCCTGGCGCCGGGGGACTTCGTCGACGTAGGGCCCGGCGACTCTGGCAAGGGGCTCGTGAAGTCCCTCGCGCCGCGGCGCAACGTCTTCGGGCGCTATAACGAGAAGGGCCGGGCCTCGCAGGCAATAGCGGCGAACATCGATCTCGTGGTATGCGTCTCCTCTCCGGTCCTGCCTCCCTTCCGGCCGCGCTTCGTCGACCGGGTCGCCGTGCTTGCCGAGGCGGCCCATGTCCCCCTGCTCATCGCCCTCAACAAGGCGGACCTCGGCGAGGACGAGGAGACCTCCGAGCGGCTCGATCTCTACGAGTCCCTGGGCTACTCGATCCTGAGGTGCTCCGCCCGCACGGGCGAGGGAGTCGCCGCGCTGGCGGAAAGGATTCGCGGCAGGACCTCGGTCCTCACGGGTCAGTCGGGCGTAGGCAAGTCGAGCCTCCTCAACTCGATCGACGCCGGGCTGTCGCGGAAGGTCGGGGACATTTCCGAGAAGTACGCCCGCGGGAGGCATACCACGACGATGGCGGAGATGCTCTGCATCGACGATGGGCGTACGAGGGTCATCGACACGCCCGGGGTCCGGCGGCTCGCCCTGCGGGGTATCGCTCCCGGCGAGCTCGACGCCTACTTCCCCGAGCTCGCGCCCCTCGCGCCCTCCTGCGAGTTCGGATTATCCTGCACGCACGGGGACGAGGCCGGATGCAGGATCGCGGCGGCCGTCGCCGAGGGCGCCGTCCACGAGGACCGCTACGAGAGCTACCTCAGGATCCGATGGGAGCTCGAGTCGAACAGGGAGTACTCGGCCAAAGAGGGCTGGAGCGCGGCCGCCAGGCGCGGCGGCGGGGCGATGCGAGGGAACGGAGCGCGCAAGAGCGCGCGGGCGAGGGGATCCGACGAGGACGATGAGGATGAGGATGACGATGAGCGAGCATAGCCTGACCCTCCTGGAATTCTCCCGCGTGCGCGAGTCCGTCTCGGGCTACTGCCTCTCGCCCGAGGGCCGGGACGCCGTCCTCTCGGCCCTCCCGAGCGCGGACCCAGCCGCGGTCGCGGACATGAAGGCCAAGGTCTCGGCCATAGTCTCCCTCTTCCAGGAAGGCGACGAGGGCCTGAGCCTCTCCTTTCCCGAGATCGACCGCGCGTCGCGGATCGTCGCGAAGGAGGGCGCGTCCCTCGACGAGGAGGACCTCCTCGCGCTCGGCGCCTGGGCCGACGCGTTCTACGAGCTCTGCGCCTTCATGAGGCGGGTCGAGTCCCGGGGGCCCTCCCTGGGCATGCGCGAGGCGCCCGACCTGGGGCCCGCCGCCAAGATCGCCTTCCGCGTCCTCAACAAGGACGGCACGATGCGCGACCTGCCTGAGCTGCGCGAGGCGAGATCGCGCATCGCGCGCCTCAACCGCGACATCGCCGCGGTCACCGACTCCTATTACCGCGACGGCGAGCTCAGGTCCATGCTGCAGTCGGACGAGCCGACCCTGCGCGACGGGAGGACGGTCCTGCCGGTCAGGGTCAACTTCAAGTCCCGCGTTCGCGGCATCGTCCACGAGGTCTCCGCGACGGGGCAGACCGTCTTCATCGAGCCCGAGGAGCTGGTGCAGAAGAATAACGAGCTGGTGCAGGAAGAGGCGCGCTTCCGCCAGGAGATCGCCAAGGTGCTCCGCGAGGCGACCGAGCGCCTCCGCGAGCACGCCGAGGCCATAGCCCGCGCGCGGATCATCGTCGCGGGACTCGACGGCCTCTACGCGCGGGCCCGACACGCCCGGGTCGGCGGCCTATGCATGGCGCGCGAAGCGGGCTCGGGCTTCACGCTCAGGAAGGCCAGGCACCCGCTCCTTGGATCCAAGGCCGTCCCGATCGACGTCGAGCTGCCCGAGGGGACGCGGACCCTCGTGATCACCGGGCCGAACACCGGCGGCAAGACCGTCACGCTGAAGACCATCGGCCTCCTCGCCCTGATGAACCAGTTCGGCCTGGCCCTGCCCGCGGCGCCCGAGACCGCCTTCGCCGTCTTCGACGCCGTATTCGCGGACATCGGCGACGAGCAGTCCATCGACCAATCCCTGTCCACCTTCTCGGGCCACATGCGCGTCATCGGGGACATCGCGGGATCCGCGACCGGGCGGAGCCTCGTCCTCCTGGACGAGCTGGGATCGGGCACCGATCCCGAGGAGGGCTGCGCCGTCGCCATGAGCCTGCTCGACTGGTTCATCGAGCGCGGTTGCCTGACCGTGCTGACCACGCACCACGGGATCCTCAAGAACTACGGCTATTCCAAGGAGGGATGCCTCAACGCCTCGATGGACTTCGACCGCAACAGCCTCTCGCCGACCTATCGCATCCTGATGGGCGTACCGGGCGAGAGCCGCGCCCTCGAGGTCGCGTTCAAGAACGGGCTGCCCGCCGCGATCGTCGAGGGGGCGCGGAAGTACCTCGCCGAGGAGCGCGCGGACGTCAGCGAGCTCATCCGCGGCCTGACCGAGAAGCACCGCGCCCTCGAGGACATGGAGTCCGATCGGCGCAGGCGGCTGCGCGACGCGAAGGAAGAGCAGCGTAAGGCCGACCTGGGCAAGCTGCGCGTGCGGCAAAAGGAAATCGAGCTGCGCGAGAAGGGCGTCTCCGACCTCCGTCGCCTGCTATCGGAGGGCAGGAAGGGCCTCGAGAACCTCGTCAAGGAAATCCGGGAAGGGGAGCTGACCGCCGAGAAGACGAAGGGCGTCAAGGACTTCCTCTCGAGCCTCGCGAGCGAGGTCGAGGGCGAGGAGGCGCGGCTCGAGGACCTGCGGCGCGAGGAGACCGAGGAGGCCCTCCGGGCCGAGCAGGAGGGCGGCGCCGGCAGGCCCTCGGCCGCGATCGAGGAAGGCGGCGGCGTCCTGATCGGCTCGGCGCGCAAGCGCGGCGTTGCCGTCAGGCGCGCCAAGAAAGGCTATTGGGTCGTGGAGACCGAGTCGGTCCGCATGACCCTGCCCGAGTCCGAGCTCGCGGCCGCGGGCGGCCCGCCCGCCCCGGCCTCGGCCAAGACCCAGTTCCAGGTCGAGCTGGCTCCCCGGGGCGAGGGAGGCAGGACGGCGGCCGCCTTCGAGCTGAACCTCAGGGGCTTCCGCCTGGCCGAGGCGATCGACGCGGTCGAGCGCCAGATCGACGCGGCGAGCCTGCAGGGACTGTCCCTATTCCAGGTAATCCACGGAACGGGGGAGGGCATCCTGGGCAGGGGCATACACGAGTACCTCAGGACCCATCCCGCGGTCGCCGACTTCCATTTCGCCCGCCCCGAAGAGGGAGGGTACGGTAAAACTATAGTAAGGCTAAAGTAGGCTTCCTACATCCGCCCACTCGAGGCCCTCGCCGGCCGGGATCCCGCGGGCCGCCCGCCGCCCGGCGACCGCCTCCCAGAGCTCCGGCGGGAGCCCGGGCCTCAGCACCTTCTCCGTGCGCAGCAGGGCGAGGTTCCCCGCCGAGAGCTCCTCGCCTTCCTCGATATCGCGCATCGCGTGGATCGAGCGGTTCGTCCGTCCGTAGTTGGCCTCCTCGCTCTGCGCGAGGCGCTTCGCCCCGTCGCCGAGGACGGCTGCCACCCGCTCGCGGCCGTAGCCCGACTCGAGGTCGGCTATCGTCTCGCCGGAGGGCCTGGACTGCGCCAGCCTGACCGCGGCCGCCATCCGCCCGAAATCGTCGGGCGGCAGGGCAATGGGATCGTCGAGCCCCGCGTCCGATCGGCTCAGGCAGACGTGCTTCTCGACGATGACGCCGCCCGCCGCGACCGAGAGCGCCGGCACGAGGACCGGGTCGAGGGAATGGTCCGAGACGCCGACCGGCAAGCCGAAGAGCCGGCCAAGGCTCGAGAGGAGGCCGAGGTTGTAGTCCTCGGCCGGTGCGGGGTAGGCGGTCACGCAATGGAGGAGGGCGGCCCCGCCCCTCGCTCGGCCGATCCTCGAGATGGCGCGCTCGATATCTCCCAGGCGCGACACGCCCGTCGATAGGATGAGGGGAGAGCCGTAGGAAGCGAGCTCGTCCAGGAGGGGCAGGTGATTCAGCTCGGGACTCGCGACTTTATAGAACCCCGAGCCGATCCCGCGCAGGATCCTCGCGCTGCCCAAGCCGAAGGGCGTGCAGAGGAATAAGAGGCCGCGCGCCTCGCATTCCTCCCGAAGGAGCCGATAGAATCCCTCGTCGGCCTCCAGGGCCCTGAAGCGGTCGTAGATGCGGATATCCCCGCCGGGCAGGGGCACGATGCCGGTGGCGGGATGGACGATCTCGTCGGCGATGACGCACTGGAATTTGGCGCAGTCCGCCCCCGACTCGGCCGCCGCCGCTATGAGCTCGCGGGCCTTGCCGATGTCGCCCCCGTGGCCCGTCCCGATCTCGGCTATCACGAGGATCGATCCCCTGCCGAATTCCCTGCCGCTTGCCTCGAAGCTTTCGCTCATCCTGTCTCCGCGATATCGCTTGCGCGATGCTGGGCGATGCGATATCATAACACTACGACATAGGAATCAGCAAAGGAGAGCGATATGAAAGTCCAGTACTGCGATATCTGCAAGAAGGAAGTCGCCGACCCGATTCCCAACCGGTCCTTCTACTACATATCCAACGTCGACCTCTGCGAGGACTGCAAGGAAGACCTCGAGAAGGCCATGAAGTATACCGTCCGCGGCAAGCAACCCTTCGATATCGGCTGGTACGACGATCTCCAGACCAAGCTCATGAAGGACGGGGTCCAGCGCGGGAAGATCGCCGTCGCGAAGCGCTGATTTCAGGCCGCGATCTGAATCGCGTCGCAAACGCCTTTCCGGCCTCGTTCCGGGAAGGCGTTTTTTTTTCAAAGCCGTATGCAGGAAACCGCGCCATACGCGAAAGATTCGTCGTAAGCGCTGAAAAGCGCCTTATGGTTGACAGCGTTTCAAGCGACGTGCTATTCTTTTCTGGTAATCGAAATCCAAGGAGAAACCATGTCCGGCCACAGTAAATGGGCGACGATCAAGCACAAGAAGGGCGCTCTGGACGCGAAGCGCGGCCAGATGTTCACGAAGGTCATCAAGGAAATTTCCATAGCGGCGCGCATGGGCGGCGGCGATCCCGAGGCGAATCCCCGGCTTAGGACGGCCGTCCTCAAGGCCCGCGGCGTCAATATGCCGAAGGACAACATCGACCGCGCCATCAAGAAGGGCACGGGAGAGCTCGAGGGCGTCAACTACGAGGAGCTTACCTACGAGGCCTACGCCCCGGGCGGCGGCGCCCTCCTCATCGAGGTCCTGACCGACAACAAGAACCGGGCCGCGGCCGAGATCAGGAATATCCTGACCCGCTCGGGCTCGAGCCTCGGCGCCACCGGCTCGGTCGCCTACCTCTTCAAGCGGAAGGGCGTCCTTTCCTACGACGGCGAGAAGTACACCGAGGACAAGATCATGGAGGCCGCGATCGAGGCCGGCGCCGACGACGTGCAGGACGAGGGCGGCGAGCTCGTCGTCTACACCGCCCCGGATTCCTTCGAGACCGTGCTGAACGCCATGAACGCCGGAGGCTTCGAGACGGACGGCGCCGAGATCTCGATGATCCCCGATACCTACGTCTCGCCGGACAACGACACAGCGCTCAAGGTCCAGAAGCTCATCGACAAGCTCGAGGAGAGCGAGGACGTCCAGAACGTCTACCACAACGTCGAGATCCCGGAGGGACTCGACGAGTAAGCGCCTCTCGACGGATTCGGCCGAGGATGGGGCCGGGGAAGCGGCGGGCCGCGCGAGGCGGTCCGGAGCGGCCCCGGCCCTTCGCATACTCGGCATAGATCCCGGACTGGCCTCCGTGGGCTTCGGGGTCGTCGAGTCCTCCCGGGGAAGGCTGCGCCACCTGGGCCACGGATGCATAACGACCTCGAAGGACGAATCCATCGCCCGGAGGCTGGACCGCATATTCACGGAGGTCCTCGGCCTCATCGAGAAGTGGGAGCCGCGCGCCGCGAGCATGGAGAGCCTGTATTTCTGGAGGAACGTAAGCTCGGCCCTGCCAGTCGCGGAAGCCAAGGGCGTCATCCGCCTCGCCTTCGCGCGATCGTCGGTCGAGCTCGAGGAGTACAGCCCGACCGCGATCAAGCAGGCGGTGACGGGATCGGCCAGGGCAGAGAAGGAGCAGGTGCAGGAGATGGTCCGCATCCTCCTCGGCCTGGGATCGCGGCCCAAGCCCGACCACGCAGCCGACGCCTTGGCCGCCGCCATCTGCCGGGCGAACCACGAGGGGCCGCGCGCCCTCGATCGCGCAGGCGGCCCGCTAGCGGGCGATTGCCCGAGCCGCCCCGAAATCCTATAATCCGGCAATGTTCAACAGCATCCGCGGAGAGTTGACCGAGAAGCGCGCGGACTCGATCTGCATCCTGACCTCGGGCGTCGAGTGGGAGGTCGCCGTTCCGGCGCGCTCGGTGGACGACTTCGGGGCGATAGGCTCCGAGGCTATCGCCTATACCTGGCTCCACCACTACGAGGACGGCATGAGGCTCTTCGGCTTCCCGACCGAGGCCGACAGGGCGGTCTTCCACGAGCTCATGAAAGTCGAGGGGATCGGCCCCAGGCAGGCGCTCCGCATCCTCACGGGAATCAGGACCGAGGCGCTCGAGGCCGCGCTCGAGGCGGACGACCTCGCCGCCCTCCAGGCCATTCCCGGCGTCGGGCCCAAGCTCGCCTCCAAGATGCTCCTCTCGCTCAAGGGCAAGATCGTCAGGCCCGGCTCGCCGGAGCGCGGCGCGGGCCCCCGGGCGGGGCGGGGCGAGTGGTCCGACGTGGCGAGGGCCCTCGCGGACATGGGCTACGACCGCAAGGCGGCGGAACGGGCGGTCGCCGAGGCGGCCGGCTCCTCGTCCGAGGGGCCCGAGCGCGAGCGCGAGATCTTCCGCAAGGCCCTGATCGCGCTCTCGGCCGGAGGCTGAGGTGGCCAGGAAGATGGATCCCGAGTTCGATCCCGAGGAGGACGAGCGCGAGCTCAGCTTGAGGCCGCGCCTCCTCTCGGAATTCCAAGGCCAGGCGGCCCTCAAGAAGAATCTGGACGTATTCATCCGCGCGGCGCGGGATCGCGGCGAGGCGCTCGATCACCTCTTCCTCATGGGCCCGCCGGGCCTGGGCAAGACCACGCTCGCCCTCGTCGTGGCCAACGAGCTCGGCGCCGATTTCAAGCCGACCAGCGCGCCGGCCTTGGAGAAGCCCAAGGACCTGGCCGGCGTACTGACGACCCTGCGCGAGCGGTCCGTCCTCTTCATCGACGAGATACACAGGCTCAAGCCCGCGATCGAGGAGATGCTCTACATCGCGATGGAGGACTTCGAGCTCGACTGGATGATAGGGCAGGGCCCCGCGGCCCGTACCGTCCGCATTCCCGTGCCGCCCTTCACGCTGATCGGCGCGACGACCAAGGCGGGCACGGTATCCGCCCCGCTGGCGAGCCGCTTCGGCATCTCGCTGCGCTTCGGCTACTACGGCAAGGACGAGCTCGAGTCCATCCTGCGACGCTCCGCGGCCATCCTCGGCGTCGAGGTGAGCCCCGACGCTGCGAGGCTCCTCTCCGAGTCGAGCCGAGGCACCCCGCGCATCGCCAACCGCCTCCTGCGCAGGATGCGCGACTTCGCGCAGATCGAGGGCGCCGGCCTCGTCGACGAGAGGATCGTCCGCTCGGCCCTCGAGAGGCTGGAGATCGACCAGCTGGGGCTCGAGCGGCTGGACCGCGAGATCCTGCGCGCGGTCATCCAGAAGTACGCGGGCGGCCCCGTCGGCGCCGAGACCCTGGCCATCACCGTCGGCGAGGGCGTCGACAGCCTCGAGGACTTCTACGAGCCCTACCTCATCCAGGCGGGCCTGCTCGCGCGCACGAGCCGGGGAAGGGTCGCGACCGCGGCCGCCTACCGCCACCTGGGAATGGAGCCGCCCCTTGAGGACGGACGACTTCTCTTTTGACCTGCCCGAGGAGCTCGTGGCCCAGGTCCCGCCCGAGCGCCGCGGCGAATCGAGGCTCATGGTCCTGGACCGGGCCACGGGCGCTCTCGAGCATCGAGCGTTGCGCGACATCGTCGGCCTGGTCGAGCCGGGCGCCCTCATGGTCTTCAACGACTCCCGGGTCCGCAAGGCGAGGATCTTCGGCGAGGCCGAGGATACCGGGGCGCGCGTGGAATTCCTCCTCCTGCGGTCCCTGGGCGGCGGCCTATGGGAAGCCGCGGCCTCGAAGCTGCGCAGGCAGAGGAGGGGAAGGCGCTACTCCTTCCCCGAGGGGGTGAGGGCCGAGTCGCGCGGAAGCGCGGAGGCCGGGCCCGGCGACCGGCCGGAAAGCCTCCTCCTCGCCTTCTCTCCCGAGATCGACGAGGCCTACCTCGAGCGGAACGGCCACGTGCCCCTGCCGCCCTATATACGCCGCTCCGACCTGCCCGAGGACGAGGAGCGATACCAGACCGTTTATTCCCGCGCGGTCGGCTCCGCGGCCTGCCCGACGGCCGGGCTCCACTTCACCGACGGGATCCTGGCGGCGCTGGACGCGTCCGGCGTGCGCAGGGTCGCCGTGACCCTCCACGTCGGGCTGGGCACCTTCCTTCCCGTACGCTCGGATACCGTAGAGGATCACGCCATGCACGAGGAGTGCTACGAGATCGGCGAGGAGGCCGCCCGGGCCGTCAACGAGGCGAGGGCCGAGGGCCGGCCCGTCTACGCGGTCGGCACGACCAGCCTGCGCACGCTCGAGTCCGCATGGGACGAGGGCTCCGGCCTAAGGGCCGGCCGCGCCTCGACGAGGATCTTCATCTATCCGGGCTACCGCTTCAAGGCGGTCGATCGGCTCTTCACGAATTTCCATACGCCCCGCTCGACCTTGCTCATGCTGGTGTCGGCCTTCGCGGGCCGGGAGCGGATACTGGCCGCCTACGCCGAGGCCGTCCGCGAGCGCTACCGCTTCTTTAGCTACGGCGACGCCATGCTAATTAGGTAATTGGAAGCATGGCGAGCGCTCAGTAGGTGCTCGCGTCCATCTTCTCGAACTCGGCGCGGACCTTCTCCAGCCTGGCCAGCTCGTCGCCGATGATGTCCGCGTAGTCGAGCTCGCCCGACCCGATGCGATAGGCCTCGTCAACCCAGTTCTGGACTTCCGGCAGCATGACGAAGCGCATCGCCATAGCCTTGGCCGCCAGCTCCTTGGCCTCGGGCCAATAGGCGAGGGCGGCGCGATAGGCGGACTCGGCCGTCTTCAGGCTTTCCAGGTTCTGGTCCCTCCAGGGCGCGTTGTAGAAATAGGCGGCCCGCTTGTCGAATTTCGAGCCTAGGACGAGGTGCTGCTCGATGAGCTTGAGGCTCAGGTGCATCTCGAGGAGGTAGCGGTAGCGCTCCCAGTGCTTCTCGTCCTCGATCTTAGCCAAGGCGTAGAGCGGGTTACAGAAATCGGCCTTCTTCGCCTGCTCGAGCCAATAGATGTTCTCAATAGAGTCGTCCGGATACTGGATGTAGTGGGCGTGATAGAGCTTGAAGTACTGCTCCTTGTAGTACACGGGGTAGGCCGCCGCGACGGCGCCCGCTACGGCGAGGACGAGGACGGCGAGAGGGCGTTTGTTCATGCCGATATTAGTATCGGAAGCCTATTCATCCGAATATAGGGGGCGAAACCTCGGGGGACGGCGTTTGTTTACTCCCCGTGGGCGAAATGATGTCCGGCGCTCTAGGCCGGTTCGAGCGCGGCGCCGAGCTCCTCGCCGACCGCGTCGAGGACCATGCGGGTGACCCGCTCGACCGGAAGGGAGGCATCTACGCGGACGATCCTCATCGGGCTTCCCGCGAAGCCGTCGAGGGCCCTGGCGTAGGCCTCGCGGACGCGTTCCTGGAAGCCCAGCTCCTCGTAGATATCCAGGCGCCCGCGATCGCCGATCCGCCTGAGGGACTCGGCCGGGGAAAGGTCGAGGAGGATAAGGAGGCCGGGGAGGGGGAATCCGGAATTCAGCTCCAGGGGAAGCTCGAGGCCGCAGGCGGCGCCCTGGTAGGCGAGGCTCGACAGCACGTAGCGGTCGCAGACGACGGCCTGCCCGGCCTCGAGGCGCTCGACGATGCCGCCCTTGCCCCAGATATGCTCGCAGCGATCGGCGGCGAAGAGCCGCGCGACTGTCCGCGGGTCCCGCTGGATCTTCCCGGAGAGGATGGATCGGATCAGGGCCCCTTCCTCCCGATCGGTGGGCTCGAAGGTGATCCAATGGGGAACGTGCGCGGCGTCGAGGGCCCTGCCGATCGCCTTGAGCTGCGTGGTCGTGCCCGTGCCGTCGCCTCCCTCGAGGACGATGAAGCGCCTGAGGACCGCCTGTTCCCGCGTTTCCATCGCTCGAGACTAGCCTCGAGCGGCCGGGACGCGCAAGCGATAGGCGCAGGCAGCCGAAGGCGATCGGCGCGGTATGCGATGACGGGAGCCCGGGGCCTGTGGTATCGTTAGGGATACGGGAATGGTCTCAATAAAGCGAGCGCCGGTCGCGGCCGCCGGAACGCTGATAATCGCCGCCGCGGCCTTCCTGGCGCTGCCGGCCCTCGACAGGGCGGCCCGGGAGGCCGTCGGCGCGGCTGTCGGCTCGGCCAAGGCCGGCATCGAATCGCTCATCGGGCTGACGATGTCCTTCGACGCCCTTTCCCCGTCGATCCTCCGGTCGGCCTCGCTGTCCGGGCTCAAAATATCGGCTCCCGACGGCCGCGTCGTCCTTGAAGCCAAGAAGGTGCGGGTCTACTACGACATCCTCGCCCTCCTCTCGGGCGACGCCTCGCGGGCCGTGACCGGGCTCGGGCTCGAGGGAGCATCCCTGGACCTGCGCCTGCCGAAGGATCGGGCGCTCATCGACCGGCTCTCGTCCCTCCTCTCCGGCTCGGGAGGTGGAGGCACGCCCCGCATCCTCGTCACCGGGAAGTCGATCGAGGCTTCCCTGCACCTCGAGGGCTTCGGCGCGATCGCCCTGGCCGCGAGGGACCTGAGCTTCTCCACGCTCGAGGACGATATCAGGCTATCGCTCGACGGAAGGGCGAGCCTCCGCGGCGAGGGAGGCCGCCTCGACGGGATCGAGGGCCCCGTCGAGCTTTCGGGCCTCGTCGCGAAGGACTTCGGGCGCGCCAGGCTCGGGCTGTCCCTCGGCGCCTCGTCGAGGGACTTCTCGCTCTCGACCCAGCGATTCGAGCTCGTCTACGCGGGCGACGCGATCACGCTGACGAAAGTCAAGGACAAGGCTCCGATCGACGCCGAGATCAGGTACGAGCTCGCGTCCGGCGACATCGGCGCGACGATACTCATGCAGGGCTACGCGCCGTCCTCGAGCCTCCGCCTCGGAAGCGGCTACGAGGACCTCCGCCCCTGGCTCAATATGCCGTACTACGGGAAGCTGTCCCTCAAGGTCCCCGGCGGCGACGCGAGCCGGCTCTCATACGTCGCAGACGTTTCCGGATCGCTGCCCAAGGGCATCGTTCCCCGCGGCCCCGGCGCGTCGGGAGACCTCGAGGCCAGGCTGGCGGCTTCAGGGGATCGATACTCCGTCTCGATAGCGAGCGCCCGCCTCGAGAGCCCCGACATGGAGCTCGAGTATCGGGGCGCCTTCCGCTTCGCCGACCTATCCCCGGACGGCGTCCTCGACGCGAGGCTGGGCCTCCTGGGCGGGAGGCTCCCGATCGAATCCTCGATACGGATATCCGAGGCGGACGGCGAGTACTCGGCCAGCGCGGGCTCCGCCTCCGTCGCGGGAGTCGAGGTCAAGGACCTCGTCGTCCTCGCCTCCAGGAAGGGGAGCCTCGTGGATTTCCGCGCGTCGATGCGCCCGCCGGAGGCGACGCCGGAGGCGATGCCCGAGGCGGAGGACGCGCCGCCGGCCGAGTCCTCGGCGGGATTCTCCGGCGAGGCCGGCACCGGGGCCGGCAGGCTTCCCTCGATCGCGCTCGAGGGAAGCGCCTCCCTCGGGGCAGCCCCGGGCCTCGAGCTCCTGGTAGACGTGAGCGACCTGGACGCGGGGCCGCTCGAGCCGGTCCTCGCGGCCGCATCGGGCTCGGCCGACGCCGCCGCCCTCGCCCGCGACCTGCGGCTCGGCTTCGAGCTCTTCTTGACGACCGATTTCAAGCGCCTGTCGTGGTCGGCGCCCGAGGTCGAGCTGGCGTCGAGGAGCTCTAGCGACAGCTACGCCGCTTTCTCGCTCGCCGGGACGGACCGTTCGCTCTCGGTAAAGAACGCGCTCCTTTCCTTCGGCGGCTACTCGATCAAGGGATCGGGCAGGATGGAAGCCCGAGCCTCGGGCGGCATGGACTTCGAGGCCAGCATCGACCTGGCGGACATCCCGTACATCCTTAAAGGAAGCCTCGCCGAAGGCGGATTCTCTATGACGGGCGACTACGGCTTCGAGCTGAGCGCGGCCGCCGCGGGGGAGGATACCTACTTCGGCGCGACCGCGCGGGACCTTCCCCTTCCTTTCGCCGGGGGCGTCTTCCTCGCCACACTGGACGCGACCGGCAGGTTCAGGGACATCGAGGATTGGAGCATGTCCCTATCACGGCTCGACCTCCTTCCCGCCGGGGAAAGCCTCGCGGACTATCCCAGCGTCGGCCTCGCGGGAACCTTCGGGCCGGGCAAGGGATACCTGCGGCCCATACGCATCGCGGACAAGATATCGACCGTATCGGGCGAGGCCGCGCTGTCCTACTCGCTCGAGGGAGGCTTCAGCGCGAAGCTCGACGCCGAGCTCTCGGGGAGCGCTCCCGAGGGAGCGGCCGGAGTCCCCGAGGCCTATGCCTTGACCGCGCGCTACGACACCGCCGGGATACGGGGGGAGATCGAGGTCGGGGGATTCCCGATGGCCAGGATCAGGGGAGCCGCCCTGGCCGGGTCGCTCGACGGACGCGCCTCCTTCTCCGGCAGCCTATCCGATCCCGTCGTGGATTTCCGCGCGCGCTTGCGCGACGGCAGCTTCCAGGACCAGGCCTTGAGCTTCTCGGCGGCGGGATCCTTCGCGTCGGGCGCGATCGGCCTCTCCTCGCTCGACGCGGCCTTCCAGGGAATCCGCGTATCCGAGACGAGCGGGCGGCTGTCGCTTTCGAGCGGGGCCGGCTCGATCCGAACCCTCGTCTCGGGAGCTTTCATGGGCGAGCCTGTCGCCTATTCGATCGAGGCGGAAAGCGCCTCGTCGGCGAGGGAGGGGGCGGGCTCCCCCTTCGAGGGCTACTCCGTCGAGGGGAAGGCGAGCCGCGCCGCGGGGGCGGCGGAAAGCTGGCCCTTCTCCGTCGCCTTCGGGGAAAGCGGCCTCGCCGTACGGGCCGGCGCCTCCGACGAGCTGAGCCTGGATTACCGGTCGGACAAGAGCTTCTCGATCAGCCTCAAGGATCCTTTACCGGCTCGCGTCGAGGCCTCGGGAAGCTACGACGGCAAGTCCGTCGAGTTGAGCGCCAGGGGACTCGAGCTCGATGTCTCGCTCCTCCAATCATTCGTCGATCCGAAGGATCTCGCGTTCGAATCGGGATGGATCCGAGGCGACTTCAGCGCCGCGGGGCTCGCGGCCGATCCGGATATCGAGGGGCACCTCAGGATCGAGGACGCGATGCTGAGGGTCCCGGGCTGGATAGCGGATCCGATAGGGCCCATCGACGCGCCGATCGAGATGGCGGACGGGGCCTTCTCGGCCGCGGCGCAATCCGTTCCCGTGGGACGGGCCGCCGTGACCGCCAGGGCGAACGGCGTATTCGACCATTGGCTCCCGTCGGAGCTGACCGCGTCCATCAGCTCGATCGAGGGCTCGAAGGTCAGGCTCGGCTTCGTCGTGATAGGCATACGGGCCGAGGGCGAGGCGGCGATCGACCTCAAGGGCCGGCTCGAGGGCGATGTATTCCGCTTCGACGTCGACGCCGCATTCGCGAAGGCCGACGTCGTCGTCACGCCGGAGGCCCTGGGCCCGGCGGGCGATGAGCCTCCCCCCGAGGACTTCCCGGTCCGCCTCGATCTTTCGGCCAACCTGCGCTTCGGGCGGGGCGTCAGGGTCTACTTCCCCTATCGCGACAGCCCCGTCGTAACGGCGTATTCCGAGCCCTCGAGCTCGCTCCGCGTCCTCTGGGACCAGTCGACCGGGGAATACTCGGTCAAGGGTGCGGCCGACCTCCGAGGCGGGGAGGTCTTCTATATCCAGCGCAACTTCTTCCTGAAGAGCGGGCGGATGGTCTTCAACGAGGAGACCGGCATGTTCGACCCCAGGGTGACCCTCCTCGCCGAGCTCCGCGAGCGCAACGACGATGGGCCGGTCCTCATCACGCTCCGGGCGGACAACATGCCCATCGCGAGCTTCAAGCCGAGGCTCAGCTCCGACCCGGCCATGACCGAGGCGCAGATAGCGCTCATGCTCGGGCAGAACCTGCTCGGGGCCGGGGAGGAGGAAAGCTTCGACTTCAGGAAGGCCGTCATCTCCACGAGCGAGTTCATCCCGCAGCTCGATATCGCGAAGGCTTTCGAGAACAAGCTCCGCGAGGCCGCCGGCCTGGATATCCTCTTCCTCCGGACGCAGGTCCTGCAGAGGTGGCTGATAGACATTTCGGGCGATACGGAAGAATCCCCCGCTTATCCGCTGGGACGCTACCTCGACAGCAGCGAGCTGTACATGGGGAAGTACCTCAGCGACTCGATATTCGCGTACGGCTCGGCGCGGCTCCGAGAGGACCCTCTTGCCGGGGCCGTCGGATTAAGAATAGACTCCGAGTTCGGCGTGGAGCTGGATACGCCCTTCGGGCTGGTACAGTGGACCATCGCTCCGAACCATTGGGAAGATCTATTGATCAGCGACCAGAGCCTCAGCCTGAGCTGGAGGCTCTCCTACTAATGACGAGGAGTACTATGAAGCGTATCGTATCCATCGCGGCCCTCGCGCTGATCGCCCTCGCCGCGTCGGCCCAGGAATCCGCGGCCGGCGCCGATGATTGGTACTGGGGAAAGCCGCTCGTCTCGGTCCAGTGGGACGGCGTCGTCCACGCCGACAAGCGCGAGCTCGACTCCGCGGTCAAGCGCTACATCGGCAAGGAATTCACCTCCGAGCTGTGGATGGATATCCAGTCCACCATATACGAGCTCGACTGGTTCGAGAGCTTCGCTCCCTCCGCCGTCGCGTCGGACGTCGAGAAGACGGGCGTCATCATCAAGTTCAGCGTCAAGGAGAAGCCCTCGATCGGCTCGGTCCGCGTCGCGGGGAATTCGGGAGTCAAGACGGGCGACATCCTCGACGCGATCGCCGAGAAGGCCGGCGATATCTACAACCAATCGAAGACCAAGGTAGACGAGCTCGCCGTCCGGCGCCTCTACCTCGAGCGCGGATATCCCGACGTTTCGGTCTCGTCGAGCGCCCAGGAGGGGAAGGACCCGGGCACGATAATCCTCTCCTTCAGGATCTCGGAGGGCTCCCAGGTCGCGATACGCGAGATCCGCTTCTCCGGCAACTCGTCCGTCTCCGGCAAGACGCTGCAGGGACGGCTCTCCCTCAAGGCGGCCGGCTTCCTCCAGGCGGGAACCTTCCAGGAGGCCAAGCTCGAGGAGGACAAGCGGACGATAATCGACTACTACCGCAGCCGCGGATACGTCGACGCGAGGATCGTCGACGTGCTTCGAAGCTACGAGAAGGACGAGAAGACCTCGAAGACCTGGCTCATCATCGATATCGTCGTCGAGGAGGGCAGGCTGTGGACCTTCGGCGGCATCGGCTTCGAGGGCAACGTCATATTCCCGACCGAGAAGCTCCGGTCCATGGTAACATTGAAGGCCGGGGCCCCGCTCAACTACATCAAGCTCGATTCCGAGAAATCGAAGATAGACGACCTGTACATGGAATCGGGCTATATCTTCAATACGATCGACCTCGTCGAGTCCAGGGACGAGGATAAGCAATCGATCTCCTATACGGTCAAGATCGTGGAGCGCGACAGGGCCCATATCGAGAGCATCGTCATCAAGGGAAACGAGCGGACGAAGGACTATGTGATCTACCGGGAGATTCCCCTCGAGGTAGGCGACATTTTCTCTAAGTCGCGCATCAACGACGGCCTCCGGAACCTCTACGGCCTGCAATACTTCTCCTTCATCAATCCCGAGCTCTTCGCGGGATCGGCGAACGGGCTGACCAGCCTCGTCTTCACGGTGGAGGAGCAGAGCACCGCCGACATCCAGTTCGGCGTCACGCTGAGCGGCCTGGGGCAGGCGGACACCTTCCCGATCTCGGGCATGATCAAGTGGAGCGACCGCAACTTCCTGGGGAACGGGACGGACTTCAGCGTCGACCTCAGCGCTTCGCCCTCGACGCAGTCGCTGAGCTTCGGCTACACCGACCGCTACTTCTTCGGCGAGAAGATCTCGGGCGGCATCAACCTGTCCTTCTCGCACAAGGTCCTCTCGGCCGG
The DNA here is from genome assembly GCA_964410245.1 of uncultured Treponemataceae bacterium. Lineage (GTDB taxonomy): Bacteria > Spirochaetota > Spirochaetia > Treponematales > Rectinemataceae > CAZXXZ01. The sequence continues at coordinate 6,604 of CAYPHO010000011.1, read as the reverse complement.
ACAGGACAGCATCTTCCCGATATTCGACGACGGCGTGCCCGATCCATTCACCGAGGCCAAGGAGGGCGGCTACTCGATCAGCCAGATTCCCTCGGCCTATCTCATGCCCTACCACGCCTTCAACCTCTCTCTCGGCTTCTCCTCAGGCTATACCATGCGCGTCCCGATAGGCGACCTGGGATTCGGCGGCGCGGTGTCCTTCGGCCTCGGCATGAAGTCCTTCGAGGAAGGATTCAGGCCCGCTTCCAAGGATCTCCGGGACAACGTCGGCGAGTGGGTCCCCGAGAACCGCCTGGTCGCCCGCGCCTACCTGAACGACCTCGACTTATGGTACTCGCCCTCGAGCGGCTATTACCTCAGCCAGAAGCTCACGTGGGCCGGGCTCTTGCCCTCCGAGTCCCAGCACTACATCCGTACCGATACGAAGGCCGAGGGATACGTCAAGCTATTCGAGGTACCCGTCTTCGAGGACTGGAGCTGGAAGATGGTGCTCGGGGCCCATACGGGATTCTCGGCCCTGGTCGCGAAGCCCTGGGGAGAGCTGCAGGTCACGGACGATTGGCTCTACCTGGACGGCACCTTCAACGCGCGCGGATGGAAGGGCCTGTACGGCTTCGAGGGCGACGCGATCTGGGAGAATTGGCTGGAGCTCAGGATGCCGATCTTCGAGCAGTTCCTCTGGGTCGACGGCTTCCTCGACGTAGCCGCGATGAGGACCGCGGGCGGGATGGTGAACATGAACACCCTCGACATCGACGCAGGCAGGAGCGGATTCTCCGATATGGGATGGGAGGATATAGCCTTCAGCGCCGGCTTCGGCCTCCGCTTCTCCATCATGCAGTTCCCCTTCAAGTTCTACTTCGCGAAGCGCTTCGTCTTCGACGGCACCGAGCTGATAAACAAGAGCGGGAGCGGGATGGATATCGTAATCAGCATCACCCAGACGCTTAACTAGGGGGATCGATGGGCAAGCGAATAATCGCGCTCGCGGCGGCGGCCCTGCTTTTCTCGGCCGCTGCCTACTCTCAGCAGATAACCAGGGTCGCGGTCGTCGACCTTACCCGGGTAATTACCGCCTATCATAGCCAATCCAAGGCGGTCCGGGACTTCGAGGCGAAGAAGGACAAGGTCCAATCGGACATCGACAGGATGAGCGCGGAGATAACGCGGCTCATGGGCCTTAAGGCCGACGCGGACAAGGCGGACGACAAGGCCCGCTCGGCCTCGCTCAAGGCCGAGATAGAGGAGAGCACGGCCATCCTGTCCAATTACGTCACCGCCAAGCAGGCCGAGCTCGACGAGGAGGCCGCGCTCCTCGCGGCTTCCGACCTCTTCACGAAGGAACTGTACGAGAAGATCCAGTCTATTGCGGAGTATAAGGGCTTCTCGCTCGTGCTGAACCTGAAGAGCAAGGACGGGATCATGAGCTCCGTGCTCTGGTACAGCCCCATGATCGATATAACTTCCGACGTCATCCAGGCTCTCGGCGCCTCGGGCTAGGCGGGAGCGGCGGGGGACCTCGCCCGCCCGGGCTAGCGCTCGGTCTTCCCCTGCTCCGACTCGACGGCGCTGCGGAGCACCGATGTCAGGGCGGAGAATTTCTTCCTGTTCTCGGGAGATATCTCAGAGAGCTCCTCGTGAACGTCGAGGAGGAAGCGGGCAGTCGCGCGCTCGCCCCCCGAGACACGCTCCATCTCCTCCGGGATTCCCGAGCCTCCCGCTTCCACCGAGACGAAGCCGAGGACGCCGATAGTGCGCAGGAGTCCCTTGCAGGTATCGCTGAGGCCGTAGAGCTGCACCCTGCGGCGCGGCGCCCGGAGCGAGAACCGCTTCTGGGCGCCTACGATGAAGCCGAGGAAGGTAGAGTCCATGTACTCGCACTCGGACAGGTCGACGCATACCCGGGAGGCGGGGGGGTCTCGATCCAGCCTGTCGAAGAGGCGCGCCTTCAGCGGCGGGCATACCGCCGCCGTCACGTGGCCCGTCGCCTTGATGAATACGGCGTCGCCCGCCTCGCCGAAATAGACCGCCTCTTCCACGCTCCCCCCTCGAATGCCTCGCCTTGTAGACTACCGTCTCGGCGCCTATAATGCAACGCCATGGCCGAGCGCGGGACGATGATGGATCAATACAGGAGGATCAAGGCGCGGCACCGGGACGCCGTCCTCTTCTTCCGCCTAGGCGACTTCTACGAGATGTTCTTCGAGGACGCCGTCGAGGCTAGCGCCCTCCTCGACCTGACCCTGACCCATAGGCAGGGCGAGCCTATGTGCGGCGTGCCCTACCACGCCGCGAGGTCCTACATCGCGAGGCTCCTCAAGCGCGGCAAGAAGATCGCGATATGCGAGCAGGTAGGCGAGGGCGGCCCCGCCAAGGGGCTCATGGAGCGCGAGGTCGTCGAGATCGTGACCCCCGGCACCACGGTGGAGGAGGACTTCCTCGACCAGGGCTCGAACAACTACATCCTCGCGGCCTGCTCTGCCGCCGGCGCCGAGGGGCGCCTCCTCTGCCTGGCCTACATGGACGTGTCCACGGGCGACTTCCGCGCCTTCTCGAAGCCCGACCCGGGCGGCTCGCGATCCGCCGAGGCCCTGCGCGCCGAGCTCTTCAGGCTCGCGCCGCGCGAGATGATCGCGCAGCAGTCCCTCCTCGAGCGGCCCGAGCTCGCCGAGGCCGTCGCGGAGCTGGAGTCCCTCGTCGTCAACCGCTATCCGGACTGGAGCTTCGACGCGGCCGAGTCGGCGAGGGAGCTGGAGCGCCGATTCGGGCTGCAGACGCTCAAGGGCTACGGCTTCTCGGACGCAGATCCCGAGCTCGCGGCCGCGGGCGCCCTCCTGCGCTACGTCGAGGAGACCGCCCCGTCCTCGGCCCCGCGGCTGTCGCCGCCGCTTCCCTTCCGGGAGGACGAGTTCGTCTCGATCGACGAGGGCTCGCGGAAGAACCTCGAGATCGTCCGCAACATGAGCGACTCGGGAAAGGCCTATAGCCTGATGGCCGTCCTGGACTTCACCCTCACGGCCCCGGGCGCGCGGCTCTTAAGGCAGTGGCTCCTCCAGCCCTTGAGGCGCAGGGAAGCGGCCGAGGCCAGGCTCGACGCGGTCGAGTTCCTCTACCGCGACCAAAGCCTCCTCGCCGCCCTCCGCGATGAGATGTCCGGGATCCGCGACGTCGAGCGCCTCGCCTCCCGCGTGGCCATGGACAAGGCGCACGCCAAGGACCTCGTCGCCCTCGCCGGGTCGGTCAGGGGCTGCGCGGCCGCGCGCGAGCTGGCCGCCTCGGCCATCGCGGCGGCGGGAGGCGGCGCGGGCGATCACGCAGCCGCGGGCGCGCGGGCCTACCTGGCCGGCGAGGCCGAGGCCGGCGCCCTCGAGCCGGCGGCGAGGGCGGCCGCGGCGATCGAGGCCGCCCTCCTGGACGAGCCGTCTATCTCGCTGAGCGAAGGCGGCATGATCCGGGACGGATTCGATCCCGAGCTCGATCGCCTCAGGTCGATCAAGTCCCGCTCGAGCGAGCTCCTGGAAGCCTACGTCGAGGAGGAGCGCGCGGCTACCGGCATCGCGACCCTCCGCGTGAGGTACAACCGCATCATCGGCCACTACCTCGAGGTCTCGAAGGGCAAGCTCGACGCGGTGCCGGCGCACTTCGTCAGGCGGCAGTCCCTCGTCTCGGGCGAGAGGTTCACTACCGAGCGCCTCTCCGAGCTCGAGGGCGAGATCAACGGCGCGACGGAGCGCATCGTCGAGCTGGAGCGCCGCCTCTTCCTCGAGCTGCGCTCCTCCGTCAAGGAGGCCGTCGGCTCGATCCTCGAGGCGGGCCGGGCCCAGGCCGCCAGGGACTGCGTCGCCTCCTTCGCCTGGGCGGCGACGATGCGCGGCTACTCGCGCCCGAGGCTCGCCGACGAGCCCGTGCTGCGGATTACCGAGGGACGCCACCCCGTCGTCGAGGCCCACCTCGGCTCGGGTCTCTTCGTGCCGAACGACATACGCCTCGACGCTCGTCAGGACGCCGACGCGCGACCCGACGGCGCCGAGGGGGATCCCGCCTTCGCCCTCATCACGGGGCCGAACATGGCCGGCAAGTCGACCTTCCTCCGGCAGACCGCCCTCATCGCGCTCATGGCCCACGCCGGATCCTTCGTTCCCGCCCTCGACGCAGAGATCGGCTCGATCGACAAGATCTATTGCCGAGTCGGCGCCCAGGACAACCTCGCCCGCGGGGAGAGCACCTTCCTCGTCGAGATGCACGAGACCGCCTACATCCTCAATACCGCCACCGCGGCCAGCCTCGTCATCATGGACGAAGTGGGGCGCGGCACGAGCACGATCGACGGGCTCGCCATAGCCCGCGCGGTCAGCGAGCGGCTGCTCGACTCGGTGGGTTGCAGGGCCCTCTTCGCGACCCATTACCACGAGCTCACGGCCGTCGAGCATCCGCGGCTGCGGAATTACTCCATGGCCGTGCTCGAGGAAGCCGAGGACGTCGTTTTCCTGAAGAGGCTGGAGGAGGGCGCGGCGAAGGGCTCCTACGGCATCCACGTCGCCAGGATCGCCGGCCTGCCCGAGGACGTGCTCGAGAGGGCCCGCGCCATACGCGACGAGCTGGCCAGGCAGGAAAGGGGGGAATCGGCGGCGACGCGCCCCTCAGGGCCGGCCCCGTCCCCCGCCGCCGAAGGGAAGGCCCGCGCGAAGGGCGCCGAGGCGCGCCAATCAGGCCTCTTCAGCCCCGGCGACCTCGTCCTCGCCGAGCTTTCATCGATGGACCTCGACCGGCTGAGCCCCTTGGACGCGCTCAACGCGCTTTCCCGCCTCCAAAAGCGCCTTCAAGCGTAACTCCCCGGCCCGCGCGTAGCCTCGCGTGATAGCCGCGGTCGATCGCCTCCTCGATATCGTCCTTCCCAGGAGCTGCGCCCTCTGCGGCGCCCTGCCGCTCGGCCCGGGGGACATCGGCGCGCTCTGCGCATCCTGCCTGGGCGCCCTCGTCCCGCGCGAAGGCGCTCGCTGCGAGTCCTGCGGGCTTCCCCTGATGTCCGAGGAAGGGCGGTGCATGCGATGCCGGGGCGCGGTATGGGCCTTCGATCGAGCGTACCCCATCTTCCCGTACTCGGGCCCGGCCCGAGAGCTCATCTCGGCGTACAAGAAGGGAGGGAGGCGGAGCCTCGCCCCGCCCATCGCCGCGATGGCCGATCGGGCGATACGCGGCCTATGGCCCGGCCGGACCGTCGTGCCGGTGCCGCCGAGGCCCGGCAAGATCGCCCGCCGGGGTTGGGATCAGGTCGATCAGATCGCGCGCGAGCTGGGCCGGATGGGGCACCGCATCGAGCGGCCCCTCGTCAGGACCTCGGCCTCGGAGCAGAAGCGCCTCGGGCGCGAGCTGAGGGCGGCCAACGCCCGCGCCTCCTACTCGCTCCGGCGCGGCGCCTCGCCGCCGGCCGAGGTCCTCCTCCTCGACGACGTCATCACCACGGGCGCGACGGTCGACGCCTGCGCGGCCGCCTTGAAGGCGGGCGGCGCCCGATCCGTGGTCGTCCTCGCCCTCGCGGCCGACTGAAGCGGCCGGCCTCGCGAGTCGGCGCGGCGGGGCCTCGCCGACCTTCCCGGCGGCTCCGGATAGTTGACGAGGAAGGGCCTACGGGGTACTATCGGGGCTATGTAAAAACAACGAAGATTCTCCTTAGCGATAAGAAGAGTCGTGGAAGCGACTCTTTTTTTATAGGCATTCGGAAATGAAGGAAGAGGACGGCGTCGTCGAAGAGATCCGCTCCCTGCTCGAGGGATCCGGACTTAAGCTCGTGGAGCTCAGCCTCGGACGAAGCCGAGGCTCCGCGAGCGCGAGGGCGACCGTATACTCGCCCGAGGGCACCGGCACCGACGAGTGCGCCAAGGCCCACAGGCTGATGCGGCCGATCCTGGAGGCCTACTTCGGCAAGGAGCCGAGCCTCGAGGTCATGAGCCCGGGAATCGACCGCGTGCTGCGCGGTCCCGGGGAATGGCGGATCTTCCGGGGACGCTGGGCGAAGGCGCTCTTGAAGGCGGATGCCGACGAGGGCGGCGACTGGATTAGCGGACGCATAGAAGAGGCGGGGGACGAGGGGGTCGTCCTCGCTACCGATACGGGGAAGCGCTCGCTGCGCTTCGACGAGCTAGCCAAGGCGAGGCTCGATTCGACGAGGGAGGGAGACTAGGCGATGTCCGAGATGGCAGACGCGATACGGCAGTTGATAAACGAGAAGGGAATATCCGAGGACTTGATCGTCAAGACCCTCGAGGACGCCCTGATGGCCGCGTATAAGAAGAAGTACGGTACGAACGAGAACGCGGTCGTGCGCTTCCGCGACGACTACGAGGGCGTCGACGTCTACGCCAAGAAGACCATCGTCGAGGAGGTCGACGACCCAGTCCTGGAGATCTCCCTCGAGGAGGCCTCCGAGATGGCCGACGGCGCCGAGATCGGCGACATCCTCGAGCTGCCCATCGATCCCCATGAGTTCGACCTCCAATCGGTCATGCTGGCCAAGCAGACCACCCGGCAGTCCCTGCGCGAGATATCCAGGGATACGCAGTACGCCGAGTACAAGTCGAAGGTCGGCGAGATCATCATCGGGTAC
>CAYPHO010000010.1:0-29029 GCA_964410245.1 uncultured Treponemataceae bacterium | reverse complement strand
ATCCTGATCATCGGCGAGTCGGGGACCGGCAAGGAGCTGATGGCCGCGGCCATCCACAGGCTCTCCGACAGGAAGGGCTCCCTGGTCTCGCTGAACATCGCCGGCCTCGACGACACGATGTTCTCGGATAGCCTCTTCGGGCATCGGCGGGGAGCGTTCACGGGCGCGGATACCGATCGAGGGGGGCTCATCGAGAAGGCGGAAGGCGGTACGCTCTTCCTGGACGAGATCGGCGACCTCTCGCTCTCGTCCCAGGTTAAATTGCTCCGCCTGATCGAGGACAGGCGCTATTATCCGCTCGGGGCCGACCTGCCCAAGGCCTCCAGCGCCTCCATCGTCACGGCGACCAATCGCGACCTGAAGGCGGCCGCGTCGGCCGGTACCTTCAGGCTGGACCTCTTCTACCGCCTTCAGACCCATCTCGTGCAGATTCCGCCGCTGCGGGATCGTCCCGGCGACATTCCCCTCCTGCTCTCCCATTTCGCCCGGCAGGCCGCCGGAAAGCTAGGGAAGAGCGTGCCTGCGATCCCGACCGAGCTCGGCCTCCTCCTGGAATCCTACGATTTTCCGGGGAATGTCCGAGAGCTCGAATCCATGGTCTACGACGCGATGAGCGGCCTCAAGGGGAACACCCTGGGCCTCGACAGCTTCCGGCGCAAGATACACGACGCCGGCGTCGGACTGAAGCAGAGGTCCGCGAGCGCCGACGGGGACAGGACCCGCTTCTCGAATTGGACTCGGCTGCCGACGCTCAAGGAATCCTCCGAAGAGCTCATTCGCGAAGCATTGCGCCGATCGAAGGGGAATCAGGGAATCGCGGCGGATTTGTTGGGTATCTCGAGGACGGCCCTGAACAAACGACTAAAATTGTCACGCGAAAGCGGAGATGAAGAGGAAAAAAGCGAGTAATCGGGGTGTGAGAAAACGCACATCCGTTACTATCCGCACACAGCACTAAGTGTAAATATAATAAAGATATAAAGCGGTAAAATTATGAATTATTTAGATACTTGAGAAGTATTGCACAGGGGTCAATTGCCTTATAGTTGGGCCATTATTGTCGAATAGTGTATTTTTTCATTGCAAAATTGTTATAAAACAAGGGCTTTACCTGCTTCCCAGTGATGTTCCTCTTTTAGAATGTGTTTGGCATGACTCTTGCAATAGTAATAGCACTTGGTAAGCAAGAGGTAAAAAAGTAGAGCTAAAAAAGGAGCGGCCTTTCCTTGCCCGGGGAAAGGTCCAATGTAAAAAAGGGAGAAGGTAAAAAAAGACGGATTTAAAAAGAGAATTATTTAAAAAGGTGGCAAAAAGTTGGTGATGAGGTAAAAAAGCGGTTTTGGTGTCGAGAAGGTAAAAAGGGGGGATCACTAAACACCATCGGGAGGGCCGCGCGGGGGCGCGGCCTTTTTTTTTCTGGATGCGCCGCCTAGCCGGCCTTCGACGTCTCGGAAGCTTCATTCCGATAGAAAATGCGCGAACGTCTAGGAGCCAAGAACGGCATCCTGGTTTACAATACCGCCGTGATTTACATCCTCGGATTGCCCTTCGATCTCTACCTGTCGATAATGGCGATCGCGGCCCTGGCTTCGCTGCTAATAGGCGCCAGGGCCTGGTTCGGCGCCCGCAGGGCCTTGTCCCGGAGCTTCGCGCTCTTCGAATCCGCCGTTTTCATATGGTGCATGTTTGCCGTCGTCGAGTGGCTGGTTCCCGACCCCGGCCGCCAATACGACATGTTGAGGCTCCAGTACATCGGCATCGCCTTCGTACCCGGGACTGCCTTCCTCATCGCCCGCGCCCTGGCCTCTCGGCCCTTCGGCGCGCTCAAGTCCTTCGTTACCCTCCTGCCCGGATTCGCCTTTTCGGCTGTTATCATCACGAACGACTCTCATCTGGCCTTCTGGCGCGGCGTGGAGGTAGGCCCCCATTGGGTCGAGCCCGAATACGGATGGGCGCTCTGGCTTTTCATCGCCTATGCCTATCTCCAAATAGCCGTCGCCCTGGTCTGCTTCGTCAAGACGGCCCTCCGGGCGAGGGGGGTGTACGCCCGCTGGATGAAGCTCATCCTCGCCTTCTTCTTCCTGCCCTTCATTTCCAACGTCATCTATATCGCCGCCATCTCGGGCAAGACGGGCTACGACCTGACGCCCGTCTCCTTCGCGGCCAGCGGCCTGCTCATGGCCTTCATCCTGTCCCGCTTCGACGTTTTCGAGCCCCTGCCCTACGCGAAGAGCGTGATCCTGGAGTCGATCGACACCCCGATGCTGGTGCTCGACGCCGAGGGCTATATCGTAGGGGCCAACGACGAGGCCAACCGGACCTTCTCCTCATTCGGGGCCCTCGAGGGCCTAGCCTTCTCCTCCCTCGATCCCGGCTTCCGCTCGGCCATGACGGACCGCGAGACCCTGCGCTGGTCCCGGGACGGGACCGACTACCTCATCGCCTGCTACGTCATACAGCGGGACCGTGTCGATTGGCGGGGCAGGCTCATCCTGTTCCGCGACATCAGCGAGATCACCCGGGCCGAGCGCGAGCTCGAGGCGGCGCGCGCCAAGGCTGAGGCTGCCAACGCGTCGAAGAGCGCCCTGGTGGCTATCGTCAGCCACGAGCTGCGCAACCCGCTGAACGCCATCATCGGCATCGCGGACCTCAACCTGCGGCGGGAGATCCCATCGGGCTTCCGCGAGGACCTCGAGATGATCCGGTCCTCGGGGCGGCTCCTCCTGGGGATCATCAACGATCTCCTGGATATCTCGAAGATGGAGGCCGGCAAGCTCGAGCTCGAATGCTCCGACTTCGACCTGGCGGAGGCCGCCCTATCGGCCGTCCGCGCATTCGAGCCGGCCGCCGCCGCAAAGGGCCTTTCCCTGGCCGCGAGGGTCGAGGAGGGGCTTCCGCGCTTCGTAAAGGGCGATCCCCTGCGATTCGAGCAGGTCCTGATGAATCTCCTGGGAAACGCCATCAAATTCACCCAGTCGGGCGAGGTGAGGGTCGCGCTTAGGCCCTTCGTCCCGGCCGGCGCGGACGGCGACGGGCGCGCCCTGGGGATAGCCGTCGAGGTACGGGATACGGGAATCGGCATTTCCAAGGAAGGGCAGGAACGCCTCTTCAAGGACTTCTCCCAAGCGGACAGGAGCATCGCTTCCCGCTTCGGCGGTACCGGCCTAGGGCTGTCCGTCAGCAAGCGGATCGTCGAGCTGATGGGCGGCTCCATCTCCGTCGAGTCCGAGGAGGGCTCCGGCTCGGCCTTCACCTTCACGGCGCGCTTCGAGCCGGGCGACCCGGGACGAGCGTCCGCGACGACGACCGAGCGCCCCGGGCAGTCCGTCCCGAGGCCGCTGAGGATCCTGATCGTCGACGACGATCCGATGAGCGCGCAGGTCGCTCGCCGCTACCTCGAGCGGTCGGGCCACGAGACGGCCTGCGTCGGGACCGGCGGCGAGGGGATCAAGGGCATGCTCGGCGGCGGCTTCGACCTCGCGCTCGTCGATATCGGCCTCCCGGATATGAACGGCCTCGAGGCGATCGCGCGCTTCCGCGCCGAGGAGGCCGGGCGCGGCGGGCGCAAACTGTACGTCGCGGCCATGACCGCGGACTCGGAGCCCGACTTGTTCTCGCGCTGCGAGTCCTCGGGAGTGGACGATCTCCTGAACAAGCCCCTCGATCCCTCCAGGTTGGCGCGAGTCGTCGAGCGGAGCGGCGCGGCGAGGGGGAAGCCGGATCCCATCGCGGCGTCCGGCCGCGGCCTTCCCCGGACTACCGCCGGATCTTCCAGCCTGATCGACGGAGATGCCCTCTTGGCTCACTTGGGCGGCGACGAGAGTTTCCTGGAGAGGATGCTGGGCATCTTCATTCGGGAGGTTCCCGGCCGCATCGCCGCTATCGACGGGGCGGTCGCCGCGCGCGACCTCGCGGGACTGCGCACTCTCGTGCACGGGATCAGGGGCTCGAGCCTCACGCTCAGGGCCGGGCCCTTGAGCATGGCGGCGAGCTCGGTCGAGGCGGGCATCCTCGCCGCCATCAAGGAAGGCGCGGACTACGATTGCGGCATCCACGCGGAGTCGCTTAAGGCCATAATGAAAAGCACCGCCGAGGCGGCGAGGAAGATCGTGGAGAGGAAGGAAGCGGCCGAGCGGTCCGTCGCGAAGTAAGGGGCCCGGCCTCGCCGCCGAGCGCGGGCCGCAGCGCGGCCGCCCCGCCCGGCTAGATCTCCTTCCAGCGATGGCAGGCCACGGTACGCCCGCTCGGCGTGGCTTCCTCGAGAGCCGGCTCCTCGGCCTTGCAGATATCCTGGGCGAAGGGGCAGCGCGGGTGGAATCGGCACCCGGGCGGCGGGTTGACCGGGTTGGGCACGTCCCCCGTCAGGATGATCTTCTCCCTCCTCGTCTCGGGGTCGGGGATCGGGATGGCGCTGAGCAGGGCCTTCGTGTAGGGATGTAGGGGCCGATCGAAGATCTCGGCCGTCGGTCCCAGCTCCACGATCTTGCCGAGGTACATGACCGCGATCCGGTCGCTCGTGTACTTGACGACCAGGAGGTGGTGCGTGACGAAGAGGTAGGTCAGCTTGAAGTCGCGCTGGAGCTGCTTAAGCAGGTTCAGTATCTGGGCCTGGACCGAGACGTCGAGGGCCGAGGTAGGCTCGTCCATTACGATGAACTTGGGGTTGGTCGCCAGGGCCCGGGCTATCGCGATCCTCTGGCGCTGGCCGCCCGAGAACTCGTGGGGATAGCGCTTCAAGTGACCCTCTCCCATGCCGACGATCTTCAGGAGCTCCAGCACGCGGTCGTCCAGCTCGCTTCCCTTGGCCATGCGCTGTGCCCTCAGGGGCTCGGCCACGATGTTCCGGACCAGCATGCGCGGATCCAGCGAGTTCGAGGGATCCTGGAAGACGATCTGCATCTTGCGCCTGAGCTCGCGGAGCCGCGATCCCTCCATCCGCATGATGTCCATCTCGGCCAGGGGAACCCGACGCCGGACATCGGGATCGGGAGAGGCGAGCATCGACTCGGCCTCGGCGATCCTCTCGGCGCCCTGCTCGAAGTAGGCGCGGCCGCTCGTGGAGTCGTGCAGGCGGAGGAGGGTCTTTCCCAGGGTGGTCTTGCCGCAGCCGGATTCGCCCACCAGGCCCAGGCACTCGCCGGCCGCGATCTTGAGGTCGATGCCGTCGACCGCCTTCACGTCGGCGACGTGCCGCCGGAAGACGCCTCCTGTCACGGGGTAGTACTTTACCAGCTTCCTAATATCGATCAGGGTGTCGTTCATTTCTTTCCGTCCGTGTAGAGATGGCAGGCTACCCAGTGGCCGCCCGAGAATTCGATAGTCGCGGGCTTCTCGCGCGAGCAGACGTCCATGGCCTTGGGGCAGCGCGGGTGGAAGCGGCATCCGGTCGGCGGCTCGATGAGGTTGGGCACGCTGCCGGGGATCGTGGCGAGCTCGCCCGACTGCTCGGCCTTGGGGACCGACCGGAGCAGGCCCTGCGTATAGGGGTGCAGGGGATTCTTGAAGAGCTCGGCGACCGAGGCCGTCTCCGAGACGTCCCCCGCGTACATGACCGAGGCGCGGTCGCAGATCTCGGCGACCAGCCCCAGGTCGTGGGTGATGAAGAGGACCGAGGAAATCTTCGTCCGCTTGAGGCTCTTGATGAGGTCGACGATCTGGGCCTGGATCGTGACGTCCAGGTTCGAGGTCGGCTCGTCCGCGATGAGGAGTACGGGGTGGCAGGCCAGGGCGATGGCGATGACGATGCGCTGCTGCATGCCCCCGGACAGCTCGTGCGGGTGGCTGACCGCTATGCGCTCGGGATTGGGGACGCCCAGCGAGCGCAGCAGCTCGACGACGTGGCGCTGGATGGTGCGGTCGAGCCTCTTGCGATAGCGGCGAAGGAAGGGCGTCCTCATCGCGACCGAGACCAGGGCGCCGTGCTCGCGCGCCGAGTCGCGCTTGAGGTTCAGCCTCTCCTTGCGAGCCGCGGCGTCCGGCCCGGCCTGGTCCTCGAGGCCGTAGATCTCGCGGTCGATGCCGTCGATCCTCGCCTCGTAGGCCTTGCGCTCGGCCAGCTCGCGCGCGAAGAGCGATCTCTGCAGGCCCTTCCAGCCGCGGGCGGGGGAGGGCCGGGACTCGGCGATCTCGGCTTCGAGCTCCTTCAGCGTCTCCTCGAGCATCTGGACGCGGCGGTGGAAGTGGAAGCTCTCGCCGATCTGGAAGCCGATGCTGAGCACGGGATTGAGCGAGGTCGAGGCCTCCTGGAAGATCATGGATATCGAGTCGCCGCGGATCGAGGTCATGTAGGCCTCGCTGCGGCGGACGATGTCGATGCCCTTCGTGCGGTCCTCGGCCCGGAAGAAGAGGACGACCTTGCCCGAGGCTATGCGGCCCGGGGCCTGGACGATGCGCATCATGGACCGGACCGTGACGCTCTTGCCGCAGCCCGACTCGCCCACGAGGCCATAGGTCTCGCCCTCGTTCACCACGACGCTCACGCCGTTCAGCGCCCTGACCACTCCCTCGAAGGTGTTGAACTCGGTGTACAGGTCGCGGGTCTCGATCAGCTTTTCCATGGGCTACCGCCTCCGCATGCGGGGGTCGAAACGTCGCGGATCGCGTCGCCGAGGAGGTTCCATCCCAGCACGAACAGGGCGATCGTGAAGCCGGGGATGAAGACGAGGTACCAGTAGGCCAGCCTGTTGCCGGGCGGCCCTACGATGAAGTTGCGGCAGGTCGCGACCATGGCGCCCCAGTCCGCGTAGCCGGAGTCGGAGCCGAGCCCCAGGAAGGAGAGCGCGGCCACCGTGAGGATGGTGACGCCGACGTTCATCGAGGCCACTATGATGATGGAGAATACCGAGTTGGGCAGGATGTGCGTCCCCAGTATCCGCAGGTGCGACGCGCCCGAGGCCCGCGCGGCCTGTATGTAGTCGGTATTGCGGATTACCAGGATCTCCGATCGTATGACTCGCGTATAGGTCGGCCACCCCAGCAAGATCAGCATGATGACAATCGAGTCGAGCCCGCGCCCGAAGACGAACACCAGGGCCATGGCCATGACCAGAGTGGGGATGGCGTAGAAGATATCGCCGATCCGCATGATGATCTCGTCGACCAGGCCGCCGAAATAGCCGGCGATGGCCCCGAGTATGAGTCCGATGACGAGATTGGCCGCCACGACGGAAAGCCCGACCCGGAATGCGTTGCGGGTTCCCCAGATGATGCCGTAGAGGATGTCGTACTGCGAGGGCAGGGTCCCCAGGGGATGCTTCGCGGACGGCGGCGAGGGCGTCATGCTCCATCCGTCGTGCGGCATCAGGTAGGGATCGTGGGCCCGCGGCGGCTTGGCCAGGAGCGGCGCGAGTATCGCCACGAGGGCGAAGAAGACGATGATCGTCAGTCCGATGATCGTCAGGGGATTCTTGAACAGGCGCTTCATCGAGAAGGCGAATTCGCGCCATGCGGGATGCGCGGAGGGGGCCGACTCCTGGCTCGCGATAGTCTCTTCGTTCATCTATGGGTTCTCCCTCCGCTAGGAAAGGCGTATCCGCGGATCGATGGCCGCGTAAATCAAGTCGACGATCAGGTTGACGACGACGTATACCGTGCTCAGGAACAGGACGTTGAACATGATCGCCGACACGTCGAGCTGGAGCGCCGCGCGGGCCATCCACCAGCCGATGCCCTTGCGGACGAAGATCGTCTCGGTGATGACCATGCCGGCCATGAGCCCCGCGAAGAGTACGCCCGACACGGTGATCACCGGCAGGAGGGCGTTGCGCCGGGCGTGCAGGCGCTCGATAGTGCGCTTGCTCGCGCCCTTGGCCAGGGCTGTCCGGACGTAATCCTGTCCCAGGGCGTCCAGCATGCTCGAGCGGGTCAGCCGCATGATGAGGGCCGAGTCCAGGATGATCAGGTTGAGCGTCGGGAGAACGAGGTGGTACAGGGCGTCGAGGACGACGTCCCAGCGCCAGTTGATGATGCCGTCGATGACGAGGAGGCCCGTGACGGCCTTCCAGTCCGGGGAGAAGATGACGTCGCGCAGGCTCTCGTTCAGCGTGCCCGGGGGGAATATCCCCATGAAGCCGTAGAAGACCATCAATAGCAGGAGGCCCAGCCAGAAAGTCGGCAGGCTGTACCCGATTATCGAGAAGACGCGGATGAAATGGTCGACGGGCGTGTCCTTGTTGACGGCGCCGATCGTACCCATCCATAGGCCGACCAGGATTATCAATGGCGTCGCTAATATCACGAGCTCCAGCGTCGTCGGGAAGAACTGGCCGAACGCGGCCAACACGGGACTGTTGGCCGTGGTCGAGTAGCCGAGGTCTCCTTTGAATATCTTGCCGAGCCACCTGAAGTACTGCTCGAACCAGGGGTCCCGAAGCCCGTACTTCTCGATCATGGAGTCGATCTGGTCCGGCTGGACCTTCTCGTTGGTCACGTAGGCGGCGACCCGCATGCCTGGCGGTATCAGCATCAGCACGCCGAAGACGATGATGCTGACGCCGATCAGTACCAGGACCATGAAGAGGAGTCGTCTGACAATGTAGTTTAATAGGCTCAAGGCTCTGCTCCAGTGAAGGATCCGCAGTCTTGTACGGCGACGATATGGCCGCGCGAATCGACGCAGTATAGGTTCAAAGCCGTGAACCGGTCAATTAAAAAAGGCCCCGGCCGAAAGGCCGGGACCCCGTGCTTTGTTTCTATGCCTCAGTATTTCTTGGAGTACATGACGAACTGATTCGGGTTGTTCTCCATCGGGTGGAAATAGTAGCCCTTGACCCAGTCCTTGAAGTAGTTCTGGCGGATGGGCTGGTGGAGCATGATGCCGGGCACGTCCTCCTGCCAGATGTCCTGCAGGCGGTAGTAGGCCTTCTTGCGCGTCGCGTCGTCCGAGGCCGCGAGGCCCTGCTCGATGAGCTTGTCGGCCTCGGGGTTGGCGTAGGAGCAGCGGTTAGCGTAGAGGCCGCCCTTCGAGTACATGTAGGTGTAGATGAAATTGTGCGGGTCGGCGAAGTCGGCGCCCCAGCCGATGTAGAAGATCGGGAGGACCTTCTTGTTCTGCTGGTTGACGAAGGTCGCCCATTCGACGGAGCGGGCCTGGACCTTGAACTTCGGGTTGATGCTGCTGATGCTCTCGGCGAGCATCTTCATGGTCTGCTCGCGCACCTCGTTGCCCGTGTTGTAGGTCAGGTCGAGCTGGAATCCCTTGGCCCAGAGCTGCCCGCCGAAGGCCTTCTTGAAGTACTCGGCGGCCTTCTTGGTGTCGTAGGGGTAGGCCTTGAGCTCGGGGTTGAAGTAAGGCAGGCCCGAGGGGATCGGGGTCTCGGCGGCGATGCCGAAGCCCTTGTTGATGTCCTTCAGGTAGGTGGCCTTGTCGAAGGCGTAGGTGAAGGCGAGGCGTACGTTCTTGTCGGCGAAGAACTCGGGGGGCACGCCGGCGCCGTCGAGCTTGCCGGAATAGATGTAGGGATTGTCCGTGGCGGCGATCTTCTGGTTGAAGCTGATGCCGCGGTTCCCGAGCTCGACCATCCGCTCCTGTCCCGCGGCGGGGTATCTCTTGATCCCCGGCTCCTTGTCCATCTCCTCGTAGTACATCGGATCGATCAGCGCGTAGTCGGCGTCGCCCTGGAGGAGCATCAGCTTGCGCGTGCTCCACTCCTCGACGACCTTGTAGATCGCCTTGGCCATGGCGGGCTTCGCTCCCCAGTAGCCGTCGAAGCGCTCGAACACGACCTCGGTCGACTTGTCGATGCGGCCGAGCTTGAAGGGCCCCGTGCCCGACGCGATGTCGGTCAAGGGCTCCTTGCCCTGCTCGGGGCGGTTCGCCTTGGCGATGCCGGCCTGGGTGCCGTCCCAGTCGCCGTTCTGCTTGCAGAAGTCCATGTCGACGACCGAGCCCCAGTAGCCGGCGAGCACCGCGAGGAAGGGGGCGTAGGGCGCCTTGAGGTTGAAGACGACCGTGTTGCCCTTTACCTGGATGGCCTTGTCGAGGGCCGCGAGGCTGACCTTCGTGCCCTTGCCGTCGATGTCCGCCGACGAGGTGCCGATCCCGAAGAGGGGCTCGTAGATGAGCGGTATGGGGCCGCCCTCGCAGTCCACGACGAGGTTGCGCTTGAAGCTGTAGGCGACGGCCGCGGGGGTCATAGGATTGCCCGAGTGGAATTTGACGCCCTTGCGGATATCGAAGGTGTAGGTCTTCCCGTCCTTGGAGATGCCGCCGTTCGCGACCGTCGGGACCTTGGTTGCCAGGACGGGGACGAACTTCGTGGTCGAGGGGCCGTCGTAGGCGATGAGTCCCTCGTAGAGGTTCTGCAGGACGCCGCCCGAGGCGTTGTCGTAGGCCTTGGCGGGATCGAGGCTGTCGATCGTACCGTAGGCGGCGTAGATGAAGGTGTCGGGATTCTTGATTGCGTCCGCTGCGAACGCCGTCCCGGCGAGCGCGGCGAGAGCGACGAGGAGTACGAGTACTCGCTTCATAGATCCTCCTTACTTTCCGTTCGCGAAAAAGATGCAATGAACAGTAGCACAAAGCGGCATCGTTGGAAAGATTTTCTAGCCGCTCGGCCCATGAGGCGCCGCCGCGCCGTCCCTTTCCCTCGAGCGCGCTCCTCGCTTGCATAATTATCCAGAAAGCTCGATTCGCGCTTCGCGCGGCGACAGCTTCATGCTGAAGCCCTTCGCGGTGTATCATCCGTTCAGGGGTGCCTAATGGCCAACGCGCGAGTAGCATTTCAGACCAGCATGGGCGACATCACGATGGAGCTCTTCGAGGACGAGTGCCCGATCACCGCCAAGAACTTTATCGAGTACGTGAAGTCGGGATTCTACGACGGGACGATCTTCCACAGAGTAATCCCGGGCTTCGTCGTCCAAGGCGGCGGCATGCTTCCCGGCATGATCCAGAAGGATACGCTCGACCCGATCGTCAACGAAGCGGCCAAGGCGCCGAAGAACGCCCGTGGTACGCTCTCCATGGCGCGGACATCCGACCCGGATAGCGCGACCAGTCAGTTCTTCATCAACCTGGTGGACAATCGCAGCCTGGATTATTCGGGTCCCGGTCCTCGCGCCGGCTATTGCGTCTTCGCGAAGGTGGTCGAGGGAATGGATGCTGTCGATAAGATGGCGGCCGTCTCGACCGGGCGCCGCCCCCCGCATGCCGACGTCCCCAATGACGACATCGTGCTTACGAAGGCCGCGTTGATCGAGTAAGCCGGGCCTCAGCCGGCGGCTTTCGGCGCCGCCGCGCGCTGACGGCGCCTGGGGACGATCTCGGGCAGCTCGACGCCGGCTAGGGCCAGCATCTTCTTAAAGGAGGAGTCCTCCTTCTTCAGCTCCCGCGAGCCCCGGGTTATCTTGCACAGGGACAGGCCCAAGTCCTTAGCGATCTCCCGCTGGGGCCTGCCGCGCGCGATCTCCTTGACCAAGGCCCACCTCTTGGCGATCTCGTCCGCCTCGGCCGGAGTATAGAGGCTGGAGAAGAAATCCTTAATCAGCGCCGGATCGGCTTTAGAGAATGCCGTCGCCATCTCGTCGAGATTCGCGGTAACCAGTCCAGGATCGGTAGCCATAGTAAAAGTATACTATCCGGGCCCTAGATTTGCGACAGGCTCCGATGCTTTTCGTAGAATCGCCGAATTGCATATCCATGCATTCCGCTCCGGCGGGATGTCAATCCGAGAAGCGCCTGGACGCGTAGAAGCCTCGTCCCTCGAAGCAGCCGGAGCGCGCGAACAAGTCCTTTAGGCAGGCCGGTATCGCCGCCTGGGCGGCCTCCGAGACGACGATGAGGCCGTCGCTCGCCGCGCGCTGGCCGAGGTGGAAGACGTAGTTCACGTCCTCCGACACGACCGAGCCCGTGGCTCCCCGCTTGCGCCAGACCGTGCGCCCGGCGTGGAAAGCGAAGCGGAAGGACAAGGGAGCCTGCAGCCGAAAGAGCTCGTAGCCGACCAGGACTCGGTCGAGGAGGAGGCGGAAGGCCGAGAGCAGCGGATTGGCCGGACCCTCTCCGGGCGGGAAGAGGAGGAGGCATCCGCCGGCTTCCCTGATCCACAGGATGCCGCCCGATTCCCTCGACCATGACTCGAGGAAGGACGCGAATTCGTCCTTCAGCTTCCCGAGCCTCACTTCCCCGATACGCTCCCTGAGCCCTTCCTGGTCGGCCAGGGCGGCGTAGCAGAAGAGCGCCCGGATCGGCTCGCCCTCGGCGAGGCGGTCCCAGCCGGCGAAGTCCGCGGTCGGCGCTTCGTCGGGGCAGTTCCCGCGGTCCGAGGCGAAGGCCATGGCCGCCTCGAGCCTGCCCGGCCCGGCCCCGGCCTTGAAGAGCCGCGGGCCGATATAATCGCGAGCCCCGGCGAAGAAGAAGGCCGCCGGGTCCTCGGCCTCGCCCGCGGGATCCATGACGCCCCAGGCCGAGCTCTCGGCCGCGGCCAGCTTGGCGGCCAGCGAGAGGGCCTTGCGCTCGCCGAGCCCCGGGAGGAAGAAGTAGACGAAGGCGCCGCGTGCCTTCGCCTTCAAGGACCTGGAGAAGGAGCCGGGCGACAGGATCCGCGCATCGGCGCCCTCCGGCAGGGACTTCCGCAGGAAGGAAGCCAGCTTGCGGCTTTCCGGATCGGCCGAGCAGACGAGGAGCCTCATGCGGTCTCCAGCCCGGGATCGTAGGCGAGCAGCCGCGATCCGTTGCCGCGGATCGGCTTGAAGCGGTCCGAGAGGACCCGGTCCAGGGTTCCGGCGACCGCGGGCGTGATGGCGAAGGTCTCGGGAGGGGTCCATCGCGACTCGGCCTCGAGGGCCTCGCGGCAGGTCTCCTGCTTCATCATCTCGGCGAGGTCGGGATCGTAGCGAAGCGGGCCGGTATGCGCGGCCGCCCTGACTTTCAAGCGCTCGCCGAGCCGGTTGCCGGTCCTGTTGTAGATGAATAGATCGTTCATGAGCGCGATGCCCGCCAGCACGCAGGAGGTCGTCGAGTGGCCGAAGAGGAAGGCGGCCAGCCCGCCGTCCCCCTCCCAGGCCCAGACGCGGCCCGATCTCCGCTCGGCGGAGCGGGCGAGCATGCCGCGCAGCTCCTCGTACACGCCGCTGGCCGCGCTCTCGCCGTGCTTGCGGACGATGCGCGAGTTCTTGACGACGTCGACGCGCAGGAGCGAGAAGCGCAGATCCTCGCCCGGCGCCAGGCGACCCCAGTCCGGGGTCCTGCGGACGCGCGGATCCTCCATGAAGCGCGAGGTCTCCCTGTCCCAGGCGTAGCCCTCCGCGCCGATGGCCTTCGAGAGCTCCCTGAGGCCGACGATCCTGAAGGGCCTTCCCATGAAGCCCTCGCGGTCCAGCCGGGCCAGGGCCTCGACGAGATGGAGGAAGCGCTCCTCGGACGCGCAGTCGTCGACGACGCGGGAGGCCGCGGTCTGGGCCTGGACGGGGATGTTCGGCGGGAAGCCCGTCCGCCCGCGCAGGTCGTAGTCCGGCAGCACCGCCTGGGCGACGCGCTCTATCATCCCGGCGTCGAGCGACTCGTAGAGGCATCGTTTCAGGGCTTGGGCGAGGGATCCGCGCGGCTTCACGTCGCGGGACCCCCCTCGGCGCGGGGCTTCTCCACCCGCACACTCTAAAGCAGGGGGCCTTCGGAGTAAAGGCCGAGCGGGTCGACGCCGCCTCTCGAGCGCCGCCCGGCCTCTCCTTGCCACGGCCGGCGGGCCGCGGGTAGTATCCCGGGCATGGAGAAGTACTTCTTCACCTACGAGGACATACACGAGACGGCCTGGGGCATCGCCGAGCGCGTCAAGGCTTCGCATTTCGCCGTCGATATCATCGTCGCCATAGGTTCGGGAGGCTTCATTCCCGCGCGCATCCTGCGCACCTTCCTCCACAAGCCGATACTCGCCGTGGGCGTCGCCTACTACGACGCGAACGACAAGCCCAGCGAGACTCCGCGCAAGGTCCAGTGGATCGAGGAGGCCGAGAAGCGCCTGGCGGGCAAGCGCATACTCCTGGTGGACGAGGTCGACGACTCGCGCTCGACCTTGGAGTACTGCGTCCGGGAGCTCCTGCGCCACGGTCCCGCCGAGATCGCCGTGGCCGTCCTCCACGACAAGCGCAAGCCCAAGCGGGGCGCGCTGCCGCCCGAGGTCAAGCGCTACTTCGCCGGGAGGGAGATCGAGGATCGCTGGGTCTGCTATCCCTGGGACGCCGGAAACATCAGGGCGCACAACGCGTCGGCCGCGGGCGAGGATTAAAGGCCGGCCGCCGCCGTCCGATCCCCCGCGGGCCCGCGCGCGCCCCTAGCTGTCGGCCTCGAAGCGGATGAGGATCTCCACGCGGCGGTTGGCCGCGCGGCCCTCGGGCGTATCGTTGGGCTTCATGGGCTTGGCGTCGCCGAAGCCGGTCGCCGACAGCCGCTCCTTGGGCACGTCCAGGAGCTCAAGGGTCTCGGCCACGGTAACCGCGCGCGCCGCCGACAGCATCAGGTTGCTCTCGTAGCGGTCGCCGCGGGCCGTCGGCATCGAGTCCGAGTGCCCCTCCACCGCGATCGGGTTCGGCAGGTCCCGTATCAGCTCGGCGATCTGGGCGATGCTATCGATCGCCCCCTCGTCCAGCTGGGCCGATGCGGAGCGGAAGAAGGTGTCGCCCGCGAGCGCCAGGACGATGCCCCGCGCCTCGGTATTGACCTGGACCCTGCCGGTCTTGATGCTCGTCCGCAGGGTCGAGGTGGCCTTCTCGAGGAAGTTGTCCCGTATCGACGAGAGCTTCGGCGACAGGCCGGTGCCCGGCGCGGGCTTCAGCGCGGTGTCCGATGAGTAGATCGCGTGGCCGCCCTCGCCCTCGCCCAGCTGGACCCCCGAGACGCCGGTGAAGGCCTCCGACAGGGACTCCGCCAGGGCGTTGAACTTGGCGGTGTCGACCTTGGCCATGGCGTAGAGGATGACGAAGAGGGTCATGAGCAGGGTGATCATGTCGGAGTAGGTGAGCATGTAGCGCTCGAGCTTCTCCTCCGGCTCCGGCTCGGGTACTTTCGGCTTGCGCTTGACGGGGCCCTTCTGCGCCATCGGTAGTCCTTATCCTACTCTTCGTTGAAGGATTCGAGGGCGCCCCGGTCCTTCTCGGGCAGGTAGGCGGCCAGCTTGTCGCCCACCAGCTTGGGGCTCTCGCCCTGCTGGATGGCCAGGACTCCGGCGATGATCATCTCCTTGGTGTTCTTCTCTCGGGCGATGACGCCCTTCAGCTTGCCGCCGATCGGCAGGAAGAAGGAATTGGCCAGGAGGATGCCGAGGAGGGTCGCGATGAAGGCGACGGCGATCGACTCGCCCAGCTTCTCGGGCTCGGAGAGGTTCTTCAAGACGATGGTAAGGCCGAGTACCGTGCCGATGATGCCCATGGTCGGCGAGTAGCCGCCCGCCGACGTGAACATCTCGGCCTGGTGCTTCCTATGCTTCTCGAAGATGGCGATATCGTTCTCCAAGAGGTCGCGCAGGGCCTCGGAGTCGGTGCCGTCGATGACGTACCTGAGTCCCTTCTTGAGGAGGGCGTCCTCCTTCGGGTCCAGGGACTGCATGTCCTCCTCCAGCGACAGGAGGCCGTCGCGCCGCGACTTCTCGGCCAGGGCCACGAAGCGCAGGGCCAGGTCCTTGTCCTTGGTGGGCGGCGTGCGCATGACCTGGCCGAGCAGCTTGGGGATCGCCATGATGTCCGCCATGTCGTACTGGAGGAAGAGGGCCCCGAAGGTGCCGCCGAATATGATGATGAGGGGAGAGACCAGGAGGAGCTCGGTCGGGGTGCCTCCCTCCAGGACATAGGCGACCATGAGCGCTCCGAAGCCGCCGATTAAGCCGATTAGCGATGCGAGGTTCATTGCTTCCTTATTCGGCGTAAAGCCGGGCCGGGATTAGGGTTTAGTTCGGCCGAGGGCCTCATGTCCGGTATCCTTCCAAGGATATCTCGACCGGCAGGTCCCCATAATAGCCCCAGAGGCTGCGGAAGCGCAGTCCCTCCAGGTCGCAGAGGCTGACCGCCCCGTGGACGAAGATCTTCCGCCAGTAGTCCGGGTCGGCCCGGCGCTTGCGCGGCGATATCTCCGCCGCGTAGTAGTCGGGGCAGGGCCCCGCCGGATCGGGCCTCAGGAAGTCGATGAGGTCCCAGGCCGAGTCGAAGTCGAAGGGGCCGGCCTCCTCGTACTTCCGTATCGCCAGGCGGTTCAGCGTGTCGTAGCGGTACTGGAAGTCGTTGGCCCTCTCGCCGGCCAATAAGGCCATCCAGTTCGTCATCCCGGAGGTCCTCATCTCGGGCGAGACGCAGTGGTTGGTGACGATGATCCAGCCCGAGTCCTGGCGGCGCTGGGGCGGATAGTAGTAGGGGCCGGGCGTCCTGTCCTCGGCCGGGGTCCTGCAGATGATTCCCCGCTCGCGGAAGGCGCGGCGCCGGAAGCGGCGCACGGGCTCGACGGCCCGGATGAAGTCGCGGGCGAAGGCCCCGAAGCTCAGGTACTCCAGCGAGACGAGCTTGGCGAAGGTCCCCATGAGCTTGACCAGTATCTCGCGCGTCCTGTCGCTGAGGTTCCAATTGTACCAGCGAAGGAGCCGCCTGTTCAGGCGGAAGAGCTCCGCGGGGACCTTGTAGCTCTCGCCTCGGCGTACGACGCCGCGGTCGTGGGCGGGATTGCCCTCGGCCTCGCGCATCTTTTCAAAACGCTCTGTCGACGGCAGGCGCTTCTTCCAGTAGCGCGGCGTATCGCCCAGGTAGGGGAAGGCCGAGCCTTCCGGCAGGCTCTTGCAGGTCTCGGCCATGAGGCCGCGGCCCGACTTGTCGCCCATCGCGTAGATCCAGGAAGTCCCCCGCAGGTGGCCGGCGACCCGCTCGGCACCCTCCTCGACGCCGGCGCAGCGGGCGCCGATGTCGCGCACCATGCCCAGGCTGTTGAAGCCCGGCCGCTCGGCGTCGCAGAGCGGATGCGGCAGCATCTCGATGCCGGAGGCGAAGCCCGACTCGTTCATGGCGCAGACCGCGCCGGTCATGCCGGGCGCGAGCACCGCCGCGTGGAGCCGCTCCTCCCCGGGGCCGGGCGCGGCGGCCCGGGCCGCGCCGATCCCTGGGCGCGGGTTGCATACGACCAGGCAGGCCAGGTCCTGGAAGACCCCGGCGGTGGGGAACATGAAGTCGCGGCCGAAGAAGGCGCCGCCGCCCCGCGTATACCGGCCCGAGAAGGCGAAGGCGTTGCAGCCGACGGGGACGCGGAGGAAGTACTTGGAGAAGCGGCGCTCCTTGAAGCGCAGGGACTGAGTGTAGATATGCGCGACCAGGCAGTCGATGCCGAAGTTGAGGGCCCAGAGGTCCTTGAAGTTGACCTTCGTATCGGCCTTTACCGCCCGCGCGCCGGCGACCAGCCCCTCGATCTCCTCGATATACTCGCTCGGGATCCCGTCGCGCTTCGAAAGGGAGTCGTTCGCGATCGCGTCGATGATGGCGCGCTTCATCTTCCTGATCGCGCGGCAATCGCTCTTCATCAATCCCGGAAGGCTCAGGAAGTCGAAGATGACGTTGGTGACGTAGTCGGCGCACATCGACGAGGCCTCGGCCTCGGCCATGAAGCCCATGAGCCAGCCGCGGTCGAAGGCCGAGCCCTCGACGTAGTACGCCCTCTTGCGCCGCGACCGGTCGCGGGCCGATCCCTCGCCGGGCCGCGTCGCGGGGCGCCAGGCAGCGACGCCGATGAGGTCGCCGCGCTCGGCGAAGTCTCTTCCCCCCTCGGGGCCGGAGGGCGGGACGGATGCGACTATCCAGCCGTCGCGGGCGAAGGCGGCGGCGATCTTCTCGTATCGTTCGCGCTTGGTCGGCATGCGCATCAGGGTACTCGGTCGCCGCCGCCGCCGCAACCTCGCCGCGGGGGCCGGCCGGCCCGGGAGCGGCGGCCCGCGGCCCGCGATGGAGCTTCGCGTCGGCGGCCGAGCACGGGGGCCGCTGGCGCGCCGCCGTCCCGATTCCCTTTGCCGATCAATATATAAAAACATTAATATATAGATACATTTATTGGAGGTCGTCATGGCAGGCACGATATTCGATTTTTCCGTCAGGTCGCTGAGCGGGGCCGAGCACGATCTCGCTCAGTATCGAGGAAAGGCGCTCTTGATCGTCAATACCGCCAGCAAGTGCGGCTTCACTCCCCAGTACGAGGGCCTCGAGGCGCTTTACGAGAAGTACAAGGATAAGGGCCTCGTGGTCCTGGGCTTCCCCTGCGACCAGTTCGGCCACCAGGAGCCGGGAAGCGCCGAGGAGATCGCCTCCTTCTGCAGCCTCAACTACGGGGTGAGCTTCCCCTTGATGGAGAAGATCGAGGTCAACGGCCCGGGGGAGCACCCGGTCTACGCCTTCCTGAAGTCTCGCAAGAGCGGCGCGATCAAGTGGAACTTCACGAAATTCCTGGTAGGGCGGGACGGATCCACGGTGACGCGCTTCGAGTCGATTACCAAGCCCGAGAAGATGGAGAAGGCGGTAGCCGAGGTCTTGGGGCTATAATAGCTTAACTTCTAGTCCGGCCGGGGGGCGGGGGCTCCGCCTCGCCCGGCGCGGCGCCCTCCCGCCAGGACAGCTCGAAGCGGGTGCCGGCGACCCTGCCGCCGTCCATGATCGGGGACAGCGAGGCCGAGCCGGAGAGGTTGGCCGAGAGGGAGGCGATCAGCTTCATGCCGAGGCCGGATATCTCGCCGCCGGAGGGTCCCGGCCCGTCGTCCTCGATCGTGAGCCTGTATTCCGGGCCGTCGGCTACCAGCGCGACTGAGATCGAGGGATAGGGCCTGTCCTCGGTCTTGGCGTGCTTCGCGGCGTTCATGAAGACTTCGTTGACGATGAGGCCCAGGGGCATCGCGGACTCGGAGGATAGCGTCCGGCCCCGGGCGTCGATCTTTCGCGCTATGCGGGACTCGTCGATGCCCAGGCTCGACGCCAGGTGCTCGGTCAGCGAGCTGACGTAGTCGCCCAGGCCGACCTTGCCCGCCTCCGAGTCGCCGTACAGCCGATCGTGGACCATGGCCATCGCGAAGATGCGGCCGACCAGCTCGTCGGCCGTCTCGATGAACTCGGGATTCCTCGATCGGGAGCGCTGGAGCATGACCAGGCTCTTCATGACGTTGAGGTTGTTCTTCACGCGGTGCTGCAGCTCGCGCAGCAATAGCTCCTTCTCGGCCAGGGCCTCGCGCAGGGAATCCTCCACGCTCTCGCGGCGGCGGATCTCGCGGCCGACCTCCTCGAAGTAATCGGAGAGGAGGCCCAGGGCCAGGCCGAGGGTCAGGCCCGAGACCTCGGCCATGAGCTTGCTCGCCGGGGAGAACTCGGGATGCCCGAGGATCTCGAAGACGAGGAGGTTCGCCGGCAGGCCGAGCGCTCCCGCGATTATGCCGCCGGGGGATCCGAAGCCCAGGGCGGCCGCGATGAGGGGAAGGATGACGAAGAAGTTGCTGGATACCCCGAGTCCCGATCCCAGGACGAGCATCAGGGCGGCATAGAGCGTCACCGACGCGGCGGCGAAGGCGAAGCGATGGCGTATGCATTCCCGATGGAAATGGAGGAGGGCGGCGTTGAAGGGCGGGCTGCGTCCGTGCTCGGAACGGTCCGCGTTGCTTTCCGGGCGCATCTAGGCGAGATCCTCCGTATTCGGCTCGGCGCGGCAGGGATGGCTAGCCTTAATCTGCTCAAAATTATAAGGTGAAACAGATGGCGCGGATACTAGTTGTCGAGGATGAGCCTGTCTCCAGGATGCAGCTCCAGGAGAGCCTGGAGTCGATGGGGCACGAGGTCGTCGGGGCCTTGGCCTCGGCGGACGGGGCGCTCGAGGCGGTCGCCTCGCTCAGGCCCGACCTGATAATAATGGATATTCACCTGAAGAGCTTCATCGACGGGATCGACGCCGCTTCGAGGATCAAGCTCCTCTCGAACACTC
Source organism: uncultured Treponemataceae bacterium (assembly GCA_964410245.1). Taxonomy (GTDB): domain Bacteria; phylum Spirochaetota; class Spirochaetia; order Treponematales; family Rectinemataceae; genus CAZXXZ01. The sequence continues at coordinate 9,120 of CAYPHO010000010.1, read as the reverse complement.
CCCTGATCTTCGTGACCGGCTACAGCGGCCAGGGCACCGTGGATCGGGCGATGCGGCTCCAGCCGGCCGCCTACCTAGTGAAGCCCGTCTCCGACGAGGCCCTTCGCGAGAGCGTCGATCGCGCGCTCGGCCTCGGGCGCTGAGCGCGCGAGGGGCGGTCCCCGGCCTTGACCCGAGGCCTCCGGAGGCGGCTATACTTTCGCAGCTCGCCTCGCGATCGGAGGAATCCATGAAAAGAAAGCTCGCGATCTCGGCCGTCCTGGCGCTCGCCGCCGCGATGGCCCTGGCCGCCGCGCCTCCCGCCCACAAGAAGCTGGCCAACGGCCTCGAGGTCTTCGCCGTGGAGAACCACGCGGTTCCCCTGGCGACCGTATGCCTGGTGTTCCGGGGCGGCGCGTACGCGCAGGAGCCCGAGACCGCCGGCCTCTTCCACCTCTACGAGCACATGCTCTTCGACGGCAACGAGAAGTATCCGACGCAGGAGGCCTTCATGGCCGCGCTCAACAGGATGGGCGTGACCGGATGGAACGGCGGCACCGGGACCGAGCATATTAACTACTACATCACACTGCCCTCGGAGAGGCTTGCCGAGGGCCTCGAGTTCTGGTCCTGGGCGGTCAAGCGCCCGGTCTTCGACCCGGATAAGCTCGGGCGCGAGAAAGAGGTCGTCATAAACGAGATCAAGGGCTACCACGTCGATCCCGATCAGGTCGCGGAGAACGCCCTGGAGTCTCGGATCTTCGCCGGCTATCCCTGGCGCAAGAACATCGACGGCCCCGAGTCCGTCATCGCCGCCGCGACCATCGAGCAGCTCGAGGCCATGCGGGACGGGTTCTATATACCCTCGAACGCCGCCATCCTGGTCGGCGGCGACGTGAAGGCCGCGGAGGTCTTCGCCCTGGCCGAGAAGTACTACGGCGACTGGTCCGGCGGCGCGGCCCCGGTCCTCGGCGAGCCGCCCCACGGCCCCTTCCCCGAGGGCGTCGCGCTCGTCTATCCCGACGACAACTACTACGAGGGCGTCGCCGCCGCCGGCCTTCGCTGGCGCGGCCCCGACGTCGGCCGGCAGCGGGAGGACACCTACGCGTCGGATATCCTGCTCTTCCTCCTGTCCTCGCCGGTCGGGAGATTCAAGACGGCCCTCATGGACGCGGGCTTGGGCCTGTACGATCCCGAGTACATCGGCTTCGGCTACCCGACCGCGCGCGACGGCGGCAGCTACCAGTTCGCGGCCTTCTTCCTCCTGGGCCCCGACGCCTCGGATATCCTCGAGCGGACCGAGGCGCTGCGCGGGGCCGTCGACGCCCAGTTCGCCCTGATCGCCGAGGATCCGGCCGCCTACTTCGGCGAGGACGAGCTCGAGAAGGCGAAGACCAAGCTCATCGACCAGAACATCCTGTCCGAGGAGGTCGCGTCGGGCTTCGTTTCCGGGACGCTGACCTTCTGGTGGTCGGTGGCCGGCGCGGACTATTTCTTCGACTACGAGAAGAACTGCTCGAAGGTCTCCTGGACCGATATCTCGGGCCTCGTCGAGCGCTACTTCATCGGCAAGGACTCGGCCTCCATGCTCAGGCTCAGGGCGGACGCCTACGCGGCCGCTCCCGGCGCGGCCCAGGGCGCGGCCGAGCTTGGCTATGCCGAGATCGGTCCCGATAACGCCTTCTGGTGGCAGCTATGAGGAGGCAGAAGATGAATACCCGCATACGCGCCCGCGCCCGGACCGCCGCCCTCGCGGCGGCCCTCCTCGCCGCGCTTCTCGCCCCGTCCTGCGCGAGCCTCGGATCGGCCGGCTCGGCCCCGGGGAGCGGCTTCCCCCTCGCCGCGATGGGCGATTCCTTCGGAGAGCGGGGACTCTCGCTCTTCGCGAGGGAAAACCTCAAGAGCTTCGAGACCTTCGTCCTCTCGAACGGCATTCCCGTCATCGTGAAGAAGAGCGATTCGAGCCGCGTCCGAGCCATCGCGCTCGTGATCCGCGGAGGCTCCGCGGCCGCCTCCCCCGAGACCGCGGGCATCGAGTCCCTGGCCTTGAAGGTCATGGCGCGCGGCTCCGCGGATTACGACTACGAGGCGATACGGAGCCTCTTGGACGAGACCAGCTCGTCCATGGGCGGCGCGTGCGACTTCGACGCCTCGTACTACTCGCTCAATACCTTGGACAAGTACTTCGACCGCCTCTTGCCGGTATGGATCGACACGATTACCCGGCCCGCCCTCGCGCGGGAGGACTTCGACAAGGAGCTGTCGAACGCCGTCCTCGCCCTGCAGTCGAAGGAGCAGGATCCCTGGGCGAAGACCGGCCTGGCGGCGAACGAGCTCTTCTTCGCCGGCCATCCCTACGCCGCGTCCCCCGACGGGACCGGCGCCTCGCTGGCGGGGGCCTCGCTCGGCGCGGTCGAGGCCTGGTACGAGTCGCGGATGCGGGCGGGGACGCTCTTCGTCGTCGCGGTCGGCGACTACGACGCCTCCTCGCTTCGCGCCTCGCTCGAGAGGGGCCTGGGCGCCATCCCCCCGGGCGGCGAGCTTCCCGCGAGGGCTCCCTCGATCGAGCGCTCGGGCGCCGGTACCCTCGCGAAAGTCGAGTTCCCGCAGTCGAAGGGCGTGGGATACCTGCGCGGCGACTTCCCCGCTCCTTCCTACGACGACGCGGACTACGTCGACCTGAGCCTCGGCATGAGCGTCTTCTCGGACCTGCTCTTCCACGTCGTGCGCGACAAGTACGGCGCGGCCTACTCGCCGATGGCGACCGTCCGCTCCTTCGACGCGAACTACGGCACGGTGGCCCTCTATCGGACGAGCGTTCCCGGAAAGGCCAAGGCCTACATCGACGAGGCGGCCGCGGTCCTGGCTTCCGGCAGGGGCATGGCCCTCGATCCCGAGTCCTCGGCCGACGGCTACGCGCCCATCCCCGAGATCCTCGATTCGATCAAGGCCCAGTTCGTCTACTCGACCTACGAGAGCCAGGCCGCCAACGCGGCCATCGCCTCGCAGATCGCGAGGTCGGTCCTCTCGACCGGGGACTATCGCTATTACTTGCTCTTCGTCGATAGGATCGGGGAGGTCACGCCCGAGGGGATCGATAGGGCCCTTCGGAAGTACCTCTTCGGGGGAAAGCTGACCTGGGTGGCCCTCGGCGCCCCGGAGGTTATCGCCGACGCGCGGGACGAGGACTTCGCCTCGTTCAAGCTCGCCGCGAAGTAGCCTTTCCCGCGTCCCGGCCCGGCCGGGGCGCGGCTCGCGGCCGGCGGGCGATCCGGCTCAGCGAGAGGAGCCTGGCCAGGGCGCCGGAGACCGCGATGCCGGCCGCGATCGCGCCTGCCGCCGCCAGCGTCTCGATGCCGGTCGCCTGCGCCTCGAGGGCTTGGCCCCTCGCGTAATCGAGCATCGTGTAATACATGCCGGCTCCCGGAACCAGGGGGATGATCCCGCAGGCGATGTAGACCGAGGCCGGCCTCTTGCGCAGCGCGGCGATGATCTCGGCCGCGAGGCCGACGGCCGCCGCCCCCGCCAGGTCGGCGACCGGCGTGGAGCCCGTCGCCGCGGCGATGGGCGCGGCCACGGCCCAGCCCAGGGCGCCGACGGCCGCCGCTATCGGCGCCTCGCGCGGGCGGAGGCCGAAGAGCGCCGCGAAGCCCGCGGTCGCCAGGGCGGCCCAGAGGGGCTCCAGCGGGCTCATCCCGCGCCTCCCGCGATGAGTCCCCAGATCCAGTAGGATAAACCGGCCCCCGCCGCGATGGCCGCGGCCGACATGAAGGCGTCGGCTCCCCTGGCCACGCCCGCGACGAGGTCCCCCGCTATCGTATCGCGTATCGCGTTCGTTATGGCGACTCCCGGCACCAGGAGCATTAGGACGCCGATGATGGTCGCGTCGGCCGAGGACGCGAGCCCCGCCTCGCGGGCGGCCAGGCAGAGGATGGTCGCGCATGCCGCGGCCGCGAGGCTGGAGAGGAAGTCGGCGATGCGCCGCGCGGCGAGCGCGGGCGGCAGGCGCGAGATGAGCGCCCCGACCAGGCCCGCGACGGCCGCGTCGTTCCACGCGCCGCCGAAGAGCAGGGAGAAGAAGCCCGCGCCGGCCGCCGCCGCCGCCGAGGAAGCGAGGGCGCCCAGGGCGCGGCTGGACTCGATGCGTCCCAGCTCGTCGGCCGCCTCCCGCATCTCGATCTCGCCCGACACGACTTTGCGGGAGAGGGCGGATACCAGGGCGACGCGCTCCAGGTTCATCGAGCGGCGCTTGATGCGGCGCAGGATGGCGCGCACTCGGCCGTCCCATCCCATGAAGGAAAGCGTGACGCCGGTCGGCGTCGCGTAGCACTCGGCCTCGGCCCCTCCCAGGGCTGTCGCGACCGCGGTCGCGGTCTCCTCGGCCCGGTAGGTCTCGCCCCCGGACTCGAGCACGACGCGGGCCGCGTCCGCGGCCAGGAGCAGGACTTCCTCGGGATCGGGGACTCGGCTGGGATCGCCCATCGCGCGCTTCGCGCCCGTCAGCGCAGGCGATACCTGATCGACATGCTGACGCCCAGGATCGCCTGGTCGAGGAGGCTCGGCGAATCCGGCGACCAGAGATTGAAGACCGGCAGGAGGGCCCGCAGCTGGAGCCCGCACTCGACGCGCTCGGAGAGGCGGTACTCCATCCGGGCGAGGGCCGAGGGGAGGATGAAGCGGCCGGCGCCCCAGAGATAGCCGTAGACTTCCCCGAGGTTGCCGTAGGGAGCCGTGTCGATCGCGAAGCGGAGGTTGAGCGCCAGCCCGCCGCCCAGTCCCGCCGAGAAGTCCCCGGAGATCGGGAAGCTGTACACGAAGGGAGCGTCGACCAGGATGCCGAGGACGAATGCGTCGCTCAAGGTCTCCTCGACGGGGACGGCCCTATCGTTGACGTAGCCGCAATAGTACCAATAGAGGTCGGCCGAGGGCTCGAAGGCCCATTGCGGATTCCTGGAGAGGGGGAAGACGACCCCGGCGCCGAGGTTGAAGTTTATGCTCGGATTCGCGACAGACGAGCTCGCCTCGGGATCGAGGAGGCTCTCCATGAGCACGCCCCAGGCGGCCCTGACCGATTCCGGGGCCTCGAGAAAGCCCTGGGCCGAGAGCCGCGCGGAAGGAGCGAGGGCGAGGGCGGCAGCGATGATCGAGGCGGATAAAGCCGTTCGGGCGCGCATGATGTAAATAATAGCGCGATCGAGAGGCACGGCGCCAGGCCGGGCGCCGCAAGGGCGAGCGATCCCCGGGGACGGATCTCGACCTATTGCGCGTCCCAGGGGAATGGTTAAAATAAACTATCATTTCTAAAACGGGGGTAAAAATGATGCAAAGACCAGGGGTCATTCGTCTATCGGTACTCGTCTTGATTACAGCGGCCGTTTTATTTACGGCGTGCAGTCCGGGGAGCGAGCCGACTACCTCGTTCGCTCCAGTCGTTTCGGTAAGCCTAAATACCACCGGAGCCAGCATGAGGCCGGGTAACACGTTCGCCTTAACCGCTACGATCCAGCCATCGGAGGCATCGCAGTCCATTTCGTGGTCCAGTGATGATTCAGGCATCGCGACTGTCTCCTCCTCCGGAGTGGTTACCGCCGTCGGAACTGGCATCGCTACGATTACCGCGAGCGCCGCTGACGGAAAGACGGCGACATGCGACATCAATGTATGGGGAGATGACGCGGACGGACAAGGAAAGTCAGAAGGGTCGTGGCTGGTGGATCAATGTCCCGCAGCCGACCAGCCCGGTCTTGGCCAATCACCCTATCGTTCTCTACTTGAGGAAGGTAAGCGGATATTCCGGCGCCGGATTTGGATGTTTGTTCTGCTATGTCGACAGGAATAACAACTACGGGCTATTCGTGACAGCGAATGGCGGATACCGGATTACGAAGAATGTTGAAGGAACCGTATCGGCGATCGTCGATTGGACGGGTTCCGCTTACTTGAATACGGAACCCGGTGAGACGAATAAAATCGCCATTTCGCAGCCTTCTCCTGGGGTCTTGTCATTCCAGTTCAACGATCAACCGGCGATTACCTGCTCCGACAGCGCTTTTACTGCGGGGGGGCTCTGCTTTTACGGAGCCGTCTCGACAAACGAAGATTTCCCGAGCGTTCCACTCGATATCCGGTTCAAGCTCGTCTCTCCCGAGGAGTATCCTACCGCAGTCAGGTATGCCGCATATTCGACGACAAGGGCCGCGCTTGACGCAATATCTCTCAATGACGCATCGCAGGAACGGATGGATGTCGGTTTGTATCCGGCTCTCTATTCGGGAACTGTGCTGACCAAACTCGGAGAATCGATTTCGGGGGCGACTTCGTCATTCTTGGCTTCGATAAGCGCGGATACTCTTTTAATCGTCGTGCCCAAGGGCGTGGACAATTTCGTTAGGATCGACGCGATCGAAATCTTAACGCCGGCCGGTAGTACGCTCGGGTATTTTGGGCGTGGCTACGACGGAACAGTCTTGATCCCCCTCGACATGTCCTCAGCGAATGTCAGGAACCGCGAGAATGCTTCCGGTCTACCTGATGATATCTATGCCGAATTCGGCATATCGGCGGATAGTGGAAGAATCGACTGCGCATACGGGTTTATTTACTTCAATTCGATGATCGCCACGATCCCGCCGGAAATCACGAGCGGATTGACTTCTGTACAAGTCAAGATCCACTGCGCTGAATAACCGTTTCACTGCTCGGCAAGCGGGGCTGTCACCAGCCCCGCGGCGCCGTCAGCGGCCGAGGGGCGCGATGACCAGGCCCGCGGCATCGACCTTCGGGAAGGTCCCGGTCTCCCAGGCCGCCGCGACGATGCCGGAAGCCGCCGCGAGGGCGGTGTAGGAAGCGCCCGCGGCGGGGGATCCGAGCTCGACGGTCCTCGTCGCCCTCGAGCCCGCGTCTGCCAGCCTGCCCGATGCCGAGAGCGCGATCACGCGCCCCGAGCCGATCGCCCAGGCCCAGGCTTGGGCCGAGTCCTCGACGCGGCCTCCCGACAGGTACCATGCGTCCTCGCCGGACGGCGATCGGTAGCGGACGAGGAAATTTCCCGGGCCCAGCGCGGCGATGGCCGCTCTCAGGGCCGCGCCCTCGAGGCCTTGCAGGGCGAATAGGCTCTTGGGCGATAGGGCGGACTCGAATGCCTCGCGCCCGACCGGGCGCGTTTCCGCGAAGGGAGAGTCGGCTTCGAAGAATCGCAGCTCGACCGAGTCCCTCGTGTCGCGGCGCAACTCTCCGAGCCATCGCGCGGCGCCGTCCGCGCCGCGACACGGGAAGAGGGCGAAGAGCTCGAAGCCCTCGTCGGCCGCCGGGCAGGGAAGGACGCTCTCGCCCTCGATCGCGCCGATCCGGATGAGCCGGGCCGCGCCGCCCGCGCCGGCCGTTCCGTCCGAGGGCGCCGCCCCGCCCGGCGCGGCGGCTGCCAGCCCCGGCGCGGTCGCCGCCAGCCCCGGCGCGGCGCTAAATGGATCGAGGTACAACTGGATGAGGAAGCCGCCCTCGATCGGCCAGGCTCCCGCGGTCGTCAGGCCATCCATACAGCCGCGCATGGGCGCGTTGACCACGCGATATGCGACGCCGGAAGCATCCGCGCCGGCGCGCGCCCGGCGCCGGGCGCCGCGGCCGTCCGCTCCGGCCGCCTGGTCGGGCGGGGCCGCCTCGATCCTGGCGTAGCCGAACCCGTTGATCGCGGCCACGATGGAGCGAGAATCAGCGGTCAGGACCGATGCGTTGCGCGTAAGCGATACGCGGGCGCCCGAGGCCGCGGCGTCCGGGCCGCCGGATTGCGCCGTTCGGTCCGCAGCGGCCGTCGCGCCGACCGCGGCCGGCCTCGCGGCCGAAAGCCCCTCGGCCGTCGCGAAGAGCACGCGCGGCCGGTCGGCGACGTAGGGATAGGCGGGCGGCTCCTTAGGGCCGCCGCAAGAGGCCAGGGCCGCGCACAATGCCGCGACCGCCAGCCATGGGGCTGTCGCCGCGAATGGGGCGGCGCCTCGTTGTCGCGCCTCGCACAGGGCCGCGCACAAGGCCGCGATCGCCAGCCAAGGGGCTGTCGCCGCGACTGGGGCGGCGCCTCGTTGCCGCGCCTCGCACAGGGTCGCGGCCGATGCGCGCGCGGGCGCGCGCGGGGCTGCCCGCTCTTTGCCGCGCGTCGCGCGCAGAGCCGTCGCCGCGCCGCTCGGCCGCGCCGCCGCCCGCTCCCCCATCAGTAATTCCGCGCGAATACGGCTAAATGGCGGGCGTCCTTCCCGCAGAGGCAGCACTTGCCGGAGACGCCCTCCTGCCGGCCCTCGGGCAGGCAACGGATCGTCACCTTGGTCTCGGCCTTGAGCTTGGCCTCGCACTCGCGGTCGCCGCACCACAGTCCCTCGGCGAAGCCGCCCGTCGCGCCCGCGGTGCCCGCGTCCTCGCCCTGGTCCTTCCCGTAGAAGGCCAAGAGCTCCGCTCGATCGGAAACCGACTTCGTATTCGCCTCGCGGAAGGCGAGCGCCTTCTCGTAGAGATTCTTCTGGATCGCGTCCAGGAGGCCGACCGCGACCTGGCCCAGGCCCGCGGCCTCGTAGGCCGCCTTCTCGCCCGTGTCGCGGCGCGCGACCATGGCCTTGCCCGCCTCCATGTCGCGGGGCCCCACCTCGATGCGTAGGGGCACGCCGTTCATCTCGTGCTCGGCGAACTTCCAGCCCGGGCTCTTCGAGTCGTCCGCGTCCAGGATAGCGCGCACTCCCGCGGCCTTCAGCTCCGCCAGGAGCTTCTCGCAGTAGGCCATGACCGCGGCCTTGGTCTCGTTCTTGTAGATGGGCACGATCGCCGCCTGCTCGGGCGCCAGGCTGGGCGGCAGCACCAATCCCTTGTCGTCCGAGTGCGTCATGATCACCGCGCCGATCAGGCGCGTCGACACGCCCCAGCTCGTCGCCCATGCGTAGTCCAGCTTGCCCTCGCGGGTCTGGAACTGCACGTCGAAGGCCTTGCCGAAGTTCTGCCCAAGGAAGTGCGAGGTGCCCGCCTGCAGCGCCTTGCCGTCCTGCATCATCGCCTCGATGCAGTAGGTCGCGATCGCGCCGGCGAACTTCTCGGCCTCGCTCTTCTTCCCCGCGATGACCGGCAGGCAGAGATGCTTCTCCGCGACCTCTTTGTACACGCCCAGCA
>CAYPHO010000009.1:0-30643 GCA_964410245.1 uncultured Treponemataceae bacterium | reverse complement strand
GTCTGCTCGCGCTCGTCGTGGCCGCCGCCGTAGCCCGCGCCGCGCGTGCGGCCGACCGCGTCCAGCTCGTCGATGAAGATTATGCAGGGAGCGCTGCGCCGGCCCTGGTCGAAGAGGTCGCGGACGCGGCTCGCGCCGACGCCGACGAACATCTCGACGAAATCGGAGCCGGACATGTGGAAGAAGGGCACGTTCGCCTCGCCGGCCACCGCCTTGGCCAGGAGGGTTTTGCCAGTCCCCGGCATGCCGACCAGCAAGGCGCCCTTAGGGATGCGGGCGCCCATCTTCACGAACTTCTGCGGGTTCTTCAGGTAGTCGACGACCTCGAGAAGCTCGTACTTCGCCTCTTTCTGGCCCGCCACGTCCGCGAAGGTGACCTTCTTCGTGGGCTCGACGTAGCGCTTCGCCTTGCTCTTGCCGAAGCTGAAGGCCTTGTTGTTGCCCTGCACCTGCCTGAGCATCATCCAGATGATGAAGAAGCCCAGGAGCCAGGGCGCGAAGTTGATCAGTACCTGCCAGGGGCTGATGCCGCGCAACGCGCCGGTAAGCTTCACGTCCTTCGCCCTCAGCGCGGGCAGGAGCTCGGGGTCCGGGTAGGGTATGAGCGTCCTGAAGGCCCTCTCGGAGCCGCTGCGGCCCTTCAGCGTGCCTTCTATCTCGTTCTGGTCGAAGATCCTCACGGTCTCCACGTCGCCCTGCTCGAGGCTCGCCAGGAAAGAGCTGTACGTTATCTCGTCCGCCGAGCTCTGGCCGTTGAAGAGCAGCATGGCCGAGAAGAGCACGGCGAGCGAGAGGAATAGCGCGAGCGCGGCCTTGCTGCCCTTGGCGGGGCCCTCGGGCCCCGTTCCCGGGCGTTTCGGGGGCGGGTTCTGATCGTCGAAATCCATCGGGGCTCAGGCTCCTTTCACGATGACGGCGAGTCGGCGAGCGCCGTTCTCCTCTGGAACGAGTCCCCCGGTCCGGCCGGCGCGGTAGCGATCCTTCCCGCCCTGGTCCGACGCCAGGACGGCCACGATTCCCTCCGCGTCCTCGACGACGATTACCGAATCCCGCTTCGCGCGAGGCACGGCCCATTCCGCGAGCAGCTCGTCCACGCGCTTGGAGCCGCGTCCCGAGGCGATAGCGTCGCCGGGACGGCGGGAGCGCAGGACGAGTGGGAAGCGGAACGAGTCGGCTCGAATGCCCGATCCCGAGGTCCACGCGGCCGCGACTCGCATCGAGCCGGCGCGGACGCGGCAAGGTCCGTCGATCCGTACAAAATACCCGCGGCAGGAGGGAAAATCAAGGCCGAGGGCCACGCCCCGGCCATCGCGGGAAAGCCTTATCCCCGCTCCCGCGTAGGACGCGCCCTCGCCCGAGCGAAGGGCCTCGAGGGCGGCGAGCGCGAGCCTCGCGGGGAAGCGCCCGCGCCCGGAGACGGCCGCCGCGGCCGCGACGACGGCGCGCGAGGCGACCGCGTCCGGCGCCGCCAGGAGCCCCGGCCCCGCCATGAGCCGGCCGTCACCCAGCGGCGCGAAGCCGATGAGGGCGGCGGAGGCGGCCAGGGCCTCCTCGTCGAGGGCGGCCGCCCCGGCCGTCCTCTCGAGGCCCTTCCTCCATCCGGGGAAGGCCGAGTCGAGGGCGGGCGCGATCACGGAACGGACGCGATTCCGCAGGTAGTCGCCCGACGCGTTGGTCGAATCCACCGAGTACTCGAGGCCCCGCGATTCGAGGTACTCGAGGAGCTCCGCCTTCGATAGCCCGAGGAAGGGGCGCAGGAAGGGGCCGCGCCGCTCGGGGATGCCCTTGAAGCCGGCGGCGCCCGATCCGCCGAAGAGGCGCATGAGGATGGTCTCGGCTTGGTCGTCGCGGGTGTGCGCCATCAACATCCGGCCCAGCGACCGCCTCCGCATCGCCCGCCGGAAGGCCCGGTACCGGTATTCCCGGGCCGCGGCCTCGACGCCGCGCCCGCTCGCGGCCCTCGCGACGAGGCCGGGCGCGAGGGTCGCGATGGTCAAGGGGCAGCCGAGCGCCCGGCAGGCGCGGACGCAGAGCCCGCGCTCGGCGGCCCGCTCCTCCTCGGGGCGTATCCCGTGGTCGACGTGGACGGCGACGGCGCGGCCGGGGCGCAGGGCGCAGAGCGCCGCGAGCAGGGCGGTGGAGTCGGGGCCGCCCGAGTAGGCGACTCCGAGTATCTCGCCCTCCTCGACGCCGAGGTCCCGGAGGAACTCCCCCAGCCTCGCCTCGACTCTTCCCCTGGCTCCCGGCATCGCTAGATCCCGGTCTCCCGGCAAGAAAAAAGAGGGGCGCGATGCCCCTCTTCGAAAGCTCGGCGACAGGGCTGGCCCGAGGGCCGATCCCTTCGGCCCGTCATTTCTTCTCGGTCTTGGCGGCGCCTTCCGCCGGGGCCGCGGCGGCGGCGGCGGCAGGAGCCGCGGCCGCGCCTTCGGCGGCGGGAGCGGCGGCCGCGCCCTCGGCGGCGGGAGCCGCGGCGGCCTCGGCCTCGGCCTTCGCGTACTTGACGACGGCCACGACGAGCTCGGGGCTGGAAAGCACCTTGACGCCGTTCATCGCCGGCAGGTCGCGCACGTGGATCGAGTGGTTCGCCAGGAGGCCGGAGACGTCGGCCTCGATCTTCTCGGGCAGGTGGTCGGGATCGCACTCGACCTCGATCTCGTGGGCGGGGTTCTCCAGGATGCCGCCGTCGCGGACGCCGACGGGCACGCCGACCAGGTGGATGGGCACGCGGGCGTGGAGGATGCGGCCCGACACGACCTCGAGGAAGTCGACGTGGATGATCCGGTTCGTCAGGTTCTCGCGCTGCCGCGACTTGACGAAGGCCCGGACCTTCTTGCCCTCGATGTCGATGCCGAGGATGGTGCTCTCGGAGATGCCGGAGGCCACCCGGAGGAATTCCTTCTCGTCCAGGAGGACGTGGGTCGCCGCCTGGCCGCCGCCGTAGATGACGGCGGGGATATTGCCCTGGGCGCGGAGCTGGTTCAGCTCGCCCTTGGTCGTCTCCTTGCGGGTAACGGCCTTCAATACTGACTGATTCATGATGAAGTTCTCCTTGATCGTGAGCGTATTGCCCTATCTATTGGGACGGCAGGATTCGAACCTGCGAATGTCGGAGCCAAAGTCCGATGGCTTACCGCTTGCCGACGTCCCAGTGCGGTCGCCAGGATCGAGCTCGAGCCCCAGTCTTCAATCGAAATCGGGCGAAGCCGCGGAGTCCGTCAGCGGGGCGGTCTCGTAGGCCCCTAGTATCTTCTCCTGCAGCCGGTTCCGGAAGTCTGGGTGGATCGGATGGGCGATATCCTTATACTCTCCGTTCCTGGTCTTCCGGCTCGGCATGGCGATGAAGACGCCGCTCTTCCCCTCGATGATCTTGACGTTGTGCACGACGAAGCAGTCGTCGAAGGTCACCGTCACGTACGCCTTCAGCTTGCCTTCGGTCGTGACCCTGCGGATGCGGATATCCGTGATCTCCATGTCTACGGCTCTCCTTGGCGTCGCGCGGAGGATGCTGGATATTCTAAACGAGGGCCGGGAACCGCGCAAGCGGCGCCGCGAGGTAGGCCTCCCGCCCTCGCTCCCCCAGGGCGTCGCGCGCGCGGGCCGCGGCGCCGGCGTCCTCGAAGACGCCGAACACGGCGCTGCCCGAGCCGCTCATGGCGGCGAAGGCCGATCCGAGGCCGGCGAGCTCGTCCCTCGCGGACCGTATCTCCGGGCGGGCCGCCATGATGACCGGCTCGAAGGAGTTGGCGAAGGACCATCGCCCGGGCGCTTCCCGGTACATGGCCTCGATCCTCGCCGGATCGGGATCGGGCTCGGCCGAGTCGTCGGGCCTTCCCCCGTCCAGGAGTCCGTAGGCCTCCGCGGTCCCTACCGGCTTCCCCGGGTAGGCGATCACGATCGCGTAGTCGGTCCTGGCCGGTATGGGATCGATCCGCTCGCCCCGCCCGGATACGATGGCCGCGCCGCCTTCTAAGAAGAAGGGAACGTCGCTGCCGATCCCGAGCGCCGCTTCTCGGAGGCTCCCGGCTTGGGCGCCGCCCCTTAAAAGGAGCTCCAGCCCCCTGAGCGTCGCGGCCGCGTCGCTCGACCCGCCGCCAAGTCCGGCCCCGATCGGGATCCGCTTATCGACCGATACCGCTACTCCCGTCCTGTCCCCGGTGATGCCGCGGTAGGCTAGGATCGCCTTGAATACTGTCGACTCCTCGGCGGGACAGCCGAGCTTCCCGTCGATCTCGATGATATCAGGCTCTTTCAAAGACCGAATGACTAGGATGTCCGAAAGGGAAACGACCTGGAACAGGCTTAGGATCCCGTGATACCCGTCGTTCCTGCGGCGATAGACCCTTAGGTGTATATTTACCTTGGCCCTCGCCTCGACGCGGACGCTTCCCTCCATTTTAGGAGGGTATTATACCTATATAGAAAGCCTTGTCAAACCCTGGCCGGGCAGGCGGGGCTCGGCGCCGGGAGGCCGGCGCCGAGCCGGCTTCAGCGGCGCTCTTTTTTGGATAATCGTAGTTGACAGACCGGCGAATACTCTTTTAGATTTTCGATGGATACGGGCTAGCGGCCTTCGCGCTTCCGTCATCTTTCGGCGGGCACGCGAAGACGCGCCGCTGGACACCAGGGAGGACTTGAGCATGATCCCCACCTACGGCGAATCCGCGCTTGACGAAGCCAGCGAGCTCGCGCTAACGGCCGTAACGGAATACTACCCCGCCGCTCCCGCGCCCGCGGCCGGCTATCTCTTCGACGACAGCTACGACGACTACGAGGACGACGATTTCGAGGAAGAAGAGGATTTCGACGACGTCGACGAGGACGGCTTCGACAATGCCGACGAGGACGACGATTTCGACGACGAGGACGACGACTTCGACGACGAGGACGACGACTTCGACGACGAGGATTCCGACGAGGAAGAGGAAGACTTCGACTACGAGGACGACATAGACTACGACGACTTCGACGAGTGATCGGGAAGCCGATCCTCGATCGCGGGGCCGCCTTCGGGCGGCCCCTTCGTTTTCGGCGGCCCCTCGGCCTCAGCCCTTCGGGGAGCCGCCCAGTCCAGCCCGCTCGACTCCGGCCTGGAACCAGAGCTTCTCCAGCTCGTAGAACGATCGGGCGCGCTCGGTCATGAGATGAACGACGATATCGCCCAGGTCGACCAGGAGCCATTCGTCGTCCTCGGCCCGAGAGCCCTTCCGCGGGGGATGGAGGCCTAGCGCGGAAGCCTCCTCGAGGACGACCCGCTCGAGGCCCCGCAGGTGGGTGGAGCTGGTAGCGGTGGCGATGACGAAGCGATCCGTCCATCCCGCCAGCGCCGCGACGTCGAGTATGACGACGTCGCCTCCCTTGTTATCGGCGAGGGCCGTCGCGATCTTCCTAGCGGGCGCAATACCTTCCATTGAAATCCTTTCCGAGCACGATGGTGAAGTCGGCCGAGTCGTCGGCCCGCTCCGGGGCCTCCTGGAGAATGTCCGGGCACTTGATGACGCCGGCGATGCCCTTCGCCGCCTCCGCGTTGGCGTAGCGGTCGAGCACGCGCGTCGTCGCGTAATCGCTGCGATCGGCGTTGTCGATGGTCGTCACGTCGTAGCCGAAGCTCTGGAATATCTCGGCCGCGCGCTTGGCGAGGCCCTGCACCTCGGTCCCGTTCAGGACCTCGATCGTGAAGATCTTCTCCGCGGAGGAGGACGCTTCCGAGCTCGCCAGGGCGTTGAGCGTCTGCTTGACGATGTCCCGCGCGAGCTCGCCGTCGTAGAGCGGGAAGAGGAGGCGTGAACCGTCGACGCTCTTGTACGTGCCGGTGATCCGCTGCAGGAGGAGCCTGTCGGCGTCGAGCCGGGCGAGCTCGGGCACGAGGCGCCTGAGCGCCTGGTCGGAGAAGTCGGTGTGCATGCAGGCTCCCGCCGCCGCGAGGACGGGCGGTCGGGCGAGCGACTCGGCCTTCTCGCCGATCCGCCTCGCCAAGGCCTGGAACAGCTTCTGCCTCCTCGCCGCGGCGTCCGCGTCCGATTCCTCCGGGTCGCGGTAAAAGGCGTATTGGACGGCCTTGGTGCCGTCGAGGAGATGGGCGCCGGCGGGGAGCATCGCCCTGGGCGGGCCCTCGGAGACGACCGGGGTCGGCACGAAGAGCTCGATGCCCTCGAGGAGATCGACGAGCCTCAGGAGCCCCGCCTCGTCCAGGACGATCCAGAACTGCACGTCCGCCGCGACGAGCCTCGCTATCTCGTTCACGTAGGGCTCGGGATGCCGCTTGTCGTAGAGCGAGTCTATCCTCGCCACGCGATCCACCGACTTGATTAATAAGCCCGTGTCGCCCGGGACGTCGAGCAGAGCCCCCATCCCGTTCGCCGGGTAGAACATGAAGACCTGCGTGGACTCGGGCTTGCCCTCGCGCTCCACGATGAAGCAGATGTTGATGATGCGATCCGCCTTGATCGCGCGGTTGACCTCGTCGGAGCGAAGGGACAGGGCCAGGAATACGAGGGCCGCGACGAGGATCGCCGCGATGGCGACCAGCAGTATCGAGCTTTTGTCCAAGATCGCGCGCTTCATCGTAAAAGCTCTCCCTCGCTCAGCGAATTGTAGAGGGCCACGGTTTCCGGCGCAACGGCCTTGCCCCTCGAGCGCAGCCACTCGATCGTATGGCGGGCGACCTCGGCGACCATGCGATCGGGAGGCAAGCCGGCGCAGCGCCGCCTGAAGCCCTCGTCGACGCCCTTCCTGCCGGCCTCGAGCTTATCGGCGCAGTAGAGCGCCGCCGCCAGCGGGCCCATGCCCTTCCGCCCGAGGGTATGGAAGGCGACCGCCTCGAGCAGGCCCTCGTCGGCCACGCCGTAGTCGCGGGACAGCAGGGCCGCGGCCGCGGGCCCGTGCATAGCCTTGTCCGCCATCATGGGCGAGCAGGCCAGGGCCTCGGGATAGAGCGCCGCGAGAGCGCCCTGCTCCTCGCCCCTCATTTCCTTGCACATATCGTGGGCGAGGCCGGCCGCCCGCCCGCGTTCCGGGTCGAGGCCCAGGGCCGCGCAGATCTCCGAGGCGAGCTCGGCGGTCCTCCGCGAGTGGGCCGCCCGCTCCGGCGAGAGCATCGAGTCGAGCCTCGCGTCGAGCAGGCGGGAGAGATCCGAGGGCCGGATCCCGGACGACGCCGCGCTACCTTCCATAGCCGTAGAGCCCCTTCGCGACGATGTAGCCGCGCACCCTCGGATCGAGGAAGCGGCCGAAGGCCCTTCCCTCGGCTATCCTGCGGCGCACGAGGCTGCTGGAGACCTCGATGCGCGGATTCGACGCGGCCCTGTGCGGGAAATCGGGGACGGAGGCCGCCGCGACCGATCGCCTGGCGATCACGAGGTCGGCCAGCTCAAGGATGCGCTCGGGCTCCCGCCACGAGCGGAAGTCCCCCGCGAGGTCGTCGCCGATGATCAGGCCGGGCTTGCCCTCGGGCCTATAGCGCTCGACGACTTCGCGCAGGGTATCGACGGTATAGGACAGGCCGCCGCGACGCAGCTCGCAATCGTCGATCGCGATCGAGTCGTCGCCGCCCGCGGCCAGCTCGAGCATGGCGAGCCTATGGCCCGCCCCGGGATCGGCATCCAGCTCCTTGTGCGGCGGAAGCGCGGAGGGGACCAGCAGGGCGAGGTCGTAGCCGAACTCGTCGCGGACGTACTCCGCCATGACGAGGTGGCCGATATGGACCGGGTTGAAGCTGCCGCCGAGGATGACGATCCTCATTCCTCGCCGTCCTCTCCTTCATCGAGGCCCTCGTCCCCCAGGCCGAAGAGGTCATCGTCCTCGCCGGCCTCCTCGGCCTCGGACTCGGACTCGACCACGAGCTTGAAGAGGGCCTCGCGCAGCACGTCGAGCCCCTCGCCCGAGAAGACCGAGATGCCGAAGACGGATTCCTCGGGAAAGGCCGAGGCGAACTCGGGCAGCCGGAGCGCCGCTTCCTCGAGATCGAGCTTCGTCCCGACGAGTACGCGCCTCCGCGCGGCCAGCGCCGTCGAGTAGGACTCGAGCTCGTTCTTGAGGACGCCGAAGGCCTCCCTCCAGTTCCCGTCGGAGAGATCGACCATGAAGGCGAGGGCGCTCGTCCTCGAGACGTGCTTCAGGAAGCGCAGGCCGAGGCCCGCCCCGTCGTGGGCCCCCTCGATGATGCCGGGGATGTCCGCGATCACGATGTCCCGCTCGTGGACGCTCAGCATGCCGAGGTTGGGTATCTTCGTCGTGAAGGGATAGGGCGCGATCTTGGGCCGAGCGTTGGTGAAGTAGTCGAGGAGCGAGGACTTGCCGGCGTTCGGCAGGCCGACCAGGCCGATATCGGCGATCATGCTGAGCTCGACGCGGAGCCGGGCCTCGCGGGCGGGCTGCCCCGGCTGGAACTGCCGCGGCGCCTGGTTGGTCGAGGACTTGAAGTGGGTGTTGCCCCAGCCCCCGTTGCCGCCCTTGAGGAAGAGCCAGGTCTCCCCGTCCTTGCCGGCCCCGAAGTCCTTGATCAGCTCGCCCGATTCGGCGTCGCGCAGGATCGTGCCGGGAGGCACGGGTATGACGGCGTCCGCGCCGTCGCGGCCGTGCATGTTCTTGCCCATGCCGGGCTGGCCGTTCTCGGCCCTGAAGCACTGCTTGTAGCGCAGCTGGGCCAAGGTCCGCAGGTTCCGCCTCACCTGGAAGACGACGTCGCCGCCGCGGCCGCCGTCGCCCCCCGCGGGGCCGCCCAGGGGCACGTACTTCTCCCTGCGGAAGGCGACGCAGCCGTCCCCGCCCTTGCCCGAGGAAACGATGATAGTGGCTTCGTCGGCGAACTTGATCACTGACGCACGCTCCCGGGCTATCGCCCAGATAAAGAACAGAGCCGCCCCGGCGCATCGCCCGGAGCGGCTCGTCCCGTCGTCGCCCGCCGAGGGGGCGCGCCTACTTCGCGGCGGCCGCCTCGATGCCGGCGTACTTGCGCCCGCGGAACTCCTTGAAGAATACCTTCCCGTCCACGAGGGCGTACAGGGTATCGTCCTTTCCCAGCCCGACGTTCTCGCCGGGATGGATCCGCGTGCCGCGCTGGCGGACGATGATGGAGCCCGCGGTTACGACCTGATTGCCGTAGGCCTTGACGCCCAGGCTGTGGGGGTTGGAATCGCGGCCGTTGACGCCTTTGTGTGCCATATCTCATCCCTCCGAAACGTGTTCTATCGTAAGCGACAAGGCATCGGGATAATCCCGCGCCAAGTCCCCGAGGCCTATCGCGAGGAAGTCCGCGATGCCCCTGGCCCTTCCCGGATCGCTGGACTTCCGAGCCACCTCGAAGTCCAGCTCGCCGCGCCCTCCGGCGCGGCCCCGAAGCTCGATGCCGGGAAGGCCCTCGAGGCTCCGGTAGGCGGTACGCGCGAGCGCCGTAAAGGCGGCGCAGGCGATATCGCTTCCCCGAGGAGCCGAGCCCGCGTGGCCCGAGGCGCTGAACCCGGCGATGCATTGAGCCTCGTCGAGGGACAGCCGCGCCCGTATCACCCGAGCCAGCCCCGCGCGGCCTTAGGCAGTGATCTCCTCGATCTTGAGGAGGGTATAGGGCTGCCGGTGCCCCCGCGTCCTGCGGTAGTCCTTCTTGGGCTTGTACTTGAAGACCACGACCTTGTCGCCCTTGATCTCGTCCTGGACGACCGCCTTGACCGCGGCGCCCGCGACGTAGGGCGAGCCCACGGTCACCTTGTCGCCGGACACGAGGAGGACCTTGTCCATGGATACGGAAGCGCCCTTCTCGGCCTCCATGCGATCGACCCTCAGGACAGCGCCTTTCTCGGCGCGATACTGCTTACCGTTGATTTCCACGACTGCGTACATCTGACGTTCCCCTGCTATGCCTATGGTTAGGCTGGCTTTTATACACCGGTACTTACGTGACTGTCAATCGGCGCCGGCGGGCTTATGCGCCGGACCGCCGCGCGGGGCTTCGCCCCGCGAGAGCCATGTAACGCGCTGACGCGCAATAAGGCTGCGCGGGCTTCGCCCCGCGAGAGCCATGTAACGCGCGTCAGCGCGTTACATGGCTTCAAGGAAAGGAATGCAGACCAGGGCGGCGGCGGCCTCGAGGCTCCGCTTGGCGGCGCGGACGAGCTCGAGGCGGCTGGCGGCGAGGTCGGCGTCCGGATTGTTCAGGACGGGATTATCCCGATACCAGGCCGAGAAATCCGCGGCCAGGTCGTGGAGGTAGCCGGCGAGGATCGAGGGCTCGAGGGCCTCGGCGGCGGCCCGGGCCGCCTCGGGCAGCTCGGCGATGCGCTTCAGGACCGCCCAATCGGCGTCCGAGCCTAAAAGCTCGGCCCGAGCCTTCCCCTTGACCGCGTTCCCCTCGCCCGCCTCGTGCTTGCGGATGATCGAGGAGGCCCTCGCGCCCATGTACTGGATGTAGGGCCCGGTGTCGCCGGTGAAGGACAGCGACTGCTGGGGATCGTAGAGCATGTCCTTCACGGGGCCCGTCTGCAGGAGGAAGTAGTGCAGGGCCCCGAGGGCGATCTTCTCGGCGACGGCCGAGATGTCGCCGACCGCGTCCTCGCGCCCCTTGGCCTCGATTTCCTTGGCCGCGAGGGCCTGGAGCTCGTCGATGAAGTCGTCGGCGTCGACGACCGTGCCCTCGCGCGTCTTCATCCGGCCCGAGGGCAGGTTGACCATGCCGTAGGCCAGGTGATGCAGGTCGGAGGCCCAGGAATAGCCCAGGCGCTTCAGCGTCTCGAAGAGGACGGTGAAGTGATACTGCTGCTCGTTGGCGACGACGTAGATCAGCTCGTCGTAGGGCCAGGCCTCGTGGCGGTTGATCGCCGTGCCGATGTCCTGGGTTATATAGAGGCTCGTGCCGTCCTTGCGGAGGAAGACCTTGCGGTCGAGGCCGATATCCTCGAAATTCCCCCAGACCGAGCCGTCCTCCTCCTTGTAGAAGACGCCCTTCTCGAGGCCCTGCCTGACGTTCTCGACGCCGAGCCGGTAGGTCTCGCTCTCGAAGTCGTAGAGGTCGAATGAGACGCCCGTGCGCGCGTAGGTCGCGGCGAGGCCTTCCATGACCCAGTCCTTCATGGTCTTCCACAGCGATAGGACCTCGGGATCTCCCCTCTCCCACTTGAGGAGCATGTCCTGGGCCTTCTCCTCGGCCTTGGGATCCTCTTCCTTCAGCTTGTTGAAGAGGACGTAGTACTTGCCGACCAGGTGATCGCCCTTCAGTCCCTCGTCGGCCGGGGTCCGTCCCCCGCCGTAGGCCTGGTAGGCGAGCATGGACTTGCAGATATGGACGCCGCGGTCGTTCGGGTGGTTGATCTTCCTGACCTCGGCCCCGGCCTTCCCGAGTATCCGAGAAAGAGACTCGCCGAGGGCGTTGTTCCGCAGGTGGCCGAGGTGGAGGGGCTTGTTGGTGTTCGGGCTGGAGAACTCGACCATGACCTTCTTGCCCGAGAGGCCGCGGCTGCTTCCCCAGCCGGCGGCGGAAGCCTTATCGAGGACGGAGCGCGCGACCGCCGCGCGATCGAGGCGCACGTTCAGGTAGGGCCCTTCCGCCGAGGCCGAGCCCAGGGCCGCGGCCTCCGGGTCCTTCGCGACGAGTGCGGCGACCGCCTGCGCGACCTGGGCAGGGGCGGCGCGCAGGAGCTTGGCGAAGGGGAACATTGGAAAGCCGAGGTCCCCGAGCTCGGGCTTGGGGGGGCGCTCGACCACGACGCTGCCGGCTTCGATCCGAGGCGCCTCCGCGCCCTTCTCTTTCGCGTGGGCCTCGAGCGCCCTGGCAATGATCCGCTTCCACGCCGCCTTGATCTCGATCATGATGAACTCCGATTTAAAGGTAGTGGAGTCTATCGTCAGGACGGCGGCGCTATCAAGGAGCCGGGGGCTTCGCCGCCGGCGGCGTCGGCGCCGGCGCCGCGGCGCGCGCCGCCTACTTCCCCGCGCCGCGCGCGGCCAGTTCCCGAAGGGCGGGTCCCGCCTCGAATGGAAGCGAGAGCCGCTTGCGCCTGGAGCCGGCTCCGGATACGAGCTCGACGGCCGATTTCGGCAAGCCGAGCGCCTTGGCGAGGCAGGCGCGCAGCTCCTCGTTGGCCTTGCCCTTCTCGGGCGGGGCCGCGACGCGCACGAGGAGGGCCCCGTCGCGCAGGCCCGCCGCCTCGGAGCGCGAGGCCCCGGGAACGGCCTTCACCTCGACGAGGAGCCGCCCCGCCGAGGCCTTGATCCAGGCATCCTCCGCCATCGCCCTAGAAGCTCGGGGCTTCCTTGATCCTGAGGCCGCCCGACTGCTCGACCCAGACCGAGAAGGACTCGCCCTTCTTCGCCGCCTTGTGGACGGCGTTGCCGTAGACGCTGCGGACGATGCCCGCCCCGCGCGCAGCCTCCTCGCTCGCGATCAGCTTGACGAGCTCCGCGCGCCGCGACTCGAAGGCCTCGACGCCGATGCCGTAGACCTCGTCCGGCCCTCGGCTGAACATGAGGGGAATGCCCTTGTCGTCCGAGAGGGCGAGCGCGACGCCCTCGCTCTCGGGCACTTGGTCGGTGAAGACCTTGCTCGGTATCCAGAGGTTCAGCCGCTCGCCGGCCGCTATCTCGGAATAGTCGAAATTGCAGACTATCGCGTCGAGGTACAGTTCCTTGCCGGGCAGGTCGATCGCCTGGACCTTCGCCGCCTTCGAGGCGCCCGGCTCGTCGAAAAAGGAGAGGGTCGCGCGGATCCGCCCGTCGGCCAGGTCGTCGATCCTGGCCTCGACGGCCTTGAAGTCGCGGTCGAGGTTGCGCACCGTCGTCGTCAGCTCGGCGACGCGCCTGCGGCCCTCGACGTACTCGTCCAGCTTGCGGGCCGAGTCCGCGAAGCCGATGAGCATGGCCAAGGCGACGGCGAGGGCGGCCAGCGCGGGCAGGGCGCCGGCCGCCTTGATGCCCATGCTCCCCAGCTCGCGCAGGGCGATGCCGATCGCCGATCCGGCGCCGAAGTCCTCGCCCGCTGCCTCGGCCATGAGCCGCCCCGACGAGAGCGCGCTCCAGAGCCGGAGGATTGCCCCGACCATGAGCGCGGCCGCGAGGATTATGATGCCCGCGCTCGTCGTGAAGAGGAAGGCCGCCCCGTCGGCGAGGAAATACAGAATGCCCTTGAAGGCGTCCAGCTTGCCCATGTCAGTCCTCCATGATCTCGACGCCGCCCTTGGCGCGGCACACGACCTTATACACGACGCCGACCTCGAGGCGCGATACGCCGGCGGCCTCGTGCACGGCCGACCCGAAGGCCCCGGCGGACGATCCCGTCGCCGGCTCGCCCGCCGCCTCGCTCGCGAGGGCCGAGCGGAAGGCCTCGGCTATCGCGGCGCGCTCGGCCCTGCTCCATTCTACCCCATCCATGACGCGCGGGAAGCCGCCCGAATCGTAGGCCCCGAGGAGCCGCTCCCCCGACGCGGGGCTCAGCTCGTCGGTGAAGACGCGGTAGGGGAAGGCCAGGTAGGATCCGCCCGGCCCGGCGTCCCGCGAATCGGGGGCGAGGGGCGCGAGGAGGACGTCGATGAAGACCGAGCTCCCGGGCAAGGTCCGCTCCAGGAGGGCGACCTCGCGGCCGGCGAGGTCGTAGAGCCTTAGCCGGACCCGGACGCCGCCCTCGCCGCGCCCGAGAATCTTGAACTTGAGCGGGACGCTTTCGGACCTCAGCTTGTCCGCGATGCCCTCGAGGCGGGCGATCTCGGCCTTCTGCCGCTCGTTCAGGTCAGTGATAAGGAAATAACCGCCGACGAGGAAGCTCGCGGCGATGATCGCCGCGCCGAGGATCGGGGAGCGCCTCCCGGCCTTGCCGCTCACGACCTGCCCGCGAGGGCGAGGAACTCGTCCTCGCCTATTACGCTCGTTCCGTACGAGGCCGCTTTCTTGTTCTTCGCGGAGCCCGACGACGGATCGTTCGTGACGAGGTAGGAAAGTCCCTTCGTCACCGATTCCTTGACCGCGCCGCCGAGGGAACGCGCGAGGGCCTGGGCCTCGGCCCGCTTCATCGACTTCAGCTCGCCGGTGAAGCAGAAGCTCTTGCCCGCGAGGGGCCCGGCCGCGACGGGAGCGGCGATCCGGACCGCGCCGCCGGCGAGGAGCCGGTCCATCTGCGGCCTCAGGGCCTCGAGGCCCTCGACCACCGTCCTCGCCGTGATCTCCGCGAAGCCGTCGACTCCGGCGAGCTCCTCGGCCTTCGCGGCGCGGAGCTTCTCGAGGCTGTCGTATCCCGCGCCGACCGCCTTCTCGACCATCGCCTCGCCGATGCCCTCGATATCGAAGCCCGCCACGAAGCGCGCCAGGCTCACCTCGTCCTTCGCGGCGAGGTTCCGGAGTATCTTGCGGGCGAGCGTCTCGCCCATGCGGTCGTACTCGGCCAGCTGGGCGGCCTCGAGGCCGTAGAGGTCCGCGATCTCACTCACCCTTCCCGACGCGTGCAGCTTGCCCAGGATGACCGAGCCGAAGTCCCGCACGTCGAGGACCGAGAGCCATTTCTCCAGGCGGTGCAGGGCCTTCTTGGGGCAGTCGGGATTGGGGCAATAAAGCCTCGTGCCCTCGTCGACGAGCTTCGCGCCGCAGGAGCAGGCCGAGGGCACGGCTATCGCCGAGGTCCCGGGCGGGTTCTCGACCAGGCCCTCGATCTTGGGGATGATCTCGCCGCGCTTAGTCATGATGACGCGGGAGCCGATCCTGAGGCCCATGGAGCGGATGATGTTCGTATTGACGAGGTTGGCCCGCTGGACCGTCGTGCCCGCGAGGCGCACGGGATCGACGACGCCGATGGGGGTGTAGTAGGCGCCGGACTCGCTCCATTCCACCTCGCGCAGGGTCGAGACGGCCTCTTCCAGGCCGAACTTGAAGGCGATCTGCCGTTCGGGCCGGGCCCGGGCCATATCCTCCTCGTCGATCTCGCGGCCCTTCACCACGAGGCCGTCGATGTCGTAGGGCAGGCCGGGCCTCAAGTCCATGACGCGGGCGCGATAGGCCACGACCTCGTCGGGCGAGGAGTAGACTTCCTGCGGGGATGTCTCGAAGCCCATGCGCCTCAGCCAATCGGTCTTCTCAAGCTCGTCGCGGAAGGGCGAGCCCCCGCCGGGCGAGGATCCCCGCGCGTCGTAGCAGATGACCTCGAGGTCCTCGCTTCCCCGGCCGTCCTTCCGCTTCATGAGGCCGTTGGCCGCGTTGCGGCAGTTCGCCTTGTCGGAGTACTTCCGGGCGTGGACGGCTCGGGCCAGGACGACCTCGCCGCGAACGCCGCCCGTGAAGGCCTCCGGCAGCCTGGCGACGACGCCCCTCATCTTCCTGGCGTTGGGCGTAATGTCGTCGCCGACCTCGCCGTCGCCCCGGGTGACCGCGCGGACGAGGGCGCCGTCCTCGTACTGGAGCTCCAGGCTGGCCCCGTCGAGCTTGTACTGGACGATGTACTCGGGATGGGCGGTCTTCCCGGCCCATTCGAGGAATTCCTCGGGACAGGAAGCCTTGTCCTGGCTGCCCATGGGGATGAGGTGCCTCGCCTTGGGCCATCCGTCCGCGGCGTCCGCGCCGATGCCGGCCAGGACTTCGCTGTCGGGCGCGATGGACTTCAGCTCGTCCCATAGCGCGTCGAACTCGGCGTCGGAGATTTCCGGCTGACCGTTATAGTACAGGGCTTGATGCTTGCGGACGAGGCGCTCGAGGAGGGCGGCGCGCCCCTTCGTCGTGTCGGGCATGGTCAGATAATAGTAAGCGGGGCGAGGTCGCCTGTCAAACCGATGACGCGTCGTTGACCCTCCCCGGCCTTCCGACATAGGCTGGCGACATGGAATCCCGCGCGGCCATGCCGGACAGGAGGCTCGTCCTCCTGCTGCCCTCGGCCTTCTCGACATCGCTCGGTATCGGTATCGTGAATCTCGGCATGCTCTTCCTGGTGAAGGGCGCTCACGGCGCGGGCGCCGAGACCATAGGCTGGTTCACCGCCTTGTGGTGCGTCGCCTATTTCGCCGGCTGCGTGCTCCTGCGGCCGCTAACCAGGGTCCTGTCCGCGACGGCCTCGATGACGATCGCCTGCGCCCTGATCGCCGGCCTCCTCTCCGCCTACGCGCTCTTCCCCTCCCTCGCCATGGCCTTCGCGGTGAACGGCGCCTACGGCTTCTCCTGCGCCCTCTTCTGGCCGCGCGCCATGGGCTGGCTCGCCTCTGGCCTCGAGGGGAACGCCATCTCGCGAGCCTATGGCGCGTACAATATCTCATGGAGCGTCGCGGGCGTCGCCGCTCCCTATATCGCCGGGGCCCTCTCCGAGCGGCTGCTCGCCTCTCCCGTGTACCTCGGCATAGGCATCTTCGGGGCTAACGCGCTCTACGTCGCGATCGCCTCGATCCGCATACCCTCGCCGGCCCTGCGCGCGCCCGCCGGGGGCGGCGCGCCCGCGGAGGGGTCCGCCGCGGAGGCCGGGGACGCCGACCACTCGACGCCGCTCAGGTTCCCGGCCTGGGCCGGCGTCTTCGCCGCCTACGTCATGTACGCCGTCTTCTCCAATATCTTCCCCGTATTCGCCAAGGACGATCTCGGCCTGGGAGAATCCGCCATCGGCCTCATCCTCCTCGGCCGCGCGACGACGCTGGCCGCCGCCTTCTGGATCATCGGGAGGATGGGCTCGTGGCAGTTCAAGCGCAAGCTGATCCTGACGCCCGTCGCCGCCCTGCTGGCCCTCGACCTCGCCTTCGTCGCCGTCGGCGGCGTCGCCGGCATCGTCGCCGGCATCGCCGTCTCCGGCGTCCTCGTCGCCTTCGCCTACTCCATGTCGGTGTTCTACGGGGCCTCTGGCGCCCTGGACCGCGACAAGCGGATGAGCGTGCACGAGGCGGTCCTGACCGCCGGGCAGGTCGTAGGCTCGGTCGCCGGCGGCGCTATCTACCAGCGCCTTTCATGGGCCTGGGTCTTCATCCTCGGCGCCCTCATCCTCGCCGGATGCATGGCGGCCCAGCTCGCCATGCTGAGGAAGCGATGAGGCCTGGGCCGGCAGCCCTCCTTGCGGCGGCGACGGCCCTAGCCTGCCTATCGGGCTGCGCCGCGGGCCGGCGGAGCTACGCGATCAGCGCCGATCCCTCGCTCCTTCCCAGGCTCGAGGCGATCCTCGCCGCCTCGCCGCCGCCCGAATCCTGGTCCCGCGTCGGGACGGAAGCGGAGGCCGATACGGTCATCGAGCTGCGGGTCGGCGAGGCCCCGGGCCTCTCCCTCGCGGCCGGCCGCCGGTATCTCGCGGCCGCGGTCCTCCTGAACGACTCGCGCTACTCGGTCGACGCCGACCAGGCTCGAGCCATCGGCCTTAGGCCCCTCGAGGCGATCGCCGCTCCCTATCGCGCCCTATCCGTCGACGGCGCCTGGCCGGGAGAGGGCGGGTATCCCTTCGCTGAAAGCCTGCGATTATCGATCAACGATCCGCGCCGGAAGAGTTCCGCATATCCGAGGCGCTCCGCCATGGGCCGTTGGCTCGCCGAGGCGGCGGCCGCCGCGGAGCTGTCCTCGAGCGCGCCCTGCGTCCTTGCCGCGGCGGGAGACTTCCAGGCCGCGGAGCGCCACGCGCGCTTCCTGTCCGGCGGAGGCATCGGGAACCTGCTCCGCGGGGACATCGTCGACCGCGTGCGAGGCGCCGATGTCGCCGTCCTGAATCTCGAGGGAGTCGTCTCGAGCGGGGGCGAGCCGCATCCCCGCAAGCGCTTCCGCTTCCGCATGCCGCCGGGAACGGGCGCGGCGCTGGCGGGCGCGGGCTTCGACGTCGCCCTCCTCGCCAATAACCACGCCTTCGACTTCGGCGGGGACGCCTTCCTCGATACGCTCGAGGAGCTCCGAGGCGCCGGCATGCCCGCCGTCGGGGCGGGCCGCGACGCGGACGAAGCCTCGGCCCCGGCCGTCGTCAAGATTCCCTCGTACGGGCGGCTGAGCTTCTTCGGCTTCGCGACATATCCCGAGGAGCGGCTCGGCTTCACGACCGAGGAGGCGGCGGCCGGCCCTTCATCGCCGGGCATCAACGCCGACGAGTCGAGGACCCTCGATTCGATACGCGCGGCCGCCGCGGCGGGGGACACGGTCGTCGTCCTGGCTCATGGGGGGATCGAATACGTCGCGTGGACGAGCCCCGAGATCGAATCCCGCTACGCCCGCTTCGCCGAGGCCGGAGCGGCCCTCGTCCTGGGCGGCCATCCCCATGTCACGCAGGGTATCGCCGGCGTCGGGAGCTCTCTCGTCGCCTACTCGCTCGGCAACTTCCTATTTACCGGCCTCGAGGAGCCCGACCTTTCCGTAAAGAGCGTCTTGGCGGAATTCCTTCTGTACGAGGGAAGGGCCAGGGGCTTCAGGATCCGTCCCGTGATCGTCGGGATCGAGTATACCGAGCCCGATCCGGAGATCAGCCCAGCCGAAATCCGCTTCTCATCGATATGTTCCCCGACGAGCCGGGCGGAATAAAGCCGCCGCGAAGGCCTTCAGGCCCTTCGCGGCGGCATCGCCCCTTCCGCGCTATCGCGGGGAGGCCGAGGAGGGGAGCTCCCTACGAACCTTGTCGGAGGAATGCGTCCTTATATCCCATCGACCGAATCTTCAGCAGCGCCAGGCCGCTCTCGTCGCGCGCGATCGGGCCGATATACAGCCGATAGGCCGGATCGCCCGCCTTCGTCGTGATGCGCTCGACCGCGACGGGATAGCTCGGCCCTAGGCCGATGGTAGCGGCCGAGAGGGCGTCGTCCGTGCCGTAGACGCCGATCTGGATGTAGTACGATCCCTTGCTCAGCCCCTTGATCACGGGCAGGGAGGAGGGAGGCTCGGCGATCCCGCCCGAGCCGTTGATCGTCGCGACGACGGTCGGCGCCGAGGGCGCGGCCGGCGTCATGACGGGCGCCGTCGGGGCCTCGGGCGGCCTGGGCAGCGCGGGCTCCAAGGCGACGACAGCCTCGCCGGAGGGCGGAGGCGCGGCGGGTCCCGGAGACAGGCTTTCCAGGGGAGAGGGCGCTTCGGGACTCGCGAGCGCGGTCTCGCGCCCTTCGGACATGGCCGGCTTGGCGGCGACGAAGGCGCCCGTCGGCGGCTCGGAGGCGGGGCTGGGCTCGGCGAGGGAGGCGACGGCCACCGAGGGCGGCAGCGGGTCGGGCCGCTCGGCCGACAAGGCGGTCGGCGCCGTACCGGTATCGACGGGCGAGCGGATTCCCGGCTCGTCGCCGATCGCGATGGAGGACGAGGCCATGGACGGCCGCGCGGCGACGAGATCCTCGCTCGGGACGGGGATATCGGGATCGGCCAAGGCGGCCTCGCTCCTCGCCTCGGCGCTCGGCCTAGATCCCCCTATCGCGACGACGCCCGTCTGCATAGGCTGCTTAGGCGCGATCGGCTCACCTAGATCCACTTCGGCCACTGCGGGGGCGGCCGGTGGAATCGGCCTTCCCGTCCCTATCGCGTCGGCCGGCGCGGGCGCCTCGGCCTCGGCGAGCTCGACGGGGCCGTAGCTTCCCGGCGCGGCGGGCTTTCCGACGTAGGCCGCCTCGGGGAGCCCGGGCATCTCCGCCTCCGCCAGCTCGCCGATCGCCGCGTCCTCGCCGGGCGCCTCCCGCTCGGGCTTCGCTAGGGCTATCGCCTCGTAGTCTCGGCCCGATTCGGGATCGCGGACGGGGGGCTCGGCGTCGGTAAGGAGGGGAACGTTCGGCTCGGCGACGGGAGAGGGAACCCTGCTGAGCAGGACTTCCGGTCCCTCGCCGCTCCTCCTCTCGGGCGCGGCCGGCTCGGCGAGCTCGCCCACTGCCATAGGCTCTGACATATCGCTCGGGCGAGTAAGCGCGGTGACCGTCGCCGTATCCGGGACGGCGGGGACCTCGTCGACCGAGGGTTCCGCGGCGGCAACGACCGGCCGCGGCTCGGCGGGCTCGCGAAGGGGAGGAGCGGCGACTACCGCCTCGACCGGCTTGCCCGCGGCGAGGGCTATGACGTCGGCGCGATCCTCCGCCCGAGGCGTCTCGGAGGAGGCGACGGCGGGTGTCGGAGGCTCGGGAACCGCGGCGTCGGGCTGGGCCTTCGCCGCCTCGCTCGGGCTTTTCAGCGAGTCCACGGTCGGCGCCGCAGCCGGCTCGGGAGCGGGCTCGGGAGCGGGCTCGGGAGCGGGCGGCGTAGCGGCGGCGACGGTCGGGGCCGCCGGCTGCTGGGCCGCGGGAATGGGGGCCGCCGGCTCGGGGGCCGGTGCGGCGCTCGCCGCCGCCGCGGGAGCGGCCGTCGCTGGAGCGGCCGGCGTAGAGGGAGCCTCGCCCGCGGCCGCGGCCAAGGCCGCCTTCTCGCGCTCGAAGAAGACGCGCGGATTAAAGTCCGGATCGGCCGAGATGCCGGCCCGCGCGGCGGGAAGCGTCGCCTCGGCGGGAGAGGCCGCGAGGGAGACCGCCCTGACGCGCACGGCGGCCCCGGGCTTCATGCCGAGCGCCTCGGCCGTCTTCGGGGACAGGGCGATGAACACGCCCGGGTTGTCGACTTCGCTGACGATCGTGACGGTAACCGTGCGGCCGTTCTCGATATTGCTGAGCTCGACTACGCTGTCGCGCGGGAATGAGTTGCATGCGGCGTAGTAGCCGTCGGCGGGGAAGTCGCCCGCGCCTCCGGCGACCGCGCTCCCCTCCCACGTGGCAGCCCCGGCCCTGACCAGGGCCAATACCAGAATGACCGCGCCCGTAAGGCTCTTCTTCATAATCTATCTCCCTTGGCTAGGGTCCTGAGCTGCTCGATGCAGGACGCGATGCCTGCCGCGCCCGCCTTCGCGGCTTCCGCCTCAAGGTGCATGGCGGCGTCCTCGGAGTCCGGCGGCCCGTCGAGGGATCCCTCGGCTACCAGGGTCCCGTCCGCCACGCGGACGATCCTGTACCCGATCCTCGAGGGCAGGAGGGCCTCTTCCTTGAAGGAAGACTCCTTCCATTCAACGTATAGTCTAATGTCGAAATCGACGAATGCATCCCTCAAGCCCGTAACTTCGATCGGGGCCTTCTCCCACTCCTCGCGGGTCGAGCCCGAGATCGAGGAATCCGAGGCGATGAAGCCGGCGTCGAAGAGCCCGTCCATGCAGCCGGAGACCAGGTAGGCCATCGGCGTCGACATGCCCCGCTCGCCGAAGGAGGGGTCCTCCGCCGGGGAGAGCCCTATGGTCGCGGCATGCAGGCCGATCGACGAGGCGAGCGCCAGCAGCGCGCCGGCAGAGGCGCGGGCGCGGGTAAATCTCACGAGTGCCTTCCCATACCCTTTGCCTATCGGCCGCCCCGGGGCTCCTCCTTAGCCCGATCAATCCGCCTCTTCCATTGCATCCTTCGCACTGCCGTGCTAGTATCCGCGAATCCCGCCATGCGCTATTACGCGATACAGCTGTACACCGGCCAGGAGGACGACTTCTCGAGGCTCCTCCTCCCCCGCGCCCCGGGCCGCAAGCTCTACGTGCCGAAGCGCGCCCTGGACATCCGTCGGCGCGGCAAGATAAAGCGCGTAACCTGTCCCGTCTTCCCCGGCTACGCCTTCGTCGAGTCGGAGGACATCCTCAAGGACCTCGACCTGTACTGGGAGATACGCAGGACGCCGGGCTTCATCAGGTTCCTCGGGGACAACCCCTCGCCGATCCCGCTGTCCGACAAGGACCTCCGCCTGCTTCGGCATTTCATGTCCTTCGGGGAAATCGCCGATACGTCTAAGGTGACCTTCGACGAGAACCAGCGCATAGTCGTGGTCGAGGGTCCGCTTAAGGGGCTCGAGGGCCTGATCGAGAAGGTGGATAAGCGCAAGGGGCGGGCGAAGGTCCGCCTGGACATGTGCAACTCCGGATTCCTCATCGATATGGGCTTCACGATCATCGAGCGGGTCCCTAATGGAGGCGGCGATGGGCACGAGGGCGGCGGAGCGTGAGGGCGGGCGCGTCTACATAATCGGGGCGGGCTTCGCGGGAAGGGCGATCGCCCGCGAGCTTCGCGAGAAGGCCGTCTTCGGGACCGTCGTCGCCTTCCTCGACGACGACGCGGCCAAGATCGGCGACAAGATCGAGGGCATTCCCGTCCTCGGCCCGATCGAGGACGTCGTGAGGCTCCTGCGAAGGACGCCGGCCGACGAGGCGGTCATCGCCATCCCCAGCGCGAGCAAGGAATTCCTGAAGGACCTGTACTACCTCCTCAAGCGCGCCGGCTTCGCGAGGATTCGGATCGTCCCCGGCATAGCCCAGATCGTCGAGGGCGACGCCCACCTCATCCAGGCGCGCGAGATCGAGAGCCAGGACCTCCTGGGGCGGAGCCCCGCCGCGATCGGCCTCAAGGAGAGCCTCTCCTACCTGCGGGGCAAGCGCGTCCTCGTGACCGGGGCCGGCGGATCCATCGGCTCGGAGCTCTCGCGCCAGCTGCTCTCCGCGGGCGTCGCGAGGCTCTACCTCTTCGGCCACGGCGAGAACTCGATCTACGAGATCGACCGCGAGCTCCGGCTCCTCCGCGAGGAGGGCGTCGGCGAGCGCACCTGGATCGTCCCGGTCATCGGCGACCTGAAGGACCCGGACTACATGCGCTTCATCCTCGGCCGGCTCAAGGCCGACGTCATCTTCCACGCCGCCGCCTACAAGCACGTCCCGATGTCGGAGGAGAACCCGATCGCGGCCGTCCACAACAACGTCCTGGGCACCAGGAACCTCGTCGAGGCCTCGCTCGAGGCCGGGGTCCGGCGATTCGTGCTGGTCTCGACGGACAAGGCGGTCGACCCGGTCTCGGTATACGGCGCGACCAAGCTCCTATGCGAGCGCATCGTCGCGGACGCGGCCTCGCGGGCCTCGCCCGGCAGGGAATTCCTCATCGTGCGCTTCGGCAACGTCCTGGGCTCGCGCGGCTCGATCGTGCCGCTGTTCAAGCGCCAGATCGAGAAGGGAGGCCCCGTCACCGTCACCCATCCCGACGCGAGCCGCTACTTCATGACCGTGCCCGAAGCCTGCTCCCTGGTCCTCAAGACGGGCGGCGTCGGCAAGGGGGGCCAGACCTACCTCCTGGACATGGGAGAGCCCGTGAAGATCCGCGAGCTGGCCGAGCAGATGATCCGCTTCTACGGCTACGTCCCCGGGAAGGACATCCGCATCGAGTACATCGGGCTCCGCCACGGCGAGCGCCTCGAGGAGCGGCTCTACTCCCCAGACGAGGACCTGGTCCCGACCGAGTACCCGCGCGTGAACCGCCTGGAGCGGAGGTCGGCGTTCGCGGCGCCGATAGCCGAGATCGTCTCCGCGCTGGAGCCCTGCTGCGTCCCCGTCGCCGGCAGGGAGAAGGACTACCGCAACCGCCAGAGCCTCCGCGCCGCCTTGAAAAAGTCGGTCCCCACGTTTATCGTTCCGGACAATGACGCCTCCTTCTGACTTCATCCCCTTCGCGCGCCCGTCGATCGGCCGCGAGGAGGAGGAAGCCGCGCTCGCCGTACTCCGCTCGGGCTGGCTGACGACCGGCAAGGAAGCCCTGGCCTTCGAGGAGGAGTTCGCTTCCTTCCTCGGCGCGGGCCGGGCCCTCGCGGTCAACTCGGCGACCTCGGGACTCCACCTCGCGCTCGAGGCGCTGGGCATCGGCCCCGGCGACAAGGTCGCCATGAGCCCCTATACCTTCGCGAGCGACGCCGCCTCGGCGCGCCACCTGGGCGCCGAGGTCGCCTTCTGCGACGTCGCCGAGGGCGGCTACAACATCGACCCCGCCCTCCTCGAGGAGCTCCTGGGGCGCGAGCCCTCGATCAAGGCGGTCGTTCCCGTCCATGTCGGCGGAATGCCCTGCGACATGGGCCGCATCCTCGAGGCCGCGCGCGCGAGGGGCGCCGCCGTCGTCGAGGATTGCGCCCACGCCTTCCCCCTGCGCCTTCCCGAGGGAGCGGCGGGCACCTTGGGCGATATCGGATTCTTCTCGTTCTACGCCACCAAGACCATCACCACGGGCGACGGCGGCATGGTCGTCGCCCGCGACGAGGCCCTCCTGCGGCGCATGGAGCTCATGCGGAGCCACGGCATCGACCGCGGGGCCTGGGACCGCTACACCTCGAAGTCGGCCTCGTGGCGCTACGACGTCGTCGAGGCGGGCTACAAGTACAACCTACCCGACCTCCTGGCGGCCGTGGGCCGAGAGCAGCTGAAGAAGGCCGAGCTCTTCCTCTCGCAGCGGCGGGCGATCGCGGCGCGCTACGACGAGGCCTTCGCCGGCCATCCCGCCCTGGAAGCGCCGCCCCGCGGCCCGGCGCACGCCTGGCACCTGTACAGCCTCCGCCTAAGGCCCGAGGCCCTGGGCATCGGGCGCGACGAGTTCGCCTCCCGCCTCCAGGGCGCCGGCATCGGCGTGTCGGTGCACTTCATCCCCCTGCACGTCATGAGCTACTGGGCCAAGCGCTACTCCCTGGCGCCCGGCGATTATCCGCGCGCCTACGAGGCCTTCTCGAGGACGATATCCCTCCCGATATGGCAGGGCATGTCCGAAGCCCAGGCCGACCGCGTCGCCGAGACCGTCCTGCGGATCGCCCGGGAGGCCCGCGCCTGAGCCGCCGCAAGCGCGACGCCCGCGAGGCGGCCTTCGGCTCGGTCTCGGACTATTCGGCCGAGGGCATGCTCCACGTCGTCACGGTGCGCTCGCCGATCGCCTTCGGCTCCGTGCTGTCGATCGGATTACCGTCGATGCCCTCGGGCTACCACGCGATACTGCCCGGCGATATACCGGGCCGCAACCGGCTCGCGACCTTCGACGCGGACATTCCCATCCTCGCCCGCGAGCGCGTCTCCTTCGTCGGCGAGCCCGTCGCGCTGATAGCCGGGCCCGATCCGATCCTCCTCGAGTCGCTGGCGGCCAGGGCCAAGGTAGACTGCGAGGAGGAGGAGCCTTCCTTCGAGTGGCAGAGCTTCTCCTCGAGCCGCGTCGCCGCGAAGCGCGTCGCGGTCGCTGGCGATCCCGACCTCGCCTTCTCGATTAGCCCGGAAGTCCGCGAGGCCACCTACCTCGGCGGCTCCCTGTACCATTCGGGCAGCGAGCCCCAGGGCGCGGCGGCGGCCTACGACTACGACAAGATCGCGATCTGGTGCGCCACCCAGTGGCCCTACCAGGTCAGGGACTCGGTGGCCCAGGTCCTGGGATGCCGCGCCGAGGAAGTCTCGGTCAGGCCGACGCGCCTCGGCGTCCACCTCGACTCGAGGCTATGGTATCCCTCGCTCCTCGCCTGCCACGCGGCCATCGCCGCGGTCGCCTGCGGCCGGCCCGCGAAGCTCATGCTGACGCGCCAGGAGGATTTCCTGTACTCGGCGAAGGGAGCCCGCAGCGCGGTGAGCATGCGGGCGGCCCTGGGCCCGGAGAACGACCTGCTGGCCCTGGACGTCCACATCGCGCTCGACGTCGGCGCCTACTCGCCCCTCGCGGAGGAGATGCTCAGCCAGGCCGTGATCGCCTCGTCGGGCGCCTACCGCTGCCCGAACCTCAGGGTAGAGGGCTACGCCGTAACGACGAACGCGCCCCCGCTCGGGGCCTTCGGCGGCCTCGGGGCCGCGCATGCCCTCTTCGCCGTCGAGGCACACGCGAACGCGATGGCCTCGGCCGTCGGCGAGGACCCGGCGGACTGGAAGGCCCGCAACGTCGTCAGGAAGGGATCGATCCTGGCGACGGGCGAGCCCCTTAAGGGCGACGTCCCCTACGGCCAGATACTCGAGCGCCTTGCCAAGGCCTCGGACTATCGGCGCAAGCACGCATGCTACGAGCTCGTCCGCAAGCGCCGCTCGGGTAAGTCCGACGGCCCCCTGCGCGGCATCGGCCTGGCCTTCGCCTGCCAGG
Organism: uncultured Treponemataceae bacterium; assembly: GCA_964410245.1. Lineage (GTDB taxonomy): Bacteria > Spirochaetota > Spirochaetia > Treponematales > Rectinemataceae > CAZXXZ01. The sequence goes on along the minus strand of CAYPHO010000009.1, from coordinate 4,874 downwards.
GAAGCGGCCAGTTCCTCTCGGGCGAGAGGACGGGCTCCTATACCGTAGAGGTCGAGCTGGACAAGGACTCGAAGGTGCTCATCAAGACCAGCGCCGCGGCGGAAGGCGGCGGCGTCCTCGATATCTGGAGGCGGACCGCCGCCGAGAGCCTCGGCGTCCCCGACGGAAGCGTCCGCGTCGCCCCGGCGGACACCGACGATTCGCCAAACTCCGGGCCGATCACGCTCTCGCGCGGGGTGACCGTCGTGAACCGCCTGGTCGAGAGCGCCTGCGCCGCGATCCAGAAGCGGCGCTTCCGCGATCCCCTTCCCCTGTCCGCGAAGAGCGCCTACCGAGTGCCCAAGACGATCGCCTGGGAGGAGGGGCGCGTCGGCCCCTCGCCCTTCGACGCGGCTTCCTGGGCGGGCGCGGCGGTCGAGCTCGAGATCGACGAGTGGACCCTTGAGCCCCGGCCGCTCGGCATCTGGCTCTGCGTCGACGGGGGCCTCATCGTGTCGCCCGAGCGCGCCGCCGCCGCCATGCGCGCGGGCTGCGCCGACGCCCTCGGCGCCTGCCTGTCGCCCGGCGTCGAGCCCGGTCCCGGCAGCCCGGCCGAGTACTTCCGCCACGGCCTCCTGCCGCTCGCCGAGCTTCCCCCTATCGCCGTCGAATTCCTCCAGCCGCCTAGGAAGGCCTCCGCCAAGGGCATCGGCGAGCTGCCCTTCGATACCGTACCCGCCGCCTTCCTGACCGCCCTGTCGCAGGCGGCGGGCGCGCCCTTCTCGAGCCTGCCCGTGCCGAGCGAGGACATCGCCGGGGCGCTGGAGTCCGCATGACGGTATCCTTCATCCTCAACGGCGACGACGTCAGCGCCAAGGTCCGCAGCGCGGACCGCCTTTCCGACCTCCTGCGCGAGCAGTTCGGCCTCCTGGGCGTCCGATCCGACTGCCGTTGCGGGAGGTGCGGGCGCTGCCTCGTCTTCCTGAACGGTAGGCTCGTCCCCTCCTGCGTCGTGCCCGCCTTCAAGGCCCGCGCCCGCGAGATCGTTACCCTGGAAGGATTCTCCCAGACCGAGGAATACGCCGACATCGTGGAGGGCTTCAGGGAATCCGGCTTGGAGACCTGCGGCTTCTGCGAGGGGGCGAAGATCATGGCCACGGCCGCCCTGCTCGAGCGCAGGCCGAGGCCGGCCGTCGGCGAGATACTGGAGTACATGTCCATCGCCCCCTGCCGCTGCTCCGATCCGGACGGGCTCGTCCGCGCGGTGCTGTCGGCGGCCGAGCGCAAGGCGAGGAGGCTCTACCGCCGTGCTGGCAAGTGAAGTCCACTACCCGAGGGACCTCGCCTCGGCCCTGGATATCCTGCGCGAGAGGCCCGGGGCCCTCGTTATAGCGGGCGGCACCGACATCCTGCGCGAGCAGGGAGGCCGCGGCATATCCCTTCCCCCCGAGGTCGTCTGCGTCCACGAGCTGCCCGAGCTCCGCAAGGCCGGGCTGACCGAGCGCTTCCTGGAGATCGGCGCCGCCGTGACCCTCTCCGAGATACTCGAGCTGGGCGAGAGCGTCCTGCCGCCGCTGCTATCCGAGTCCCTCTCCCGGGTCGCCAATCCAGCGATCCGCAACCTCGCGACGATCGGCGGGAATATCGCCTGCCGGACGAGGTTCATGGACGCGTGGCCGGCCCTCGCCTGCCTCGACGCGATCGCCGAGCTCCGCGACGCGGGAGGCTCGACCTGGATCAACGTGAACCGCCTGGCCGGCGAGGACCGGAGGCCGGCCTTCCCCGAGGGCGCCCTGGTCACGCGGATCCGCATCCCCCTGGATCGATGGGACGCCAGCGTCCTGAAGAAGATCGGCCCGAAGGAGTATCCGGACAGCGATACCGCGACCTTCGCCTTCGCCGCGCGGGTCGAGAAGGGCATACTCTCGGAGATGCGTATCGCCTTCGCGGGCGAGTCGGCCTTCAGGTCAAACGCGGTCGAGGCGAGGATGCTCGGACGGGCCGTGCCCCTCTCCGAGCGGGAGCGCGAGGAGGCCGGGGAGGCCTTCCGCGACGAGGCGGCCTTCCTTCCCGAGGCCCAGGCGCTCCGCTTCGGCCACCTCGTGGACGCGGCACTCGACCTCCTGGGGAGATGACATGGCGGCCGCGCCCGGAAGGCTGTACCTGATACCAAATCTCCTCGATCCCGCCGGGCTTCCGGAAGCCGTCATGCCCGCGGCGGCCCTCGAGCGCGTCCGCTCCCTCCGGCGCTTCGTCGCCGAGAGCGACAAGGCCGCCTGGCGCCTGCTTTCCCGCGTGCTCGACAGGGAAGGCGCCGCCGCCGCGACGATCGAGCGGCTCGACGAGCATACGATCGCCGGGGACCTGGGCTCCCTGCTGGCGCCCGCCCTCGCCGGCGAGGACATCGGCCTCCTCTCCGACGCCGGCATGCCCTGCGTCGCCGATCCGGGGGCCGCCCTCGTCGCCCTGGCCCACGACCGCGGCGTGCCGGTAAGCCCCCTAACGGGCCCCTCGTCGATCATCCTGGCCCTGTCGGCTTCCGGGCTCGACGGCCAGAGCTTCTCCTTCCTCGGCTACCTGCCGCCCGACCGGGAGGGCCGCAAGGCGGCCCTGGCCTCGATCGACGCGGGCATACGGGCGGACGGAGCGACCAGGATCTTTATCGAGACGCCGTATAGGAACGCGGCCCTGCTGGAGGACTGCCTACGGGCGCTATCGCAGGCCACCAGGCTCTGCGTCGCAGCCTCGCTGACATCGGCCGCCGAGCGCGTCAGGTCGGCGCCCGTGTCGGAGTGGCGATCGAGTCCTTGGGCGCTGGGCAAGGAGCCCGCGATCTTCCTGGCGGGCCGTCCCGGCCGCGCCGCCCCGTCGGCGGGCCGCGCGCCGGCCGGCCGCGATAGGCGAAAGCGTCCTTGACCTGCCGGAGCGGCTCCGGCCATAGTAGAAGGGTATGCAGAGAATCGAGACCTTGAGCTACGAAGAGCAGTTCAAGGACGCGGTCGTCGCCTTCGACTCCTTCGCCCTCCAGTCCACGGGCATCATCCAGTCGCAGACTGCGCTGAAGGTCGAGACCTATACACTCGCCTGCGTCCCCTACCAGCTGTCGATGGCCAAGGCAGTCCTCATAGGCTCCTTCACAAAGGACGAGATCGTCTACTTCCAGCGCTTCAAGGGAGCCTTGGCCGGGCTCACCCTCTCGGTACAGAGGCCGACGTCGCGGACGCCCGAGAAGATATTCTGCCGCTGCCAGATATCCGGGGTCGGTATGATGAAGGGCAGGGACCGCGTCGGGCTCATCGCCTGCGACTTCAAGCCCATTCCCCCCGCCCTCGCCGCGCTGCTCGGCGAGCACCTGATCGGCCTGGAGCGGCTCAAAGCCGAGTTCAAGGACTTCAAGGACAAGATCATCCGGGTCGACCCCGCCTCGTCCAAGAAGCTGGGCTACAACAACTACGCGGTGCTCGCCACGGGCGCGGGGCAGGAGAAGATCGCCCTCTTCTCCCTGGGGGTGAACCTCGTGGAATTCCTGACGCCGCTCCGTTCCTCCGACCTCGCGCCGGGCCAGCAGGCGACCTTCAACCTCTTCTTCCAGCGCTACAGGTTCAGCGTCCGCGGCAGGATCGAGCGCGCCGACCGCCTGCCTACCGGCGTCCAGCGGGCGCGCGCGACCCTCGAGTTCTCGCCCGAGCTCTGCGACATCATGTCGGAGTACTTCTACCCCGGCGCCTCGCTGCGGCGGCCCTGAGCGCCGGCCGGCCCTTCCTCGGCCGGAGCGCTACTTCGCGGGCTCTATCGACAGCGTGTCGCCGTCCAGGCAGAGGACGGCCCTGGCCGGCTTCCCGATCCGCTCCCAGTAGGCCGGGCTCAGCTCCACGGTTTCCCTCCGGCACTCGTTGAGCAGGTGGACCTCGGCCTTGCCCCCGCCGAGCGTGACGTCATTGCGCAGGGTCATCATGCCGAGATCGGCGCCGTCGTTTGGGTGGATATTCAGCCTGCTCTCGGGCAGCCCGTAGGGGCAGAGCACCCGCAGGGATCCGGTCTTCTTCATCTCGCTCCGCTCCTCTCCTCGACGTAGCGCCTGAGCGCCTCGTCGTTGATGAAGCCCTTCTCGATGGCTATCTCCCCGAACATCCTCGGTTCGTCGGATTCCTCTTGGACGCTCAGCACTTCCTCGACCTGGCCCGGCGTCATCGCGCCGATCCGGATGAGGAATTCGCCGATCTTCTCGGACATCGGGGCCTCCAATCGGGAATAGTCTAATCGAGCCCGGGGAGCTTTTCCATACTCGCCGGGCGCATCGCCGGGGAGGCGGGCGAGCCCCCTCCCGGCCTTAAGTCAACAACGAGGCCAGCCGCTCTCGTATGAATTCGCTCTTCTCGCGCAGGCCGATGCTCCCCGTCTTGATGACGAGGACGTTGGGCCTGTGCGGATCCAGCTTGACCCGGCCTCCCGACTCCCGGATGAGCCTGAGCAGGCGGTCGACCGAAATCTTCGAGACCTTCGAGAATTCGGCGGTCACCGTACCGCCCCGCTCCTTCAGGCTGGAGATCGACAGCCTCTTGCAGATGACCCTGATCTCGGCCAGGGAGAGGAGGCTCTGGGCCTCCTCGGGCAGGGGCCCGAAGCGGTCGGCCAGCTCCTGGTAGAGGTAGTCGAGGTCGGCCTGGCTCGCGATCGAGGCGATCTTCTTGTAGACCTCCATCTTCATCGTGGGCAGGGAGACGTAGGAGTCGGGGATATAGCCCGCGTACTCGAGCTCGAGGTAGGTGTCCTCCTCGGCCTGGTAGCCCGTTTCGGAGAGGCGGGCGACCGCGTCGTCCAGGAGCTTCAGGTAGAGGTCGAAGCCTACGGCGTAGATATCGCCGGACTGCTCGCGCCCCAGGAGGTTTCCCGCT